>NZ_JBLWFR010000006.1:0-472967 GCF_048799745.1 Noviherbaspirillum sp. ST9 | reverse complement strand
CTTCTCGTCCATCGGTTTGACATCCTTCCAAGGCATGGCTCTCTCCAGCAATGAAGATAGCCATAGGGTAAAAAACTGTTACCCATGTGCTTGAATTAATGTGTTACCGATCAGAGTAAACCGTACCGGGTCGCCTTTTTGGCCTACCTTTTTGGCGAAGTAAAAAGGTAGGTGGCCCGCCGGGGCCAGTCCCGGCTAGCATCCACGGAGAAAAAACAGAACCGGGCCACCGAAGAAAATAACAACTACTCTTCCGCCTCCACCTTATGCTCGCTCACCATCCTCTGCTGCGTGGAAGGCGGCACGATATCGTAATGACTGAACTCCACGGTATAACTGCCGCGCCCCGCGGTAGTCGAGTTCAACCGCGACTGGTACCCGTTCAGCTCCGACAGCGGCACCTGCCCCGACACGACGACCACTGACGCCTGCGCCGTCTGCATCCCGTTGATCTGCCCGCGACGCGAGGACAGGTCGCCGGTGATGTCGCCCATGCATTCCTCCGGCGTCACGATCTCGATGTTGACGATCGGCTCCAGCACCATCGGCCTGGCCTTCATGACGGCATCGATGAAGGCCTTGCGGCCGGCTGTCGCAAAGGCGACTTCCTTCGAGTCGACAGGATGGCTCTTGCCGTCATAGACGACCACGCGCACATCCTGCATGGGAAAGCCCGCCAGCGGCCCAGCATCCAGCACCTGGCGTATGCCCTTCTCGACGGCCGGGATGAACTGTCCGGGAATCGTTCCGCCCTTCACCTCGTCCACAAACTCGAAGCCCGATCCGCGGGGCAAGGTCTCCACGCGCAGGAACACCTCGCCGAACTGCCCGGCGCCACCGGTCTGCTTCTTGTGGCGGTGATGCCCCTCGGAACGGCCGGCAACTGTTTCGCGATAGGCAATCTTCGGGGGATGCGTGGCGACGTCGATCTTGTACACCTCCATCATGCGCTCCAGCGCCGACCGCAGGTGCAGCTCGCCCAGTCCGAGCAGGACGGTTTCATTGGTGGTGGGATTGTGCTCGACCTTCAGGCAGGCATCTTCCGCCGTCAGCTTCTGCAGGATTTCCCACATGCGCTGTTCGTCGCCGCGCTTCTTCGGCTCGATGGCGAGGCCGAAGATCGGGGTCGGGAAGACGGACGGTCGCAGGTGGATATGGTCGTCCTCCGCCGCATCGTGCAGCACGGCGTCGTACACCATGTCCTCGATCTTGGCGACCGCGCAGATATCGCCCGGCACCGCCTGTGGCACTTCCACCTGCTCCTTGCCCTGCTGCATGTAGAGATGCGCCACCTTGAACGGCTTCCGGCCGTCGCCGATGTAGAGCATGCTGTCGCGGCGCACCGTCCCCTGGTGGATGCGGAACACCGCGATCTTGCCGATGAAGGGATCGACGGCGATCTTGAAGACGTGCGCGAGCACATGTTGCGCCGGATCGGGTGTCGCGCGGATTTCCTTCTTCCTGTCCGGCGCATTGTCGTCGTCACGGTAGAACAGCGGGGGATTACCCTCCGTTGGATTCGGCATCAGCTTGACGAAGACGTCGAGCAATTCCTTGATGCCGGCACCGTTCTTCGCCGAGACAAAACAGACGGGGACGAGGTGTCCTTCGCGCAATGCCTGTTCGAATGGCGCGTGCAACTGTTCCGGCTCGATCTCGCCCTGTTCGAGGTAGAGGGCCATCAGGTCGGCATCAACTTCCACCACCTGGTCGACCAGCGCGCGATGTGCGGCCTCCACAGATGAAAAATCCGACTCGCCGGCCGGATTGAAGAAGCAGTCCACCACTTTGGATCCCCCTGCAGCAGGGAGATTGATGGGCAGGCATTCCTTGCCGAATGTTTCCTGGATGCGCGTGACCAGCCCGGGCAGGTCGACGTTGTCGGCGTCGATCTTGTTGACGATGATCATGCGGCACATGTTGCGCTGCTTCGCCCACTCCATCATGCGGCCGGTGATCATTTCAAGGCCGTTCTGCGCGTTTATGACGACCGCCGCGGTTTCCACCGCCGACAGGGCGCTGATCGCTTGCCCGATGAAGTCCGGATAGCCGGGCGTGTCGAGCACGTGGATGCGCGTGTCGCGGTGGTCGAGGTGGATAACGGCGGAACTCAGCGAATGCTGGTACTTGCGTTCCAAAGGATCGAAATCGCAGGTGGTGGTTCCCCGCTCGAGGCTGCCCGGGGTGCCGATCATGCCGGCGCCGTGGAGCAGGGCTTCGGCAAGGCTGGTCTTGCCGCTGGAGGTGTGCCCGACAAGGGCAATGGTACGGATGGCTTCGGTACTGTAAGGCATAGGTCGTTCCTTTCCTACATGCAAACCGCAAAAACCCGTTCAGGACATTATGGCGCTTGCCCCGCCGCAGGGCAAACCGATTGCTTGCAAGGTTTGATTTGGAATGGGAAAGCGACGACTAGCCGCTTACCAGCGGGAGAAATGGTCTTCCGTGATCCCGGCCAGCCGCCGGACTTCCCGCGGTGCAGCATCCGGCGCGGCCTTCACCCAGCCGCTGAAACTGCCAATCGGCTGCACGTACCGGGAAACGGCGACCAGCAGGTTCTTGTCTTCCTGCCGCATCCCCTCCGGTTCGAAATGCAGGTCGAGCAGGCCGTCCTCGGTATGGATGTGCCACGGCTTCATTGGATCGGTGCGGTCGTAATCGAAAACGGCGAGGCCCAGCGGTACCAGCCGCCCATCCAGCCACAACGCGTTCTCGTGCCCGCCAAAGTAGCCGGCCTGCAGGTTGAACCCGATATCGAGGCGGTGGGCAGACGCCCAGCGCCATTCCGTTTCGCGGGCGAGCAGACCGTTGGAATAGTCGACGCTGGCCACGCCACCGCCCAAGTCATATTTCCCGCCCTTCACCCGCACCTCGCCGGCGAGCGGCATGCCGGGTGATTTTTGCGTGGCATGCACCGAGCCGCCCTCGATCGGGCCGACCGCCAGCAGCGGCATTGCATTGCTTGCACTGAACTCGGCGTCGATCCGGAAATCCCCGCAGCGTAGTTCCAGCGCATGCCGCCCGTCGTCCAAGGTATGGCAGCGAATGTGCCTGCCCGCAAAACGGAAATGACTCGTGCCCTGGGGGGTATCCGGTACACGCGCGGTGATCCCTGGAATGCCGTCTTGCGAGAAGGAGGCCACGATTGCGCGCCTGCGGCGGTCGAAGGCGTAGGCGAACGCCGTATTGGTCCACCCCACGTCGACAATGGCGAGCCCGCAGAACAACTGCTCCGTCGACAGCGCGACATAGTGCCAGCGTTTGTGATGGAGACGGCGCCAAAGCGCATTGCGCGCGTACGGACCGCGCAGTGCGGACCAGTCGATGCGGCCGGCAGTGCCGGCAAAGCGACCGAAGGGCGGATAGCCCTCAGCGTCCGGCAAGGAAAGGCTGGCGGCGGGCGGCAGGGCAATGGGAGGCGGTTTCAGGTCCATCGGGCCGGGGAAGACTTGCAAAAACAGCCATATTACTCCCGCACCCCTACCCGGGCTTGCGGCCCCTCAACCTGCCTGGCGGCCCTGCTTTTCCTCCGGGACATGCATCTTCGCCGAGGGACGGCTGATGTGATAGCCCTGTGCATAGTCGATGCCGAGCGCGCCGACCGCCTTCAGGATATCCGCGTCCTCGACGAACTCGGCCACGGTCTTGATCTTCAGCTCCTTGGCCAGCGTCACGATACTCTTGATGAAGGCAAGGTAGGTTTCATCGTGCAGCATGTTGCGGATGAACTCGCCTTCGATCTTGATGTAGTCCACCGGGAAGCACTTGATGTACTGGAAGGACGAATAGCCCGATCCGAAGTCGTCGATGGCGAAACTGAAGCCCTGCACCTTGGCATCGAGCACGAACTTTTCCAGCAGCGTAAGGTTGCGCACCGTCTCGCGCTCGGTGATCTCGAACACGATGCGCGAGGGTTCGATGCCGTACTGCCCGGCCAGGCGGCTCACATGCGAGGCAAACTCGCCGACGATCAGTGCCTTGGGCGACAGGTTCACGAACAGCATGCCCTGGTAGCCCTGGCGGCGGACCTCGGTGAATGCCTTTTCGATGAGCTGGTAGTCCATCTTGTGGGCGATGCCCATGTTCTCGGCTTCGGCGATGAAGTCGTTGGCGGTGATGATCTGGTCGTCGAGCTGGATGCGCATGAGCAGCTCGTGGATCACGATCTCGCCGGTATGCGCGTCGCAGATCGGCTGGAAGTAAGGGATGATGCGCTGCTGGTCGAGCGCATTCTGGATCATGATCACCTTCTCGCCGGCCTTGCGGAAGACCTCCGCCATTTCGTCCTCGCTCGGCATCGCAATCGCATTCTTGCCTGCGGCCTTGGCCTTGTACATCATGTTGTCGGCCACGAGGAACAAGTCCTTGGGATTGTCGCCGTGCGTGGGGCTGAGCGCGATGCCGATCGACGACGTGGCCTTGATGCGGTTGCCGTCCGGCGTGTCCATCCAGAAGTGATCGAGCGACTCGGCGATGCGCTGCGCCACCATGTGCGCCTGCGTCTCGCTGGCTTCCGGCAGGATGATGCAGAACTCGTCGCCGCCGTAGCGCGCGATCATGTCGCCGTTGCGCACCGCGCCGTGCAGCAGGTCGGCAAACTTCTGCAGGAAGGCATCGCCGAAATGGTGCCCGAAGCGGTCGTTGAAGGTCTTGAAATTGTCGAGGTCCAGCATCATGACCGCGAAGGTCTGGTTATGCCGTTTCGAGCGGCCGATCTCGTAGCCCAGCAATTCCCAGAACATGCGCTGGTTGTACAGGTCGGTCAGCGGATCGCGCGTGGCGTAGTGCTCGAGGTCCTTGGTGTACTTGTAGATCGCCTTGACCGAGCCGACCAGGTTGAGCAGCGTGGTCAGGATGCTGCCGATCACCATGTTGCGGATATTGTCCTCGGCCATCATCGACTGCACGCCGATGCCGACGATGCCGCCGATCTTCGGCGTTTCCAGCAGCAGCGTCTTGGTCTGCACCTCGATATCGCGCGGGCTCAGGTCCGGCAGCGTGCCTTCCTCGTCGGCGATATTGTGGGCGATGGGGAGCAGCGTCGCGCCCTGGAAGAACGGCGTCTCGTCGAGCTGGCGGCGCAGGATCTTCTCGAACAGGCGCACCGTCTTTTCCTGCGGCGGATTGCGCCAGAAGACTTCGCATTCGTAGGCTTCTTCCTCGACGCGGAAGATGGTCACCAGTGCATAGGCATCGATGATGGGATTGATCTCCAGCAGCAGGTTCTTGATGAACTCGCGCCAGTCGCGCACCACGTTGGACGTGATGATGAATTTTTCCAGCAGCCGGATCTCGAATTCCAGCACGCCCTTGTCCACCGCCACGCGCTTGATCTTGTCCACCAGCAGTGCGACGTTGTCGAAGGCGACGTTGAATTCCTCGAAGCCGAAGTCGACCTTGTGCATGTCGAAGCGGTCGAAGTCCTTGATGGTGTTGAAGGTTTCGACCTTGCCCCGGAACAGGTCCATCGATCGCTTGAGGCGGCGCGCGGCGAACGAGGTCAGCGCCAGCGCCGCCAGCAGCACGACGAGGGCGAGCGCGAGGAACAGTGCGACATAGTAAATGCGCACGGTGGAGGTCACGGTCTGCAGGTTGTGCTTCACGGCGACCACGCCGAGGACGTCGCCGGCCTTCGCCGTCGTGTGGCAGCGCAGGCATTCGGCGTCCGCCAGGACGGGCTGGGCATACATCACATGGGTGCCGGTCTTGATGATCACGGCGTTGCCGCTGCTGAGGGCGAGACGCACGTGATCCGGCATTTCTCGCGTCTCGACGCCGGCGGCGCGATAGACATCGAGGCTGTCCACCGTCGTCTTGAAGGTCGACTTTCCCGCGTCCATGACCTCGTCGAGCTGGCTGCGGCTCACACCGCGGCGCAGGGCCTGGACGATCGATTCGACGTTTTGCCGGGCGATTTCGGACGAGGATTCGAGATTACGTTCTTCCAGCAGTTTTTCGTAGAGCAGCGACGAGGCAAGTGTCGCGCCGAGGAAGACCACGGCGGCCACGCCGACGGTCGCGCCGAACACAAATCCGCGCAAGGTGGTGAAGAGCCGGATGACCGCCAGGCGGACGGTTTCGAGGAGTTTACGCATTGACCACCGCCTCGTACTGAATCGGGTCCGCGCAGCCGACCAGGCGGTTCTTGCCGGCCATTTTCGCTTCGTACATGCGCTGGTCGGCGATTTCCACGAGCTGATGCCAGTCCGTGACGCCGTCAGCGATGCGCTCGGCAATGCCGAAGCTGGCGGTGACGGGATCGCCGTCCGGACGCGTCCCCAGGCCGATGTCGCGCAGGCGGGTGACAGCGCTGGTTGCGGTGGCGCCGCTGGCATTCGGCAGCAGGATGACGAACTCTTCGCCGCCCCAGCGGAGAAGGACATCGCCAGACCGCAGGTTGCTGCGCAGCTTTTCCGTCATCGTGCGCAGCACGCGGTCGCCGGCGTCATGGCCATAGGTATCGTTGACCTTCTTGAAATTGTCGATGTCGAGGAAGACGACAGACAGCGGCGCGCCGCTGCGCGACGCAATATGGAACTGGATGTCGAGCAGCTCTTCCCCGCTGGTGCGCGAGAAGCAGCCGGTCAGGCCGTCGTGCGTGGCCTGTCGCACCAGCGACATCATGAAACTGAGCTGGCTCATGCCGGCCAGCGCGGCGACCGTCGCAATCAGGAACAGGAGCCAGAAGGCGCCGAGGTGCGAACTCCAGTTGAGCATGTCCAGCTGCAGCAGCGCGACCAGCGCTTCCGCGCACAGGACAGGCATGGCGAAGACAGCGCTCTCCGTCGCGGTGAGCGGAAAAACGGCCAGGCCGGCGATCATCACGAACGGCAGAAAGGCGTAACCGGCCGCAATCGCGGCGGCGGGGCCGGCCATGTCGAAGTGGGACAGCAAGGGATGCGAGTAGATAAAGAACAGCGTCGGGATGCCGAACATCATCGCCAGCGCCTTGTAGGCCTCGCGCATGCGGATCGACTTGCGAAAGGAGACGGCGAGCATGCCGAAGGCAACGGTGGTGACAAGGCGCCCCGCGACCAGCAGGCCCGTTACCGGCCAGCTGAAGACCAGCAGGTCGATCACGATCCACAGCGGCGTCAGCACGGCAAAGAGGCCGGCGACCATGCGCACGCGGGAAATGATCATGTCGGCGCGCCGGCGCGACAGCAGGGCGACGTGGCCGTGTGGAAGCACGAGTTCGCGCAGCATGTCGCGCGGCATCGCGGCGAAGACGGTGCCGGTCAGGAATTTCAGGAGTTCGGAAATACTTTGCACGCTGTTTCCTACGCACTCCGCGCGGCGGAATGCCGTTGTTGGGGCGCGCAGTCGGGTCGGGAGTGGCGCCTCAAAGGCTGTGGTACCTCGGAATTGATGCCTTTTTGGTATGCGGCACTGTACTGCGTGACACATGAAAATTTATTGCTTTGAATCAAAATTTCCACAAATAAACTGTTGCATATCAGAATGATTTGTGATCAACCCATGCCCACCCCGACTGGAACCGCACCCCGTGCCGTCAGTCATAAAAGATGCGGACCCGCGCTTCTGCGGCGTCCGGCAACAGGAGGCAGGCAATGCGAAAAATGATCTTGATGGCGCTGGCTGGTTACGTCTGGCGCAAGGTGCAATCGCGGGTCGTCAAGCGGACGGTTTCCGGCAAATCGGTCCATCGCCCTCATTAGGCCGCCGCCGCGACGGCGGCTGCGGTCGCCCGGCTGCGCGAGCGCTTCGACATGATCTGGTGGAGCTTGGTCCGCAGCGTGTCGGCATTGAACGGCTTCACGATGTAACCGTCGGCGCCGGCCTTGGCGGCCTGGAGGATCATGTCCTTGGTGGCTTCCGCCGTGACGAGCAGGACCGGGAGGTGGTGCAGCGCGTCCTCTTCGCGGATGGCGCGCAAGAGATCGATGCCGCCCATGTGGGGCATGTGGCAGTCGGTCACGACGAAATCAAACGGCTTCCCTTCGGCTTCCGCGGCCTTGAGCATCTGGAGCGCGCTCTTTCCATCCGCTGCTTCCGAGATGCGCACATTGCGCAGCTGGTCCTTCAGCAGGCTGCCGATAACGCGGCGCATGCTTGAGATGTCGTCCACCACCAGGAAATGCGACACCGGATGATAGGCGGAATCCGCGCTTGCCAGGAGGGCGGCGGGGGCCAGGGAGGCCATGAGGTTCGTCGGGCACATGATGTGTTTCCTTCTTGTTTCTCGTGCACGTCGTGTGGCGCGCTTCGTTTAGCCTGTGCCGTTGTCTCCCTGTCTTTTTTATCGGCCAGACTGCCTCTTCTGCTCGAAGGGCATGACTGAAGCTTATTCCTGTTGTTTCCGTATGGAAATGACTGGGGTCAAGGAAATGGGGGAGTGTGGTTGCTTTTTTTGCCCGCATTCCCGGCCGTGTGAACGCATAGTTTGCGTTGCGACACATTACGCTCAACCGCCCGGAAAAGTTGATCTGAATCAATTTTAGCGATAACCGGCGGAGGCCTCTTCACGGATGTCTCGCCGGAACGGCGATAATGCGGCCCTGACTTGGTGCGCGGCAGTGCTGCATCTCCCCTCGAAACCCAACCGGAACATCCCCGTGCCCCACTCCCTCTCCCCGGAGAGAAAGCAGCAGCGTACCCTGGCCTGGCTCCAGACCAGCTTCGTCATGGCCGCACTCCTTCCCCTCATGCTCTTTTTTGGCGTCGCCGTCGTCCGCTATCACCAGATTTACCAGGAAAGACAGAACGACACCGCGCGACTGTCCCATATCGTCGCCGAGCATGCGCTCAAGCTCTTCGACACCAACGAAGTCACATTGAGCCGCATGGTCGAGCTGGTGAAAGGCGAGACGGATGCAGCATTGCGTGCCAATGAGGAGGCCTATCACCGCACATTGCGCGCGATGACCTCCGAGCTGCCGCAGGTGCAGTCCACCTGGATTACCGGGGCGGACGGCAGCGTCGTCCTGACCAACCGCTACTTTCCCGCTCCGCGCGACCTGAATCTTGGCGACCGGGAGTTCTTCCGCTATCACCAGAACGGTGGACAAGGCTTGCACATTACGGGCGTCCTGATCGGAAAGAAGACCCGGGAACCGTTCTTTGATCTCACAAGAAGGCGGACCGCGGCCGACGGCAGCTTCGCGGGGACGGTGAACGTCAGCCTGCGCCCGAGCTATCTGATCGACTTTTACCAGAGGATTGCGTCGAGGGAGAGCGCACTGACGCTCTCGCTGGTGCGTTCCGACGGCGCGGTGATTGCCCGCTGGCCCGACACGGCCGAGGCGGGGCAGCCGGTGGCGTTCAAGAACGAACTGCTGGAGCAGATGGAAAACGCGGTGGCCGAGGGGAACATCAAAGCGGCGTCGGGCATCGACGGCGTCGAGCGCATCGGAAGCTTCCACCGGCTGGCGAACTACCCGATCTACGCTTACGCCGGCTATACCTATGCCAGCATCCGCAATGAATGGCTCCGCGATCTCGCCGTCCTCGCCTTGTTCGCCGTACCGTTCTCGATCGCCTTTGGCGTGATCGGCGTCATTGTCATGCGCCAGACCCGGCGCGAACTGCAGACCGCCGAGCGGCTCCGAGTCGAGAGCGAGCACCGCAAGAAAATGGAAGAAGCGCTGCATCATTCGCAAAGGCTGGAGGCGCTGCGGCACCTGACGGGCGGCGTCGCCCACGACTTCAACAACCTGCTCATGGCGGTGGAACTGAGCGCCACCCTGCTCAGGCACACCGTTCCCCAGCTGGCAGGCAATGTGCGTCTTGAAGCGATCGAACGGGCCGTCGCCAGCGGCGCGAAGCTGACGCGGCAGCTGCTGAGCTTCTCCCGCTCGCAGCCCCTGATGCCAGCAACGATCGATCTCGGCCGCACTCTCAACAAGGTCACCGAGCTGTGCAAGCCGGTCCTGGGATCGAACATCACGCTCCAGATGAAAGTAAAGCCCGGCACGCCTGCGGTGCGCCTGGATCCGGGCGAGCTGGAACTGGCGCTGCTTAACCTCGCCATCAATGCCAGACACGCGATGCCCGATGGCGGCCAGTTCGACATCGTTGCCGCTCCTTTGCGGTGGACCGCGCGCGACTGGGTTGAAATCCGTGTCAGCGACACGGGACACGGTATCGCTCCGGAATTGCGGGAGCGCGTCTTTGAACCGTTCTTCACAACCAAGGAACCCGGAAAGGGGACCGGACTTGGCCTGAGCCAGGTCTATGGCATGTGCCAGCGCGCCGGCGGAACCGCCGTCATTGAAAGCACGGTCGGCAAGGGAACGACCGTAATCCTGCGGCTGCCCGGCTTCACCCTCGGCACGGAGGAGATCGCTGTGGACGGCATCCTCTCCGATCGTGCGGAGCCGCTGTCCGTGCTGCTCGTGGAAGACAACGAAGAGATTGCCGACGTGTCCATCGCGGCGCTCAAGATGCTGGGCTGCGACGTGAAGCATTGCGACGGCGCGTACGCCGCACTGGCGTGCCTCGAGCAGGAGCACGAACACATCGACCTCGTGCTCAGCGATATCGTCATGCCGGGTGAAATGGACGGCATCGAATTGCTGCGCTTTATCCGCGGCCGTTATCCCCACCTTTCCGTCGCCCTCATGACGGGTTACACCGAACGGCTCGATGCAGCGGAAGGGCTGAACGTCCCCATCCTCTCCAAACCCTTTAGCGTAAAGGCACTCGGCGAGCTGCTCGCCCAGACCGCCCGTCAGAAGAAGGCGCCGGACGCCGGGGATCAGGCGGTATCGATGCGCGCGTGAACCGGCTACCCGGCGCAGGAATCAGCGTGGCTGCAGTCGCAGGATCTCCCCCCGCGACTCGTCCGTCAGCAGGTACAGCAGGCCGTCCGGTCCCTCCTTGACGTCGCGGATGCGCTTCCCCAGGTTCTCCAGCAGCTTCTCCTCCTTCACCACCTTGCCGTCCTTGACGTCCAGGCGCGCGAGATAGCGGAATTTCAGGGCGCCGACAAACAGGCTTCCCTGCCAGTCCTTGCCGTACTTGTCGCTCTTCAGGAAGGCCATGCCCGACGGCGCGATCGACGGTGTCCAGTAATGCACCGGCTGCTCCAACCCGGCCTTGGCACTACCCACCCCAACCTTGCCGCCGCCGTAGTGTTCGCCGTACGAGATCACCGGCCATCCATAGTTCTTGCCTGCGTCGATGCGGTTGACCTCGTCGCCGCCCTGCGGCCCGTGCTCGTTCATCCACAGCTTGCCGTCGGGTCCCAGCACCGCGCCCTGCGCATTGCGATGGCCGTAGCTCCAGATCTCCGGCAGGGCACCGCTGCGCCCCGCGAAGGGATTGTCCCTGGGGACGGAACCATCCTTGTTGACACGGACGATCTTGCCGTGATGATTGTCGAGCTTTTGCGCATCCTCCATGCGCCGGAAGCGGTCGCCAAGCGTGAGGAAGAGCGAGCCGTCGCCGTTGTCGACGATGCGGCAGCCGAAGTGGGCCTCGCTGGGGTACTTCGGCTTCTGGCTGAAGAGGACCTTGACTTGTTCGAGCCGCTTCCCATCGCCGGACAGGCGTGCCGAAGCCAGCGCGGTCGAATTGCCGGAGCCGGACTCCGCCGGTTCGGAATAGCAGAAGTAGATCGTGCGATTGCGCGCGAACGCGCTGTCGGCCAGCACGTCGAGCAGGCCGCCCTGGCCGCCCACATCGATTTTCGGCAGGCCCGCCATCGGGGCGCCGACGACGCCGTTCGCCTGCACGAGACGCAGGCGTCCAGGCCGTTCCGTGACGAGCATGCGTCCGTTGTCGAGGAAGGTCAGGCCCCAGGGATGTTCGAGGTTCCTGGCGACGGTTTCGGGCCGGATTTGCGCTGCCGCCGCCACGCTTGTGCCGCACAGCAATGCTGCGAGTGTGAATGACAGCCGGTGCGCGCTCATGCCTCTCCTTTCCGCCGGGTTGAGTGCACCATGATAACGCCGTGCCGGCTTACTCGTTTGATCCCGAACGGCGCGCCTGCACTTTTTCCTTGATCGATTCGACCTTCGGATCGCCGGCGATGTCCCTGATGACAGCCCCGTAACTCGCCTTGCCGCGGACGATTTGCGCGCCGCGCGCCACCTCGAAGTCGATGGTGTAGCTGACGAAGATCCGGTCGGAATGCGGATCGGCGCTCATGAAGTCGATGCGGTCGACTTCGTAGTGACGCGTGGGCCAGTGCCGTACGTAGCGTTCCACATCGCGCAGGATGTCGTCGCGGCCGACGTAGCCGTGCTCATAGTACTCGGCGCGCTCGGTAAACATTTCCGCCTGCTCCTCGGGTGTCTTGTCCGCGTCAACGAAGCGGTCGAGGAAGCTGCGTATCTTGCGCTCCGTATCGGCAGTGACCGGCATGCCGTCGCGCGGCGTGTCGTCTTCCTCGTCGCCGGCCGGCTGTTCTTGTCCGGCCGGCACCGGAAGCGCGGCGGTCCATCCCGGCGACACCGGCAGGAGCAGTGCCGCCGCCAGAATCCAGCCCGCCATGTTGCGTCAGGCGATCCTGCGGAAGGCCTTGATCGAATTCAGGTTCAGGCCTTTTTCCAGGCGCCGGTTTTCGTCGATATCGAACCACTGTTCCGGTTCGGGACCATCGATGCGCACGGTGCGGATCACGTTGCGCATTTCGCGGCCAAAGGGAACGCGGCCGAAGGCGATCTGGTAGGTCTTGCCGATGATCGGCTCGAACGGTTCATCGACCATCCAGCCGGTTTCATGCCCTTCCTCGCGGTCAGGATGCATGACGGGATTTTCAATGCCGAGTTCGGTGAGGATGCCGTGTAGGGTAGCCATGGTGTGCTCCGTCGATTAGGGTGGCGGGAATGGCCGGGGGCTTATTGGGTGCGTTTCTGCTCCGACTTTTTCCGGTTGCGGCGATCGATGTCCGTCGTCGCATCGTCGATCTTCGGATCGACCGCCTTGTTGGGTGTCTTGACGATTTCTTCTGTTCCGGTGCGCGGCGGCGTGACCACGGCGCCCGGATCGGTGGGCGCCTTGTCGACGTGCGGCGGCACCTTCACTGCGGGGTTCGGGTCCTTTGGCACGCCGGTCTGTGCCTGTGCACCGGCTCCGGCGACCAGTGCCGCGGCCAGAAGGAAAACAAGCTGTTTCATCGCGCTCCCGCTTGGGCGGTGCCACTGCGTGCGGGCGGCAGCGGGGCGGCTGCGTCGGTCTCATCGGCGACCGCTTCATGCGGCTCGCCCAGTCGCGTCAAGCTGGCCTGCCGCACGCGCATTTCGTCGCCGAGGGCAATGCGCTGCGCCTGGTCGAGGAGCTTGAGCACCGCAGGGAAAAGATGTTCTTCCTCTTCCTTGTGATGATGCTCGGTCTGCTCCTTGAGCACCTTGAATTTCGCTTCAAACGACTTGTCGGCGGGATCAAGTTCGATCAGGTCAGCCAGCAGCCGCTTGAGCGACAAGTGCTCTTCCAGCGATTCCAGCAAGTCGTCCTCGGTGCGCGCACGGTGCACGGCCGGGTAAAAGATTTCTTCTTCCGCCTTGATATGGACTGTCAGCTGGTCTGCCGCTTGTGTAAACAGCGCCTTTTTCCGCGCATCGTCCTCGGCGTCGGCGACCTGGCTGAGCAGGTCCTCCATGTCGCGGTGCTGGGCAGTCAGGAATGTCACTGCGTCGAGGTCTTGTGGGGTCATCTTGTTGCACTCCGGATTGATTGAACGGTTTCCAAGTTAGAGAAGGCCCTCGTTAACTGGTTCAGACCTTCCGCTCCTTTTCGCCATGTCCTGTGAGCGAATGCAAGAAGTGAAGGGCGGCAACGCAAAAATATTCCCGCGCATACAATAGCCGGTCCACGTTTTCAGGTTTCGACATGTCAGCGCAACGCAAAACCCTCGATACCCTCGCCGTCGGCACGATGCTCGTGCTGTGCCTGCTGTGGGGACTGCAACAGGTGGCGGTGAAACTTGCCGCGCCGTCGATGGGGCCGGTGATGCAGATCGGCCTGCGCTCGCTCGCCGCGGCCGCGCTGGTCTTCCTGGTGATCCTGTGGAAAGGGGAACGCCTGTCGGTGCACGACCGCTTTTTCCTCCCCGGCATTGGTGCCGGATTGCTGTTCGCGCTGGAATTCCTGTTTGTTGCGGTGGGGCTGCAGTACACCACGGCGTCGCACATGTCGGTATTCCTCTATACGGCGCCGATCTTCACGGTGCTCGGGCTGCACTGGTTCATTCCCGGCGAACGCCTCGCGGCCCTGCAATGGGCCGGTGCGCTCGCGGCATTCGCGGGGATTGCGGTCGCGTTTTCCAATGGCTTCGCCAGCACGTCGCGCGACTGGACATCGATGCTGGCGGGCGACGCGCTCGGCGTACTCGGCGGCGTGTTCTGGGCGGCGACGACGCTGCTGATCCGCCGCTCTGCGTTGTCCGAGGCACCGCCGGCCATCACGCTGTTCTACCAGCTCGCCAGCTGCGGCGTGATTCTCGTGGCCATCGCGCTGCTGATGGGCCAGGGCAGCGGCGTGGCGATGACAGGGACGGTGTGGGGCAGCCTGTTTTTCCAGGCGGTGATCGTGGCCTTCCTCAGCTATCTCGTCTGGTTCTGGATGCTGCGCAAGTACCTTGCCTCGCGGCTGTCGGTGTTTTCTTTCCTCACGCCGATGTTCGGCGTCGGTTTCGGCGTGCTGCTGCTCAACGATCCGCTCGACCCGCGCTTTGTTGCCGGTGCGCTGCTGGTAATGGTCGGCGTTGTCATGGTGAACATCAGGCGTTGACGAAGCATCGTTCAGGAAATCCGACGGCACTTTTGGCCTCCGCTGTTGCCAAAGCTTTCCGTATCAACTTTTATTCGGTAGGAGTTCACCATGTTCCTGCGCCTCGGTCGTTTGTTCCGTGCTGTCGGACGGGAAATCCTCGTGCTGTGGTACGCCTGCCGCAATCCCGCCACGCCATTCCACCTGAAGCTGGCGGCAATATTGCTCGGCCTGTACGTCTTCAGCCCGATCGATGTCATCCCCGACTGGCTGGCCTTCCTTGGACTGGTCGACGACGTCACGCTGCTGGCGCTCGGCATCCCGGCGCTGCTGAAGTTCGTGCCGGAGCAAGCGCTGCATGAGGCGCATCGCGCCGCCGACGGACTCGTCTCACGCCTGCGCTTCGGACTGCACCGTTAAGTTTGCGCCGGCGCAAACTCTTCCCGTCTCTTCATTCCTGTTTCCGCGCGCCTGCCTACCATATGGGCAGGCGCCGGCGTTTGCCGTGCGCGAACGAGGAGGCCGTGATGTCACAACTGAATGTAGAGACGATACGCGGACTGTACGATGCCTTCAGCAAGGGCGATGTCCCGGCGGTACTGGATCGCATGGACGAACGCATCGAATGGATCGAGGCGGACAATTTCCCGTATGCCGACCGCAATCCCTATGTCGGCCCGAAGGCCGTGCTGGAAGGCGTGTTCATGCGACTGGGTCATGACTGGGATGAGTTTGCCGTGAAGCCCGAGCAGATGCTCGACGCGGAACACGAAGTCGTGGTCCTCGGCACGCACCATGGCCGTTACAAGGAAACCGGCAAGGAACTCCATGCGCAGTTCGCACATGTCTGGAGCCTGCGCGACGGCCGCGTGGTGCGCTTCCAGGAGTACACCGACACCAAGCAGTTCGCCGACGTCGTGACCTGATCACGCGCCGACGAGCGCGTACTTCTCCGAATTCTCGGCCAGCCAGCGCGTTGACTGGCTGCTGTCCTGTTGCGTCGGGTGGAAATCACTGCGGAAGTAGTCGCGCCATGGCCCGTAGGTTTCGCGCACCAGTCCGCGCTTGCCGAACAGGAAGGTCGCGGCGCTTTTCCATGTGCGCCATTTCCACAAGCTGCCGTCGCGGCGCAGGTTGTCGATCGTCTGGCGGATTGCATCGCCGAGGAAGATGGTGGTGACGCGGCGCATCCAGATGATGCGCCATGCGTGGTCGCCGTCCAGCGACTGGTACAGGTCGAAGGCGGTGCTCTTGTGCTCCGATTCCTCGGCGCTGTGCCACAGCCACATCGTCTTCAACCGCGGCTCGCCGTCGAGCACGTCATGGTTGCGCAGCAGCCAGTCGGCAAGGATCGCGGTGAAATGCTCGTTGGCCGCCGTGATGGCGACCCAGTGACGGGTGTCGACACCTTCCAGCATCTTCAGGCGTTGTTGCGCGCGCGGCGCCCATGCGTTGACCAGCCCCTGCTTCTCCAGGTGACCGTTGAACAGCGAATGCAACCGGCGGTGCGTCGCTTCCTGCCCGACGAATCCCTGCACCTCCTTGCGGAAGCGCATCTGCTTGTCCTCCGGCAAGGCTTTGTAGCCGTTGCGCACGGAATCGATGAAAAACTGTTCGCCGACCGGAAAACTCATCGACAGCGCATTGAACAGCGCGGTGCGGAAGGCGTCGCCGCCGCACCAGTGACGGTCGAAAGGCTGTTCAAGGTCGATCAGCAGGCGGCGGACAACGAGGTCGGTCATTGGAGCGCTCCGTCGGAGGAGGAAGGGGTAAAAGCGAAGTGGTACGGACGAGTACCATTCATATTCCAACGGACGCTTGGTACTGTCAAGTACCAGCCTGATAGAATTCCTGACATGACGCAAACCCTGGCCGACAACGAGTCGTTTACCCGCCACCGCCACCGCCTGCTCGAAGGGATGGCGCACGCCGTTGCCGAAAAGGGTTATGCGGAAACAACGATTGCCGACATCGTGCGCGCGGCCGCTGTCTCGCGCCGCACCTTCTACGAGCATTTCGCGACCAAATCAGCGTGCCTGATCGCGCTCTATGAGGCGGCCAGCCACGGCGCCCTCAAGGTGCTTCGCGACGCGCTCGGCCCGGACCGCGACTGGCAGGACCAGGTGGAACAGGCCATGGTGGCCTATTTTGAATGCCTCGCCCGGAATCCCGCACTGGTCCGCACCCTGTTCATCGAAATCCTCGGTCTCGGCGCGGAGGGATTGGCCGCACGGCGCAGGGTGAACGATGAAATCGTCGACTTCATGTTGCTCGTGATCAATCGCAGTCGCGGCCGCCGGCCTCTGCCGCGTGAAATGGCGATGGCGATCGTTGGCGGCGTGAACGAACTGGTGCTGAATGCCATCGAAACCGGCCAGGTCGAACGGCTGCGCGAACTGGCAATACCCGCCGTCCAGCTCATCCGTGCGGTGACCCAGGACCGCGCCTGACGCAGTTTCCCCTCCCGGAACTTCAGGGGCGGCCACGTTTCTTAGTTTCAGGTAATTCAACAGAAAGGCAGCGTTGCTTCGGGCACGATGCGGCGCGCGCACCACACCCCATCATTCATGAACGATCCGGACATCGGGGCTCCCGCTGCGCCCCGCAACGCCACAACGGCCACACAGCCCGGCTTCCTCAGGAGAAACGCCCGCGCCATTGTCCTTTGGCCGGCCGCCGCGCTGCTGCTTGCCTGCCTTCTCTGGGGCGCGATCCTTTCCATCCTCGACCGCGATCATGACAGGATCCGCGATGAGGCATCCCGGCAGGCGGGGTCGCTGGCGCGGGCCTATGCCGTCCAGCTGGAACGCACGGTCGGTTACATCGACCAGCTTAGCCTCCGCCTGAAGCACGACTGGGAAGATCCCTATGTCATCCTCAACCTGGAGCGCCAGCAGGAGCGCGGCCTGTACCCCGACAACGAGCAGCTCTACGCCAGCGTCGCGGACGGCAACGGCGACGTCGTCACGAGCACCTTGCCGCTGCCGAACCACCTGTCCTTCGCGACACATCCGAACTTCCTGGAGCACAAGGCCGGCGAGTCCGGGCTGCTGTTGGCCGGGCCAGAGGCATCCAAGCGGCTTGGCGTTCCCGTGATTCGCTTTACGCGCCGGCTCGAAGATATCGACGGCAACTTTGCCGGCATGGCCATCGTGTCGGCCCAGCCGGCTTTCCTCGGCACCTTTTATGATGAAGCCGTGCTGGGGAGCGGCGATTTCGTCTCGGTCCGCTACAGCCATGGCGCCATGCTTGCGGTGACTGCGAACGGACGGACGTCGACCGGGCAACAGTTTTACCGTGACGACCCCGCTTTCGGGATGCCGGCCGGCACGATGGTGGCGGAGGCGGACCGCTTCCGCGACGGCCAGTCGCGCATCGTGGCCTGGAAGCAGCTGGATCGCTATCCGCTTGTGGCGGTGGCCGCGCTTTCCGAAAAGCAGGTGTATGCCGCCTATCACGCTACCGCACGCCGCTACTTTGCGCTGGCAACCGCCGGCAGCCTGTTTCTCTTCCTGTTCGCCAGCATCGGCATGGCGTTGTCCGCGCGGCTTGCATGGCGGCGCCAGAAGGAGCACGAGGTCCGGGAAACCTACCGGCTCGCGGTCGATGCGGCAAAGGAAGGCTTCTACATGCTGCGTCCACTCCACGATGCCAACGGCGCCATCACCGATTTCCAGGTGGCCGACTGCAACGAGCGCGCCGCGGCGCTGGTGGGCATGAGCAAGGCAGAGTTCATCGGACGGACCGTCACCGAGCTGCATGCCGAGGACTACGCCTACGCCGCGCTGGAGCGGATGCGGCTGGCGATGGAAGAGGGCTATTACGAAGACGAGGTGCGGGTATCGAGCCGCAGCATGCTGAAGGTCGATTGGGTCCACCGCAAGCTCGTGCGCTCCGGCGCGGGCCTGGCGATGACAGTGCGCGATATTTCCGAGATCAAGGCGCACGAGCAGGAACTCACCAACATGGCCAACGCCGATGCGCTGACCACGTTACCCAACCGGCACTGGCTGACCAACTACCTGCCCGTTGCCATCGAACAGGCGCACAGCAACCGTCACAACCTGGCCGTCCTGTTCATCGACCTGGACGACTTCAAGAACATCAACGACACGCTAGGCCATGTAGCTGGCGACGAACTGCTCAAGGCCGCCGCCGACCGTTTGCGCTCGCTCGTGCGCGGCAGCGACCGGGTGGTGCGCCTGGGAGGCGACGAATTCACGATCGTGCTGGACCAGGTCCGGCGCGTGGACGACGTGGCCCGCGTGGCGCGCCTGATCATCGAAGCGCTCGGCGAACCGTTTACCGTCGGGCATTCGAGCGGGCACCGCGTGCACGCCTCGATCGGCATCAGCATGTATCCGCAGGACGGCCAGGATGGCGAGACACTCCTCAAGCATGCGGATGTCGCCATGTACGCCGCCAAGGCAGCGGGCAAGGGGCGTTACCAGTTCTACCAGTCGCACCTGTCGGACCGGCTGGTCCTGCGCATCAATCGCGAGCAGGCGCTGCGCCAGGCGATCGAGCGCGACGAGTTTGTCCTGCACTACCAGCCTCGCGTGGATGCCGCCACGGGCAAGATGGTCAGCATGGAAGCGCTGGTGCGCTGGCAGCATCCCGAACGGGGCCTGGTGCCGCCGATCGAGTTCATCGAGGTGGCGGAGGATACCGGCCTCATCCTGCAGCTCGGCAGGATCGTGATCGAGAAAGCCTGCGCCCAGATCGCGCAGTGGAAAGCGGAAGGCTTGCCCATCGTGCCGGTCTCGATCAATGTGTCGGCGCTGCAGTTCAATGAGGGCCACGTCAGCGATTTCCTGGCGCGTTCCATGCGCCGCTACGACGTGGACCCGTCGCTGGTCGGCGTCGAGTTGACCGAGTCCTGCATGGCGGGCCAGGACGACACCGTCACCGGCGAGCTGGACGGGCTGCGCCGGCTGGGCGTCAAGCTGCTGGTGGACGACTTCGGCACCGGTTATTCGTCCCTGTCCCAGCTGCAGCGGCTCAACGTCGATATCCTGAAAGTCGACCGTGCCTTTACCGTCACCCTGTGCGACGGCGCCGAAGGAAAGGCGCTGTTCAAGGCCATTGTCTCGATGGCCGATGCCCTGGATATCAGCATCGTCGCCGAAGGGGTGGAAACCGAGGAACAACTCCATGCCTTGCAAATGCTTGAATGCGACGAAGTGCAGGGGCACTTCGTGTCCCGTCCCGTTCCCGCCACGGAAATGGCAGCCCTGATGATCAAGCGTTTTCTTTTTCCCGAGGAAATTTCCCACCTGCGCGGGCCCCTCCCGGCTTGATCAAATGGATGCAGACCGGTGCAGCTTGATGCAAAATGCCGGAATACTTTCCTGATCGAAGCCTGTGTGAACGGAGGCAGACCTATGCCGAATCAACAGAATAACCATACCGATTCCCTCATCTCCACCGGCATTCCCGGCCTTGACGAAATCCTCTGCGGCGGCCTGACGCGGGAGCGCCTCTACCTCGTCGAAGGCCAGCCCGGCTCCGGCAAGACCACGTTCGGACTGCAGTTCCTGGTCGAGGGCGTCAAGCAGGGCGAGCGCGTGCTGTACATCTCCCTGGCGGAGAATGCAGTCGAACTGCGCGCTGTCGCAGCCTCCCACGGCATGTCGATGGATGGCATTCACATCCATGAAGTGATCCCCGGCGAGAGCCTCCTCGATCCGAAGGAGCAGTACACCATGTTCCATCCTTCCGAGGTGGAACTGGGCTCCACCACGCAAGAGATCCTGTCGGCGGTGGAAGCGCTCAAGCCAAGCCGTGTCGTGCTCGACTCGCTGTCCGAACTGCAGCTCCTGGCCGACAATGCCTTGCGCTATCGCCGCCAGGTGCTCGCCTACAAGCAGTTTTTCGCCAGCCGCTCGTGCACGGTCCTGCTGCTGGACGACCGCACGGCGTCCACCTCCGATCTCCAGGTCCACAGCATTGCCCATGCAGTCATTTCGCTCGAACAGAAACCGCAGGAATACGGCGTCGATCGCCGGCGCATCCGCGTCAGCAAATACCGCGGTGTCAGTTTCCGCGCCGGGCTCCATGACTATTCCATCGTGCAAGGCGGACTGATTGTCTATCCGCGCCTGGTGGCCTCGGGTTCCCGCGTGACGGCGGAAAGGGCGCAGTTTGGTTCGGGCCTGGCCCAACTCGACGCGCTGCTCGGCGGCGGCGTCGAAGAAGGCACGAGCACGCTGATCTCCGGCCCGCCGGGAACCGGCAAGTCCTCGCTGGCCGCGCAGTTCGTCTCGGCTGCCGTCGAGCGGAATGCGCGCGCCGCGATGTTCATCTTCGAGGAGTCCGCGAACAACCTGATCAACCGCACCAGGGGCCTGGGCATGAATCTGGAGCGGCCCCTGGAAAGCGGCCTGCTGACCATCCAGCAGATCGATCCGGCCGAGCTTCCGCCCGGCGAGTTTGCCCACAACGTGTGCACCGCTGCCAACCATGGCGCCAAGGTCATCGTGATCGACAGCCTGAACGGCTACCTCAGCGCGATGCCGGACGAGCGCTTCCTGACCACCCACCTGCACGAGCTGCTCACCTGGCTCGGCCAGCGCGGTGTCGTCACCATCCTGGTCGGTGTGCACCAGAATTTCATCGGCGGCAACACGGCGGCCAGCGTGGACGCCAGCTACCTTGCCGACAACGTCCTGCTGCTGCGGCATTACGAGACGGACGGCGAGGTGCGGCAGGTGATATCGGTCTTCAAGAAGCGTGGCGGCCCGCACGAGCGTACGCTGCGCGCGTTTTCCATGTCGCGCGAAGGCATCCATGTCGGACCGGTGTTGCGCCAGTTCCACGGCATCCTGACCGGTGTGCCGACCATCCGCGACGACGTCGGGAGCACCGAGACCGGCAATGACGACTGAACTGCACGCACTGGAATCACGGGTTCTTCTGCATGCCCCGACCGGGCGCGATGCGCAGCTTGTGCAACGCGTGCTTGGGGCAGGCGACATCGAAAGCGTGATCTGCGACGCGATCGAGGACGTGCTCGCCGAGCTCGAACACGGCGCGGGCGCATTGCTGCTGCAAGAGGAAGCACTGACACCGGTCGCGCTGAAGTTGCTCGGCGCATGGATTGCCAGCCAGCCCCATTGGTCCGACATCCCGATCCTCGTTGTGACGCACCAGGGGGCCGATTCGCCCGGCCTGCATTCCGTGATGGAAGCCTTGCGCAACCTTACGCTGCTGGAGCGGCCTGTGCGCACGCGCGCCCTGATCAGTGCCGTGAAGTCGGCGCTCAATGCGCGCATGCGGCAGTACCAGGTGCGCGAGGCCGAGCAGCGCAAGGATGAATTCCTGGCCAGCCTGGCGCACGAGCTGCGCAATCCGCTGGCCCCCATCCGTACCTCGATGAGCGTGCTCTCGCTCATGTATCCGGCCGCATCCGGCGTGAGCAAGGTGTGCGATGTGGTGGAGCGTCAGATCGGACACCTTACCCGGCTGGTCGACGACCTGCTCGACGTGGCACGCATCACCAGCGGCAAGATCGTGTTGCAGCGCGAGCCGGTCCTGCTCTCCGCCATCATTTCGCATGCCATGGAAATCTGCGCGCCGATGCTGGAAGGAAAACCGCACGCGCTCAAGGTGTCCCAGCCGAGGGAAGACGTCATGCTCGACGCCGACCAGGTGCGGCTGGTGCAAAGCCTGGCCAACGTCCTCGGCAATGCGATCAAGTTCACGCCGTCGCCCGGCGAGATCGCGCTTGCCGTGGAGGTGCGGGACAAGAACGTCACCTTCCGTGTCCGGGACTCGGGCATCGGCCTGGAGCCGGCGGCGATCGAGCGCATTTTCGAAATGTTTGCCCAGGGATTGCCGTCGCATGCGCGTTCGCAGGGACCCGGGGGCCTGGGCATCGGCCTCAGCCTGGCCCGGCGCTTCGTCGAAATGCACGGCGGCACGATCACGGCATCCAGTGATGGTCCCGGCAAGGGCAGTGTCTTCACGATGACCCTGCCGGTCGTGACCGGCGTCGGCACGCCAAGTGAGAAGGCCAGCGTGCCAACGCCGTCGATTGCCGCCAACCGTCGGGTACTGGTCGTGGACGACAACCGGGACGGCGCGGACATGCTGCAGCAGTTGCTCGAGGCCGACGGCTTTACCGTCGATGCGGCTTACAGCGGCGTTGACGCGCTGCAGTCGGCCGCTGCCCACCTCCCGGATATCGTCGTGATGGATATCGGCATGCCTGGCATGGACGGGTACGAAGCCGCGCGGCACATCCGCGCACTGCCGGGAGGCAAGGACATCCTGATCATCGCCGTGACCGGCTGGGGACAGGACAGCGCCAAGCTGCGGTCGCGCGAGGCGGGGTTTGACCACCATCTGGTCAAGCCGGTCCGCTTCGACCAGATCCGCAGCTTCCTCGAGCGCGCCTGATACTTGTTGTCGCGCAGAACATGTGTCGTTAATCACGTTATCCTGATCGTGTAGTACTTTTTCCTACACGACATGGATCCGGACTATCTCGTCATCATTGCCCATCTGCTCGGCGCCGTCTGTGCCGGCGGCATCATCGGTCTCGAGCGCAGCTATCACGGCCGCCCGGCCGGTTTCCGCACGCACACGCTCGTGTGCCTTGCCTCCAGCCTGCTCATGATCGTCATGCTGTTCCAGTGGAAATGGCTGGGCACCCCGGCGGGCATGGTGCAGACCGACCCGACACGCATGGCACAGGGCATCATGACCGGCATCGGCTTTCTCGGAGCGGGCGTGATCTTCAAGGAGGGCTTGAGCGTGCGCGGCCTGACGACAGCCGCCTCGATCTGGATGACGGCGGCCATCGGCATCCTGTTCGGCATCGGTTTCTACTTCCCGGCAATCGTCGCGACCGTGCTCACGCTGGGCGTGCTTTCCGTGTTCCGCCGCATCGAAGCGCGCATGCCGTCGCATTCGTATGCCCACTACTCGATCCGCTTCGGGCGTTCCGACGCCATGTCCGAGGAGCAGGTGCGCGCCATCCTCACGCGCCACGGCTTTACCGTCGCCAACATCAGCTACCGCGTCACCGACGACGGCGCCTGCTTCGAATACCGGATGGTGGTCAAGACCTCGGACGAGCGCAATACCTCCATCCTGGCCGACTACCTGCGCCAGCTTGCGCAGGTGCGGACCTTCCAGATCTCGCCGACCGGCGACTAGAACGCATTGCGGCGAACGCAGTCAGAAAGGCATGACGAAACACGGAGCGCATCATGCCCAATACCCTGGTCAGGATTTACAACAGTCTCAACACCGCGCAGCACGTGCGCGAGCAACTGCTTGCGTCGGGCTTTTCACAGGACAGCGTCCACCTCGACAGCACGCTCGATGAAGCCGGGCCCGTAGAGGGCAACGGCGTGCTCGATGCCAAGGACATGGGTGAAGGTCCGGCGGACGGTCCGCTCAACAAACTGTTCGGCGTGGAAGAGCGCACCGATGCCTACAACAATTCCGAACCGGTATGGCGGGGAACGGTCATGCTGACGGTCGACGTGGAAGACGAGGCTGAGGGGACGCGCGCGTCCGGCATCATGGACCGGTCCGGCGCGCGCAGTGTGGACGACTTCAGTTCGTGGCGGCGCCACGAGGGGTAAGGACGGGAACGCTCAAGCGGCATCTGGCACGGCGGTCGCCCATGAGGCGCCGCAGTTCCTCGATGCTGATGCCGGTGGCTTCATGCATCAGCATCAGCAGCGAACCGCCGACCTGCACGCGGCGCGCGCGGATATCGCCGATGAGCTTGCGCGCGACCTTCAGCTTCTTGGACAGCGCGCCATCGCTGGACACGCCAAGCCGCGCATTGACGATGTTGAGAAGCTTGTTGGGATCGTAAGAAGAGTATGTTGCTGCCTGGATCATTGCTTTCCTTGCTCTTGAAATAACAAACATGGGAGTGCATTGACTCTTCGATAATGCCGAAGTTCCCCATTTTGGCGCATGCCGGGCAGCAACATCCGTCACACGCTTGCTTGACGACGCTTGTTGACGGCCATGATGCCTGCCCCCACAACGGCGACGCCAACGAGCGTACGGATCGAAGGACGCGGGATAAAGCGCATCGCCGTTGTCACGAGGGCCGGGGGCGCTTCGCGTTGCGGATCGGAAAACATCGAGTGCGCATTGCCTTGCGTGACCGGGGCCGTTTGCGCGAACAGCGTCGTCATTTCCTTGATGAAGGGTTTGAGGTCTTGCGGACCACGGCTCGTGACCCAGTTGCCGTCGCGCACAACGGCCTGGTCGAGCCACACGGCGCCCGCGTTGACCATGTCGTCGCGCACGCCCGGCCAGGAAGTCATGGTCCGGCCCTTGGCAAGTCCCGCCGAAGCCATCACCCATGGTCCGTGGCACAGGCTGGCGATCGGTTTGCGCGCGGCATCGAAAGCGCGCACGAAATCGCGTGCCGCCGCGGACTGCCGCAACAGGTCGGGGCTCATGAAGCCGCCGGGGATCAGCAAGGCGTCGTAATCCGACGGACTGGCTTCATCGAGCGTTTTGCTGACCTTGATGCGGCTTGCCGGTTCGTGCAGATTGACGCCGCGAATGCTGCCCGGGCGCAGCGAAATGATGTCGACTTCGGCGCCCTTTGCTTCCAGCGCCTTCAGCGGCAGCGTCAGTTCGATTTTTTCAAAACCGTCCGCGGCGAGTACGGCGACGCGGCGGCCGTTCAGTGACGTGCGTTCAAACATGTGTGGCTCCTTGTGTATCGGATCGGATGATGCGCAGGGTCAGAGCGCGGAACGGCTGGAATAGTTCGTCTTTCCCCCGCTCAATCGAGCCCGAGCGTTTTCCGCATGGCCTTGGTGAGCGTCTGGCGCATGACCGCGTAGTCCTTCCATGGATCCATGGAGAGCCGTTCAGGCAAGGTTGCGATCGTCCACTCCGCCGCGCCTTTGATGACGTCCAGTTCGTCCCATCCGATCGGCACGGCGACAGGCAAACCGGGCCGCGCGCGCACGGAATAGGGTGCCACCGTGCTGGCCTGGCGCTTGTTGCGCAGGTAGTCGACAAAAATCTTTCCCACCCGGTTCTTCTCCCCCATCTTTGCGCTGAAATACCGGGGAAGGGTCGTCGCAAGATGGCGCGCCACCGCCTGCGAGAATGCCGACACGTCGTCCCATGTTTGGCGGCGTGCGAGCGGCACGACAAGATGCAGGCCCTTGCCGCCGCTCGTCTTCAGGAAGCTGTGAAGGCCAAGCTCGTCGAGCACGACACGTACCAGGCGCGCGCCTTCCGCCACGCGCTTCCATGGCAGGGAGGGATCGGGGTCGAGGTCGAACACCATGCAGTCCGGCTTGTCGATGCGGTCCGCCGTTGCGTTACACGTATGCAGTTCGATCGCGCCCATTTGCGCCGCACCGACCAGCGCATCGACGCTGTCGATCACCATCAGCGGATCATGGTCCGGGTCGAGGGCGGGATCGAGTGTGCGGATGCCGGGGATGTTGGTGCGGTTGATGTGCTTCTGGAAGAAATGTTCGCCGGTCACGCCGTCGGGGCATCGCAACAGATAGACGGGACGGTTGTGCAACCACGGGAGCAAGCGATCGGCGACCTGTTCGTAATAGCGCACGAGGTCGATTTTCGTCAGCCCGCTCGCCGGATCGATGACACGTTCGGGATGCGTCACCTTCACACCCTGCACCTTTGCGCCTGCGGGCGATTTGCGCGGCGGAACGGGCACGATTTGCTTGCCGTTGACGGGCACGCTCGCCGCTTCTTCGCGGCGGATGTCCGACGCCGGCTTGTCCATGCGCAGCCCATGGAATACGGCCTGCCGCAACATGCCATCATCCGTCCATTCGGCGAACGAGATTTCCGCCACCAGCTCCGGCTTGACCCAGTGCGTTTCGGCCTTGCGCACGTCGGACGGCATGTGGTCGAAGGGATTGGTTTTCTGTTCGCGCACATGCAAGGCCTTGTACGTGTCATGCAGCACCGTACGGTCGAAACCGGTGCCGACGCGCCCGGCGTAGCGCAGCTTGCCGTCGTCGTAGACGCCGAGCAGCAGCGCGCCGAAGAACTTGCGGCTGCCGTTCGGCTCGGTATAGCCGCCGATCACGAATTCCTGCCGGCGCCGGCATTTCAACTTGATCCAGGAATCGCTGCGCTTGCTCTCGTAGGGCGCATCCGTGCGCTTGCCGATAATGCCCTCCATCGAGAGCCGACAGGCCGTATCGAGGAGTTCCTGCGGCGGCTGCGCGATGGGTGCGCTGTAGCGCAGGATGCCGGGTGACGTGACTGACAGCGCCTGTTCCAGCAAGGCCCGCCGCTCGTGCAACGGCGTCTTGCGCAAGTCGAAGCCATTCAGCCAGGGCAGGTCGAACAGGAAGTACACCAGTTCCTTGCTGCGATGGTCATGGATCGCCTTCTGCAGCAGCTGGAAGTTCGGCACATCCTGCTTGTCGAGACAGACGATTTCGCCGTCCAGCCATCCGTTCTCCAGCTTCAATGCGCGGATCGCCTCGGCCTGCGCCGGCAGCTTCGCCGTCCAGTCCTTGCCGTCCCGCGTGAAGAGCTTCACATCGTCGCCATCGACACGCGCGAGCAGCCGGTAGCCGTCGAACTTGATTTCATACATCCAGTCGCCCGAACGCGGAATGTCCTCGACCAGCGTCGCGAGTTGCGGCACGAGCGTGTGGGGAAGCGCCGAGCGTTTGCGCGAGACGAGCGCGGCATCGTTGGTCTTCGGCTTGCGCAGCACGCTGTCCGGTTCCGCTTCGGTGATGTCGTATTCCCTGGCGCTACGGGCAGCCTCGTCCTTCTCCTTGACCAGGAGCCATTGTTCCTTGCTTCCGCCAGGGAGGCGCGTGCGTACCAGCGTCCATCCGCCGTGCAATTTCTCGCCGTCGAGCCGGAACTTGATTTTGCCCGCCTTGTAGGCAGCGACCGGGTCGCCCTGCGGCTCCCACGTCCCGGTGTCCCATACATCGACGTGGCCGGCCCCGTACTGCTTCTCGGGGATATCGCCTTCGAAATCGATGTAATCCAGCGGATGGTCCTCGACGTGCACGGCCAGACGCTTGTCCGAAGGATCCAGGCTGGGGCCTTTCGGCACCGCCCAGCTCTTGAGCGTGCCGTCCATCTCGAGGCGGAAGTCGTAATGCAGCTTGCGCGCATGGTGCTTCTGCACGACGAAGCGCAGGCGTTCGGCGGGTTCAACGATTTCGCCTTTCGGTTCAGGCGTGATCCGGAAGTTGCGCTTGGCGTGGTAATCGGACAGCTTTCCAGGCATGGCGGGGGATCAATGAACGGATTTCGAACCGCGCGCGTTCGCCCGTTTTCGAGCCGGGGGCGGCGGCGCCTTTTCCTTCTTCGCCGCGGCTTTCGGCGACGGCGCTCTTCCCTGCAGGCTCTTGCGCAGCAGTTCGGTCAGGTCGACCACGTTGCTGGTTTCTTCCGGCTCCTCGATCTTCACCTCGGTGATTTCGGTGGCCATGCCGGCGTCGAACTTCTCCTTCACCATCTTCATGATGTCGTCGCGGAAGGTGTCCTTGAACTGTTCGGGCTGCCATTCCTCGGTCATGCTTTCGATGAGCTGCGTGGCCATCTGCAATTCCTTGGGCTTGATGGCGACGCCTTTCAGTCCTTCTTCCGGCAGGTCGAGGTCGTCGGCGCCGCGCACCTCGGTCGCCCAGCGCAGGGTGTTGAGCACGATCGCCTGCGGCGTGGCGATCAGTGCGGCGAGGTGCTGCTTGTTGTGCAGAACGACCAGCGCGACGCCGATCTTCTTCGTCTTCAGCAAGGCTTCGCGCAGCAGCGCATAGACCTTCTCGCCGCCCTTGGTCGGGGCGAGGTAGTAGGGCGTCTCGAAGAACAGGAAGTTGACGTCCTCGGCCTCGGTGAAGCCGACGATGTCGATGGTGTGCGTGGACTTGACGTTGGCCGCCTTGATTTCCTCGTCGGACAGCACGACATACTGGTCTTCGTATTTGACCGCCTTGACGATGTCATCCTTGCCGACTTCCTCGCCGGTGTCCTTCACGACACGCTTGTAACCCACCGGCTTGAGCGACTTGCGGTGCAGCCAGTCGAAATCGATTTCATCCTGCTTCGACGCGGGGTAGAGCCCCACCGGCGCGTGCAGCAAGCCGAAGCTGATCGCGCCTTTCCACATGGTTCTTGCCATGGCGGCCGTCCTTGGAGAGGGTAATGTTGACTGTTTGACATGCAACTGCGATGCAAGTTCGGGCCGGTTATCATCTTGTTTTATCGAAGTAAATATCTACATTTATTCGCTTTTTATAATTTTGCCGCTGCTTTACCATCTAGCGCGTGTGAATGGCTCGATGCCGTCACACGACTTTCAACTCTCGGAGGAAACATGAAGAAATTTTTGGTCACCCTGATGGTCGCGGTCAGCGCGCTGTCGGTAGTCGTGTCCGAAGCGCAAGCGAAGCGCATGGGCGGCGGCGGTTCGTTCGGCAAGCAATCGCAAAGCGTGAGCCGCCAGCAAGCCGCACCGATGCAGAACCAGCAGGCCGCGCCCGCGGCCGCCACCGCGGCCAAGCCGGCGGCGCCTGCTCCCGCCGCCCCGGCAGCCAAGCCCAGCATGTGGAAGGGCCTGCTCGGCGGCGCCCTGCTCGGCCTCGGTCTCGGCGCCCTGCTGTCGCACCTCGGCATCGGCGGCGCCCTGGCCAGCATGATCAGCACGATCCTGATGGTCGGCCTGCTCGCCGCTGCGGCATTCTTCATCTACCGCATGCTGACCAGCAAGAAGAACGGCACGCAGGCAAAGAGCGCCTTCCAGCCGGCAGCCGCCGGCACGGGCTTCGCCACGCCTGACATCGGCTCGCGCATCGAACCGGCTGCGCTGCAGTCGCCTTCCGCCGCCGCTGGCGCTGCAGACGTGAACGATGCATCCTGGGGCATCCCGGCCGACTTCGACACCGCGGGCTTCCTGCGCCATGCGAAGACCTACTTCATCCGCCTGCAGGCGGCATGGGACAAGGCCGACGTGAACGACCTGCGTGAATTCACCTCGCCGGAAATGTTCGCGGAAATGAAGCAGCAACTGCTGGAGCGCGGTGCATCGGCAAACCATACCGACGTCGTGTCGCTGGACGCACAACTGCTGGGTATCGAAACCATTGGCGACGAGCACCTCGCCAGCGTGCGCTTCACCGGCATGATCCGCGAGGCGGAAAATGCACCGGCGGAACAGTTCACCGAAGTATGGAACCTGTCGAAGCCGGCCTCCGGCAACGGCGGCTGGGTACTGGCTGGGATTCAGCAAGTGTCCTGAACGCAGGCAATCCTGTAATAAAGGCCCCCGAATATTTCGGGGGCTTTTTTTATACTGGTAGAGAAGTTCGATGAGGAGGATTACATCCTGAACCAACGCCCTGCAACGCGCATCTCGAAAATGACTTGCCCCAACTGCGGCGAACCCGCAGGGGTTCCTCTCGTCTGGGGCGATCCGGACGAGGCAACGCGCGCAGCCGTCCTCCGTGGCGAGATCGTGCTGGCAGGCTGCATGATCGAGCCGATCGGCAACGCCGTTCCGGACTGCGCCTGCCTGAAATGCGCCTACCGCTGGCGCGACGCGTAGCACCTGCCTGCCGGCATCAAATTTGATATTTATTAAGACGGCGCAAGGTCAACGGATCGTACTCCGCGTCTGCCGTGTCAATTGATGCAGTATCGGCAGAAACGCAGGGCCGAGACGCGCACCTGCGACCGTCTGCCTTGCTGACGCACTCCCGTTCCCAAGAAGCACAATAAAGTGGGGTACATCACCATGCACGGCACCTTGAAGCTGCTCAGCTATGTCATTGTCCTCCTGATGGTCATAGCCATTCTGTATTCAGGCTACACCTCGATCAAGTATTGGTCCGGTATCGGCGTTTGACGCAGAAAGGACCAAGACATGAACAAGCGACAGACACGGCTGTTTGCCATCGCGTCCACTGCCATCGCGTCCCTGGTGTTCATCGGGATGACGATCGACAGCCACAGGCAGTTTCCGACTCTGACGAACGCTCAGAACATCACCCCTGCGGTACGCAGCGGGCAGGACGTCTGGCACAAGTACAACTGCATCAACTGCCATACGCTTTTCGGCGAAGGCGCCTATTACGCGCCTGACCTGACCAAGATCACGCAGCACCGCGGCGAGCAATACCTGCAGGCGTACATGCGCGATCCCTCCCAGTTCTACGACGAACAGCGGCACCGGCGGCTCATGCCGAAGCAGAACCTGAGCGAAGAGGAAATCAAGAACCTGATTGCCTTCCTCGACTGGGTCAGCAAGGTCGATAACCAGGGATGGCCTCCGCGTCCCATCCTGGTGACCGGTGCCAGCATACCGGGAACGGATATGGCCGCCGCGCCGAAAGAGGGCGGCGAGGCGCCTCCGGGCGCGCGCCCGCAGACCGGAAACGAGAATCCGATTGCGCTCGGCGAGCGGGCGTTCCGATCAGCGACGCCGGCCTGCAATGCGTGCCACTCCATCGCCCCCGGCGTCAACATGGCGGGGCCGTCCCTGGCCGGCGTCGGTTCACGCGCCGAGAAACTCGTTTCCTCGCCCGACTACAAAGGCAAGGCCAAGGATGCGATGGGCTACATCCGTGAATCCATCACCGATCCCAGCGCGCACATCGTGCCGGGCGCCATGTACTCGGCGAACGGCGTTTCCTTCATGCCCAACACCTATGGAAAGGGCCTGAAGCCCGAGCAGATCGATCAGATCGCGGCGTATCTCGCAACGTTGAAGTAATTTCAGGGGAACCGTATGCGCTACAAATCGCAGTCCGTCGCCTATTGGTATTTCGCCGTGGCGATGGTGTTGTTCGGCCTGCAGATCGTGTTTGGCCTTCTCTCGGCTGCCAAGTACCTCGGGCCCGATCCGCTCTTGTACATCCTCCCGTTCGACGTAACGAAGATGATCCACACGAACCTGCTGGTCGTGTGGGTGCTGACGGGATTCATGGGCGCCACCTACTGGATGATTCCCGATGAATCGCGCACGGAGATCTACAGCGTCAAGCTTGCGTACATCCAGCTCGCGCTGTGGGTCGTAATGGGCTTGACCGCAGTCATCGGCTACCTGTTCCGCTACGGCACGGGAAACAAGCTTCTCGAACAGCCCTTGCCGCACAAGATCATCATCGTCATCGTGATGCTGATGTTCCTCTACAACGTCGTGATGACGATCCGGAAATCCGGGCGATTCACGACGACCGAGGGTGTGCTGCTGCTCGGCGTTGCGGGCGCGGCGGTACTCTACCTGCCGTCGCTGCTGCACTTCGACAACTACACGGTCGCAATCTTCTACCGCTGGTGGACGATCCATCTGTGGGTGGAAGGTGTGTGGGAAATGATCCAGGGCGGCTTCCTCGCCTATCTCCTGATCCGCCTATCCGGCGCCGACCGCGAAGTCATGGAGAAGTGGCTGTACGTGATCGTCGGCCTGGTCTTCATCGCCGGCATCCTGGGTACGGCGCACCACTACTATTGGGTGGGCGTGCCGACGTACTGGCTGCCGATCGGCGGATTCTTCAGTGCGCTGGAGCCGGTCGCGCTGATCGCCATGGCGACCTACGCCTATTCCGCCATCCGCCGCTCGGGCATGGCGCATCCCAATACGCTGGCACTTCACTGGACGGTCGGCAGCGCCGTCTACACGCTCTTCGGCGCCGGCCTGCTCGGCCTTGCCCATACCTGGCCGGGCGTGAACAAATGGACGCACGGCACGCTGATCACCGCGATGCACGGCCATGCCGCCTTCTACGGCGCATACGCGATGATCGTCCTCGCGATGATCTCGTACGCCCTGCCGGCGATGTCGCCCAGCCGCCGCGAGCAAGGCACCAGCATTGGCTACTGGTCGTTCTGGCTGCAGCTCGCGGGGATGTTCGGCATGACGCTTTCGTTTGCGACGGCGGGCATCGGACAGGTGTATCTCGAGCGGATCCTGGGACTGGGTTACCTGGATGCGCAGCTCAAGATCCAGGTGCACTTCCTGATGCTGATCGCGACGGCCACGCTGTTCTCGATCGGCGTCATCCTGTTCATCATTGATTTCTTCAGGCACGCGCCGCGGTTTGAAATCACCACGGAGTCAGATGATGTCACCCGCACCTCGCCGGTGTCGCCAATCAGGGCATGATGTCTCAAGCAAGCAGTCCGGAGCGCAAGGAACCGTATTACCTTGCCTCCGGTGACGAGATCAGCATCTTCGAGCAATGCCATCGCCGGAACATGGCGGTGATGCTGAAGGGGCCGACCGGTTGCGGAAAAACCCGCTTCGTCGAACACATGGCGTGGCGGCTGGGACGGCCGCTGGTCACCGTTTCCTGCCATGACGACCTGAGCGCGAGCGATCTCATCGGCCGCTTCCTGATCCGGCACGACGGCACGCAATGGCAGGATGGTCCGCTCACCCGTGCGGTGCGCGAAGGCGCGATCTGCTATCTCGATGAAGTCGTCGAGGCGCGGCAGGACACGGTGGTCGTCCTGCATCCCCTGACGGATTACCGGCGCATCCTGCCGATCGACAAGACCGGGGAGACGATCGAAGCCGCGCCCGGTTTCCAGCTCGTCATTTCTTACAATCCGGGCTACCAGCGCATGCTCAAAGATCTCAAGCCCAGCACGCGCCAGCGCTTCGTGTCGCTCGATTTTGATTTCCCACCGCCGGAACGCGAAGCGCACATCATCCAGAAGGAAGGCGAAACGGACCACGCCACCGCACAGGCGCTGGTGTCGCTCGGTCAGCGCCTGCGCGGGCTGCAGGACAGGGGGCTCGCGGAAGTGCCGAGCACGCGGCTGCTGATCGCGGCAGCACGACTCATCGCCAGCGGCATCCCGGTCCGTCAGGCGTGTTATTCGGCGCTCGTGTCGCCGTTATCCGACGACGCGTCGCTCGTGGCGGCGATGCGGGATCTGGTCGACGCCACCTTCGTGTAAGCCATGCCGGAAGCAGAAGACGTCATCACGGACGTGGCGCGGCATGCCACGATCTTCGCGCGGGATCTCTGGCGGCGGCACAGGAAAGATCAACCCGCACCGACCCGGCTTGCGCTGCGGGATGTGTCGCAACGCCTGGACCTGCTGATTGCGGCGGTATTCGCAAAAAGCTTTTCGCTACGCGCCGCCCAGCCGCCAGCACCGCCGACCTTCCTGACCAAGGTATTCCGGCGCAAGGACGGGCCTAGGCATGCTGTCGCGCTTCCCGCCACGGATGGGGACAGCATCTGGCTTCCTCCCGTGCTGGCATCCTTCGAGGGTATCGAGGCCATGGACTGGTACCGTGTCATGGCGCTGCAGCAGGCGATGCGCGCCAGCCGCAAGAGCGCGGACTTCCTGGCGGGGTTGGACACGGAATGCCAGCGCGCGGTATTCCTCCTGCTGGAAGCCAACGCCGCCGACGCGCAGATTGTCCAGCTGCTTCCCGGCATGCGCGCGTCCCTTGATGCCGTGCGGCAGACTGCCTTGAGGATGCGGCCTCCCCTCGACCGGTTTCCTCTGGCGGGGCGTCCGCTGGAAGTCTTTGCCCGTTCGCTCCTGTCCGGCGACTACAGCGCCCTTCCGCCTCGCGTCGCGCTGGAACAGGCACGCGCGTTTGAACAGGCTCCTGCCGCAACGCTCCTCTACAAGGATCTCTGGACGGGCGATCTGCTTCCGCTCCCCGCGGTAAGCCGGCAAGCGATGGAGGATGGCAACCGCCCTGATCCGGCTTCCGCATCCCCCCGCAGCGCGCAGCTTCCCCGGCGTCCCGATGTGCGCGAGCCGACGGAAGACGAAGATGATGAAAAACAAGGCGCATGGATGATCCAGACCAGCCAGCCGCATGAGCAGGCGGAAGATCCGGTCGGCATGCAAAGGCCGACCGACCGTGACGAGAGTACGGCTGCGGAAGAGTTCGCCGATGCGCTTTCGGAGCTGCCGGAAGCGCGGCTGGTGTCCACACCGGGACGTGCAAAGGAAGTGCTCCTGTCCGACGACATTCCCGTTTCGCGCGCAAGTATCGATGCACCGCGTGCCTGGGACAGCGCAGGCGCGCGGCTCTTGTATCCCGAATGGGACTGCCGGATCGGCGCCTACCGGGAACCGGGCGCTGTCGTCCGCCTGCTGGCGCCGCAGGAGGGTCCGCAGGCGTGGGTCGACAGCACGCTGCGCGCGCATCAATCGATGTTGCATGCGGTCCGGCGGCGTTTCGAAATGCTTCGCGCCCAGCGCACCCGGTTGCGCAAACAGATTGATGGCGAAGAGATTGATCTCGAAGCGTACATCGACAGCCACGCCGACTACCGCGCCGGATTGCCGCGCTCCCAGCGCCTGTACCAGACCTGCCGGCCCGCCAGGCGCGACATGTCGATCGTCTTGTTGATCGACATCAGCGGCTCGACCGATGGCTGGATCTCCGCCAACAGGCGCGTCATCGATGTGGAACGCGAGGCGCTGCTGCTCGTATCGATTGCGCTCCAGGGATTGCAGGCGCCGTATGCGGTCATGGGCTTTTCCGGCGATGGGCCGCAGGCGGTGACCGTTCGCACGATCAAATCGTTCGACGAAGCGTATGGCGACGCGGTGGCCCGACGCATCGCGGCGCTCGAACCCGAACACTACACGCGCGCCGGCGCCGCGATTCGGCACGCGACCGCGGCGCTACTGCACCAGCCGGCCGCGCACCGGCTCCTGCTGCTGCTATCCGACGGCAAGCCGAACGATATCGATGTGTATGAAGGACGCTATGGCGTCGAAGACATGCGGCAGGCAGTGACGGAAGCGCGGCTGCAGGGAATCAATCCGTTCTGCCTGACCATCGATCGCCAGGCGGCCAATTACCTCCCCGGCGTGTTCGGCGCGCATCATTATGCGCTGCTGCCGAAGCCGGAATTGCTACCAACGGTGCTGCTGGAATGGATGAAGCGGCTTGTATCGGCTTGAGCACTCCATTCCCCGTCGTTCCCGCGAAGGCCTCGGCGGCCCCGCGGCAACCCATAGTGAGTTGAATCGAGAACCGGGATTATGGGTTCCCGCCTTCGCGGGAACGACGGGGGAGGTGTTCGGAAAGTTCAACCTTCAATGCCCGCCCTCGGCCTCATGTTGCAAGGATGCGGGCATACCATAACGAAAAGACGAGGATGCGTTAGATCCACCCTTACCTAATCAGCCGGCTTGTCCTGTTCCTCCGGCGCATCCAGCCCCCACTCCTGCCATCCTTCGCCGAACAGCTCGACCGGATGCTGCGTACGCTCCGAGCCGTTGCCGCAGGCGAGAGAATCGGACGGGCAGTATTTGTCGCATCCCCAGCAGACGCGCTCGGGATGCTTGGGGCTGATGGGAAACTTCTTGCTCATGGCTAGATCAGCTTGGAATACGTCGATGTCGTCGGCTGCCCCAGGTACTTGTCGAACGTCATGCCGACCGCGCGCACAAACAGCCGGCCCTTGGTGGTGACACGGATTGCCGACGGCTCGATCGTAATCAGCCCCGCGTCCTCGTATTGCCGCAGCGCGCTCATCTCGTGCGCGAAATAGTGTGGGAAGTCGATGTCGTACTGACGGTTGATGGCGTCGAAGTCGAGCGGCGCACTGCACATCAAGGTCATGATGACCTGGCGGCGCAGCAGGTCGTCCTTGCTCAGCTCGAATCCTTTTTCCACCGGCAGCCGTCCTTCGTCGAGCGCCGCGTAGTACGCGGTCACGCTGCGCACGGACTGGCTGTAGGAATTGCCGACCTTGCCGATGGCCGACACGCCGAAACCGATCAGGTCGCATTCGGCGCGCGTGGTGTACCCCTGGAAGTTGCGGTGCAGCGTGCCATCGAGGCGCGCCTTGTTCAATTCCTCTTCCGGCCTGGAGAAATGATCGAGGCCGATATATTCGTAGCCGGCTTCCAGCAGGCGGCGCGTCGACATCATGAAAATCTGCAGCCGGTCTTCCGCGGACGGCAGGTCCTCGGCGACGATCAGGCGTTGCGCCTTGAAGCGGCTCGGCAAATGCGCATAGTTGTAGAGCGCGATGCGATCCGGCGAGAGCTTGATGAGGCTGTCCAGCGTACGGCTGAAACTTTCAAGGGTTTGCTTGGGCAAGCCGTAGATCAGGTCCGCGTTCGTGGACTGGAAATTCGCCTTGCGGCTCTCGATCACCGCACGCTGCACCATGTCGAACGGCTGGATGCGGTTCACCGACTGCTGCACGGCGGGATCGAAATCCTGCACGCCGAAACTGTTCCGGTTGAAGCCAAGCTCGGCAAGCATGGACAGCGTGCCGTCGCGCACCGTGCGCGGATCGATTTCGACGCCGAGCTCGGCGTCGGGCGTGAACGTGAAATGCTTGCGCACCATCTGCATCAGCTGGCGCAGCTCGTCGGCATTGAAGAAGGTCGGCGTCCCGCCGCCCAGATGCAGCTGGACCGTCTTGCGATCCGGGCCGAGGTGGGATGCGACCATCGCCATTTCCTTGTCCAGGTAGCGCAGGTACTCGGTGACGCGGCCATGGTCCTGGGTGATGATCTTGTTGCACGCGCAGAAGTAGCACAGCGATTCGCAAAACGGCAGGTGCAGGTAGACCGACAACGGCGGATTATCGGAGCGCGTGGCGCGCTGCGCCAGGTAGGCCTGGTAGGTCTGGTCGGTGAATGCCGGGTTGAAGCGGTCGGCGGTCGGATAAGACGTGTAGCGCGGGCCCGGCTTGTCGAACTTGCGGATCAATTCTTCCGATAGGTCGATGTCGGGCAGGGAATGCGTGACGGACGATGTCATATGTTTACCTCGCAATGGGTTCGCCAGGACGCTGGCGAGTGCTTTGCGACATCTTACTCCAGCGGCTGGTTCCCCACAGTCAGCGGGCCATCCCGGTTGCCGGGATCAGTTCCGGGTCGTCGGCGTGGTCGATCAGGATGCGCCGGACGCGATCTTGCCAAAGCGATGCGAATTCCGACGTTTCCCCCTTTTCAGCGACGCCTTCAAGTATCTTTCGCAAGAGCTGCCCCGTCCGCGGGTCCGCCGGGACACGGTTCAAATGCAGGGAGAGCTGTACCGAAGCGCCGTTGTCGAGCCGTGCGAACGCTGCCTCGCCTTCCACGGCGCAGGAAAAATGCATCAGGTTCTGCCGTCCGAAATGTCCGCCGATGCCCTTGAATCCACCCGGCCCGGCCGCGCCTGTAACAAGGCTGACAACATTTCCGATGACCCCAGCCACGCCTTCCTCCATGGCGGCGGAGAACCGTACCTGGATCTCGCCGCGCTCGGGCGTCCGGTCCGGGTACAGCAGTGCCAGTGCGCGTCGCGTCATGAGGTAGGCGCCGGCGACCGTTGGGCAGGAATGCCCCGCGAGGCGCACCGCGTCGATGTAGCGATAGGTGAGAAGGCCGTCGTCGCATGCGCCGAGAAACTGGACAAGGCCGTCGTACACGGTGATGACGGGGGCCTGGTCGAAAAATGCGGGGGTGTTCATGATGCCTCGGAAAATCAGCTGCCGCAGCTTCCGCAGCACATCCCTTCTTCACCGTGGGCACGTTTCACGCCAAAGCCCGCCCGTTGTAAAGCCGTTCGCACTTCTTGCAGCGAAGTGACGTCATCGTCAAAGCTGATGTTGACTGTTCCGGTGGTGGTGGTAATGGCGACCTTGCTTACCCCGGCGATAGCGTTAAGCACGCGCGCGGCATCCATGGCGCGGGTTTCGTCCAATGCACTCGACAAGGTCAGGTTTTCGGTTTTCATGCTGCTTTCCTATGGTGAAAAAATAAGGGACTGCCCCGTCTTAAACGGCTTCGATGGCAGGATAAAAATTCGTGTCTTCCTGGCGTATCCGCGCATGGAGCTTCTTGAGCACGATGTTCGCTTCAGCCCGGAATCCCTCGGGATCCTTTGCCACGTTGGATGCCGTATTCCATTTGCGCGCGAACTCTTCGTAACGCTTCGCGATCATCTTCATGTCTTCCTGGTACTGATTGCCCAGGTGCGCCACGGATGCGTCCTTGCTATTTCTCAGCGCGGGATAAAGGACCGTGTCTTCAACGCTGAGGTGAAGCTTGATCTTCGAGCTCATGGACACCACGCCGCGCGCAATCTCGCGCGCATTGTCAACAATCCCCGACAACGCATACCGGCGCAGCGTGCTGATGCATTCATAAATCTCTACATGCTGGTGCTTGAATTTATCGATGTTCATCGTTGCTCCCTGTAAGTACGAGGACATTGTATGAGCGAGGATTAAAAGATTCAAGTAAAATATATCTTTAAATGAGGATCGGGATTGAAACATGAACTCAATTGAAAAGACAGCAATGCCAACGAGCCGCGGGAGAAAGGCGCCGGCGGTATCTCCCGGCACATGGAGCACCGACGATTACATCCGGCGATGGGCCAAAAGCCAGGGCATGGATGGCGACTGCTGCGTGCCCCTCCAAAGCCTGCACGACGAATGGTGTGCAAAGATCCATTTCGATCGCGCCGGACATCCGGTCGAGCGCCGCAAATGCGCAGGCGAAAAAAATGCCCACCGGCCGGAGCCGGTGAGCATGCCTGCGTGTTGACGGCGGCTTACTTCACCAGTGTGAAGTTCCGGGTCAGGTTGGCGCTGGTCAGGTCGATGTCGGCCGACTGCGTCTGGTAACCCGTCGCACCGGCCTGCAGCGCATATTTCCCGGCAAGCGCCGTTTGCGCCGTGAAGCTGATCGGCAGCGTGCTGCTGTACTGGCCGTAGCGCGGCGCGGCGAGGGGCAGCGGCAGCCCGTATTCCCCGGTCGTGCCATTGGCTGCGCTATACCGGATCGACGCGACCGGTCCGCCGCTCACCGTCTGGAAAGCCGTCACGCTGCCTTCGGCATCCGCCGGGAGCACTGTTCCGGACACTGTCCCCATGGTGGACGAAGCAGTCAGCAGCGGCGCGGCGCTGGTACTGAGCGCCGTCGTGCCTTTGGCCGCGACAGGCACCGCATTGACGATGTCGGTTGAACGTGCGGTGCCGGTCGCGACCACCACATAGTTACCGGCCTCCAGCGGCGCGAGCGAGAAGAAGCCTTCGCTGTCCGGTACGGTGCTGCGCACCACGACCCCATTGAGCTGGGCGCTGACGACGGTTTGCGGTCCGACAGCGCTCTTTTCGACGAAACCGTTGATCGTGCCGCTGCTCACCATCGGAATCATCCGGATCACCGGCTTGAGACCGTAGCTTCCATTGCCGCGCTGGACGATGGATTTGCAGGCATCGAAGTCGAGCGCGATTTCGGTCGTCGCGCCACTCGCCACTTCCACATTTCCGTTGAGCTTGATACCGCTTTGCACGCCGCTCGGCGTAGCCAGCGCCACTTCGCTGCCGCCGGTCGGAACGATCGAGTTGGCCAGGGCGCCGCCGGCATTCGGAACCAGCACCAGGCGGATCTGGTTGTACGTGCCGGCGGGCAGGCTGGTCTGGCCGAGGTCTTCGAGTTTGCCGTTGACGAGATTGAGCAGATCGATCTTGCGCGGCGTGGTCAATACGATTTCCGACCATCCGGCATCGCCCTCGGCAGCGTCGCCCGCCTTGTGGACGCGCACTTTGCTGACCGTCACGAAGACCTTGTCGAACCCGCACGCGGGAGCATCGGTCAGCGAGACCTTGAGGGTGCCGGGAGCGGCTGCCGTATCACCGCCACCTCCGCCGCCACAGGCTGCAAGCAGGACCGCGCCGGAAAGGCTGGCAATCAGCATTGGGGCGTGCATAGCTTTCATATATTCCTCCTTGTCTATCGCTTGTTGCACTGCTGAAAATATAAGCAGTCCAAGAGGAAATTTCGACCTTTGTTGCAAATCGAAACAAGGGGATATGCAGGCTAAGCCTTGTCGAGCAGTTTCCGGATCTTCGTGATGTTCTTGACCGTGATGCGCAGATGCTCGGCCATGGCCTCCGACGCTTCCTCGTTCCTTTCCCGTTCGAGAAGTTCAAGGATGTGGAGGTGCTGCTTGCAATGCTGCTTGTAGCGGCTGCGATCCATCATGGAGCGGTACGAAAGCAGGCGCCGCACGCGATTCACACGCTTGATGGTGTCGATGAAGAAAGGATTGCCGGAGGCTTCGACCAGCGTTTCGTGGAAGCGGACGCCGCGGTCGTGAAGCTGGTCCGGCGTGTCGTTTTCGATGCCGCCTTCCAGCAGGTGGAACTCAGCCCCCTTGCAGCGCTCCAGCGCCTGGGGTTCCAGGCGGTAGCCCGGCTCCAGCAAAGCCGCCGGCTCCACGGCGAGGCGCAGGCGGTAGGACTGCACCAGGCTTTCCGAGCTGGTGAGCATCGACGAGAAGGTCCAGCCGTAGCCGGGCTTCTTTTCCGCCCAGCCTTCCTGCGCGATGCGTCCGAGCACGTCGGACAGTTGCGTCGCCGTCAGCTGGTAACGCTGCTTAAGCATGGATTCGGTGAACTCGTCCGGCAACTTTCCCGACAGCCGGTCTTCGGCGATACGGAAATACACGGCCGTAACGATATCGCTTTGCGCCAGCGCCGGAACCGGCTGCAGGGGCACCTTGGCAAGAAAATAGCCGCGGTTCGGTTCGCGGTACAGGATGCCTTCCTCGCACAGACGGCCGAGCGCGTCGTTCACCGGCTGGCGCGAGACGCGCAGGCGGTCGGCGAGCATCTGCGCAGGCAGGTGCGTACCTACTGCGAGATTCTCGGTCCGGATGATTTCGACAATGCGCGCCGCGATCGGCTTCATGGTTCTGATGCTTCGACTGTTCGTGCAAGGATGAGCGGAATGACACCGCCGGCTTTCAGCAGGTCGACCTCCAGCCGGGTTTCGACCGCTGCCTTGCACGGGATTGTATCAATCCCGCCATCGGCACGATGAATTCGCACACCGATGTCGCAGCGCGGAGAAAGTGAGTCGACACTTGCCATCACTTCAATCCGGTCGCCGGCGGCTACCGGTGCCAGGCCGCGGTACGACAGCGGAAGTTGCACTGGAAGAATACCCATGCCGATCAGGTTGGACCGGTGGATGCGCTCGAAACTGAGGGCAAGCACGGCCCTTACGTTCAGCAGGCGCACACCCTTGGCCGCCCAGTCGCGCGACGACCCTGTGCCGTACCGCTCGCCGGCAATGATCACGACGGAATCGCCTTCCGAATGGTAACGCTCCGCCGCCGCCCAGATCGGCATCGTCTTGCCACTGGGAATATGCAAGGTATGCGCCACCGGCAGATTTTCCTGCAACAAGTTCACCACATTCTTGTTGTGGAACGCCGCGCGCAGCATCACGCGCCAGTTGCCGCGACGGGATGCGAACACGTTCAGGTCATCCCGGTCGTCGCCGCGCCCGACCAGGTAATCGGCAACCAGGCTCTTCGGCGGAATCGCACTCGCTGGCGAAATGTGGTCGGTCGTGATGTCGTCGCCGAGCACCAGCAGCGGGTAGGCGGTGTAGTTGCCGAGCTGGCAGCCTGCATCCAGCGACGCGAACGGCGGGCGTTGCAGATAATTCGAGCGATCGTCCCAGGGGAACAGCGGCGACGCCGGGGCGTCCAGTCCATGCCATACCGGATTCTTCGACGCCTCCGCAAAATCGCGCCGATAGTCTTCCGGTGCCTGGCTGGCCGCAAGTGCGGCCTCGATTTCGCCGGACGACGGCCAGAGGTCGCGCAGGAAAACATCCTTGCCGTCCGTCGATACGCCTACCGGCTCGCGCGCAAGGTCCTTTCCTGCTTCTCCGGCCAGTCCGAAGACGATCACCATTGCGGGAGACATGATGAAGCCCAGCTCGAGATCGGGATGAACGCGGCCGGGGAAGTTGCGGTTGCCGGACAGTGCGGCAACCGGCTGGCCCTTTCCTTCCTCGATCAGCGTCTTGATGGGATCCGTGAGCCCGCCCGAATTGCCGATACAGGTCGCACATCCATAACCGACGATGCCGAAACCGATCGCTTCAAGATCTTCCAGCAGTCCAGAACGCTTCAGGTATGACGCTGCCGCAGGCGATCCCGGCGCAAGGGAAGTCTTGACCCAGTGTGCCGGCTTCAAACCCAAGGCGCGCGCCTTCCGGGCGACGAGTCCTGCGGCGGCCAGCAGGCGGGGATCGGACGTGTTGGTGCAGCTCGTGATCGAGGCAATCGCGACGGGGAAACGCGGCAGTCCGCCGGTTTCCACGTTGGCTGCATGCTTCTCCAGCACTGCCGGTACATCCGACAAGGGCAACAGGTCCTGCGGGCGCTTCGGGCCCGCGACATGCAGCCCGATTTGTCCAAGGTCGATCTCGATCGTCCGTGTATAGCGCGGCGTTGCTTGCGGTTCGAACCAGAATCCGGCGCGGCGGCTGTACGCTTCCACGAGGGCGACCGCTTCTTCGTTGCGCCCGGTAGCGCGAAGATAGTCCAGCGTATGCTGATCGATGCCGAAATAGCCGGTCGTCGCACCATACTCCGGCGCCATGTTGGCCACCACGGCCCTGTCCCCGGCCGTGAGCGTCGCCACACCGGGGCCGAAGAATTCCACGAAGTCTCCTGCAACACCGACCTCGCGCAAGCGCTGCGTGACGGTCAGCGCCAGGTCGGTCGCGGTTGCACCGCCACTGATCGATCCGGCGAGGCGCACGCCGACGACATCAGGAATCCGCAACATGGTCGGCATGCCGAACATGACCGTCTGCGCTTCCAGTCCGCCCACGCCCCAGCCGAGAACACCGATGCCGTTGATCATCGGCGTGTGACTGTCGGTGCCGATCAGGGTATCGGGCACCGCCCATTCCCCTTCGGTTGTCACGACCGTCGCCAGTTGCTCGAGATTGATCGTGTGCATGATGCCCGTTCCCGGCGGATGGATGCGCACGCCGTGCAGCGTTCCCGACGCCCAGCGAAGGAAGCGGTAGCGCTCTTCATTGCGGCGCATCTCGTGCTGCAAGTTCAGTTTCACCGCATCCGGACGTCCGAACGCTTCCACCGCCAGCGAATGGTCGACAGAGACATCGACCGGAATGCTGGGATTCAGCCGGCCGGGATCGACGCCATGCTCGGCCAGCACGTTGCGCATGCCGGCGATATCGACCAGAGCAGGCGTGCTCGTCGTGTCATGCATGAGGACGCGGAGTGGCTGGAACGGAATTTCCGCCTCGCTCGTGCCGCGGTCGAGCCATTCGAAGATGGCCTGCACGGCGGCGTCGCGTTCGTCGCCCTCCATATTTCGGACGACGTTTTCGAGAAGGATGCGCAGCACGAGCGGAAGCTTGTGCAGCTCGGTCCCGAAAGCGGAGGGGAGATCGACGATCTTGAAGCGGCGGCCATGCAGTTCGAGGTGCGCTTCCGAGGCAGTGAGGGTTTCCATGGATCGCATTATTGCATATGATCGCAAAAATATGCAAAGTGTCGTACAATGAAAAAACGGCGGACCTGCGGAAGTCCTCCGACTACAACAATCCCGCGCTTTCTTCGTGGCACCTTTTCTAGGAGATGTTGAAATGTTCAAGTTGAACCAAGTGTTCGGGGCAGTCCTGCGCGCATGCGCACTCGGCGCCGTCGTAGCGGCGTCCGCGCCGGTACTGGCGCAGAATCCGCTGGAACTGAAGATCATTGCGCCCGCTGCACCCGGTGGCGGGTGGGACGGCGCTTCCCGTTCCCTGCAGCAGGTCATGGTCGCAACCGGTGCTGCAAAGAGCGTGCAGGTGGTCAACGTTCCCGGCGCCGGCGGGACGGTCGGCCTCGCGCAATTCGTTAATAGCGCGGCGGGCGATGGCAACCAATTAATGACAATGGGCATCACGATGCTGGGTGCCGTGTTGACCAACAAGTCGCCGGTCAACCTGGACACGGTGACCCCGATCGCGCGCCTGACCGCGGATCCGCTCGTCGTGGTCGTGCCTGCCAACTCTCCACACAAGACGATCAAGGACCTGGCGGCTGCATTGAAGGCCGATACCTCGAAGGTGGTGTGGGCAGGTGGCTCGGCAGGCGGTGCCGACCATATCCTCGCCGGCCTGGTGGCAAAGGCCGCGGGCGGCGATGCGAGCAAGCTGAACTACGTTCCCTTCTCGGGCGGCGGTGAAGCATTGGCGGAAATGCTTGGTGGCCGCGTGACAGCGGGTGTGTCGGGGTACAACGAATTCGAAAGCATGATCAAGGCCGGCAAGCTGCGCGCGCTCGCGCTTTCTTCCGGCAAGCGCATGACCGGTGTCGAGGTGCCGACGCTCAAGGAGCAGGGCATGGAGGTTGAACTCGTCAATTGGCGCGGCATCGTCGGGGCGCCCAACATTTCGGCCGACCAACGCAAGGCGCTCGCGATGGCCGTCGACAAGGCAATCAAGTCGCCCGAGTGGGCCAAGATCCTGAAGGCGCGCGGCTGGGATGACGCCTACCTGCCCGCCGACCAGTTCGCCGTGTTCCTCAAGAACGACCAGGCGCGGGTCAAGGATGTGCTGACCTCGATCGGACTCGCAAAATGACGAGCCCGGCTGCGCAACAGGTGCCCGCGTGGCGGGCGCCGCTGGTCGTCGGCATGGTGCTGCTGGCACTGGCCACGCTGACCCTTGTTGATGCGTTCAGGGTGACAAGCGGCACCGGTCCGGGCGTCGGACCGTCGGTCGCGATGAAGCTCATCGGCGGACTGCTCGGTTTGCTGGGTGTGGCGCACTTCATTACCGCATGGCGCAACCGCAGCGCGAGCCTGGACCTTGCGCTGGAGGAGGTGATGAACCCGGCCTCACTGGCGTGGGTACTCGGCGGCCTGATTGCGCAGATCGTTGTTCTCGCGCTGGGTGGCGGCTTCATCATCGGCGCGACGGTCTTGTTTGTATGCACTGCATGCGGTTTCGGCCGCAAGTTGCTGTCCCTCGGGCCGGTGTACGGCCTTGCACTGAGCGTACTTGTCTATGTGTTCTTCACCAAGGCGCTCTCGTTGACCTTGCCTGCCGGCCCGCTCGAACGGCTGCTGTTCGGCTAAAGGAACATCATGGAAATCTTCTCCCTGCTGCTGGACGGCGTCTGGACCGCCCTGCAGCCCGGCAACCTGCTCTTCGCCGGAATCGGCGTCCTGCTCGGCACGCTCGTCGGCATCCTGCCCGGCATCAGCCCGTCGCTCACCGTCGCCCTGCTGCTGCCGGTGACCTTCAAGCTCGATCCGACGGGTTCGATCATCATGTTTGCCGGTATCTACTTCGGCAGCATGTACGGCAGCTCGACCACGGCGATCCTGATCAACACGCCGGGTGAGGCAGCCTCGATCGCGACCGCCATCGAGGGACACAAGATGGCGCGCAATGGACGTGGCGGACCGGCGCTGGCGACAGCGGCAATCGGCTCCTTCGTTGCGGGAACCATCGCCACCGTCGGCCTCGCCGTGCTGGCGCCGACCATCGTCGAACTCGCCGTGCAGTTCGGCCCCTGGGATTACTTCGGCCTCATGGTCGTGGCCTTCGTGACGGTGTCGGCCACCTTCGGCCATTCCGTGCTGCGCGGCGTGACGAGCCTGGCGCTCGGCCTGTTCCTCGGCCTCATCGGCATCGACAAGCTGACGGGGCAGGCCCGTCTCGCCTTCGGCGTGCCGGCGCTCATGGATGGCATTTCGATCACGACGCTGGCCGTCGGCCTCTTTGCGATGGGTGAAGCGCTCTACGTCGCATGCCGGTTCAAGGAACACGCGGAGCAGGTCGAGCCGGTACGCGGTTCCCTCTGGATGACGATGAAGGACTGGCAGGCATCGTGGAAGGCATGGCTGCGCGGCACCCTGCTCGGCTTTCCTATCGGTGCCCTGCCTGCGGGCGGCGCGGAGGTGCCGACGCTGCTCTCCTACTCGCTTGAACGCAAGCTGTCCAAGGATCCCGCGGAATTCGGGAACGGCGCCATCGCCGGCGTCGCTGGCCCGGAGGCGGCGAACAATGCGTCGGCCACCGGCACGCTCGTGCCCCTGCTCGCGCTCGGCCTGCCCACCTCGGCCACCGCCGCGATGATGCTGGCCGGCTTCCAGCAGTACGGCCTGGTTCCCGGTCCGCTGCTGTTCACCACCAACCCGGAGATGGTCTGGGGCCTGATCGCCAGCTTCTTCGTCGGCAACCTGATGCTGCTCGTGCTCAACTTGCCGCTCGTCGGCCTCTGGGTCAAGCTGCTCTCCGTACCGCAATCCTGGCTGTATGCCGGCATCCTGGTCTTTGCTTCCATGGGGACGCTGGCCGCGAATCCATCGGTGGTCGAGCTGACGATACTTGTCATCTTCGGCATCACCGGATACCTGATGCGCTGCTGGGATTATCCGGTGGCCCCCATGATCGTCGGCCTGATCCTCGGCCCCATGGCCGAGAGCCAGTTCCGCCGCGCCTTGCAGGTCAGCCTCGGCGACTACCTGGTGTTCTTCAAGCATCCGTTCTCCGCGACGCTGATCGTGATTGCCGTGATCGCGCTGCTGGCGCCGTTCGTGTTCAAGGGACTGCATCGCTTCAAGGGCGATGACGAATAGAGGGCATCCGATGACTGTTTCCACAGAACTTCTGCACACGCTCGCTCCCGCCGGAACACTGCGCGCATCCATCAACCTCGGCAATCCGATCCTGGCGAGGGCACAACCCGGCGGCGCCATGCCTTACGGCGTGTCCGTCGACCTGGCGAATGAACTGGCCCGCCGCCTCGGCGTGGGAGTACAGTACATGGTCTTCGATGCGGCGGGAAAGTCAGCCGAAGCGCTCAAGCAGGACATCGTCGACGTCGGCTTCGTCGCCATCGATCCCGTGCGGGGTGAAGGCATCTCGTTCACCTCGCCTTACGTGCTGATTGAAGGCTGCTATCTCGTGAGGCAGGATTCGCCAATCACCGCCAACGAACAGGTCGACATGCCAGGCATCCGCGTTGCGGTGGGCAAGGGCAGCGCCTATGACCTTTACTTGACCCGCGAATTGCAGCGGGCCGAAATCGTGCGCGCACCGACCTCGCCAACCGTTGTCGACACCTTCGTCGCCGAAGCGCTGGAAGTCGCGGCTGGCGTGCGCCAGCAGCTGGAGTCGGATTGCACCCGCTTTCCCGGGCTGCGCCTCCTGCCGGGACGCTTCATGGTCATCCAGCAGGCGATGGCAACGCCCAAGGCGCGTCCTCCCCTTGCCGTCGATTACCTCGTGCGCTTTGTCGAGGAAATGAAGGCATCGGGATTCGTGCAGGAATCGCTGGCCCGCCATGGCATCGAGGGCGCATCAGTCGCCCCTCCGCGCGACTGAACGGATTTCAGGTACAGGACACGAGGACGTCGCACTGCGACTGGGCCAGCACATGCTTGGTCACACTGCCCAGCAGCAGGTCTTCCAGGGCGCTGTCCCCGTGCTTTCCCATCACGATCAGGTCGCATTCGAGCTCCTGTTCCTGCTCCAGGATGTGCTGCAGGGGCCGCCCGTGCAGAACCATGCCGCGCACTTGCCCCGGACTGAATCCGGCCGCTAGGCAGAGCTGTTCCAGCCTGTCGCCGGCATCGAGGCGCGCGGCACCCTGGTAGTAGTCGAACGTCTGCTCGTCCACGCCGGCGTACCGGAGCTTTCCCTCAAACGGCACTTCGTAGGCGTGCAGGAGTACGATGTCGGCCCGCGGCGCCATTGTTCGCGCAAGGAGAAGCGCCGGCAACGAGGCGGCCGACAGGTCGATCGGCACCAGCACGCTGCGATATTCCTCGTGCGGCGCCTGCTTCACGACCAGCATGGGGCGCTGGCTCTTGCTTACCATGCGTTCCGCTGTCGATCCGATCAGGAGATGCTGCATGAAGCTCGTCCCGCGTGCGCCGAGCACGATCAGGTCGGTGTCGAGTGCAAGCGCGCTGGCCCGCAGTTCCTCCAGCACCGTCCCGGTGGCGACATGCGCGGAAGGTGTCACCCCATGCTGCTGTCGCAACGCCGCTGCCAGCGTATCCAATTCATCACGCGCGTCCTGCACGACACGATGCGCAAGATCGTGTGGAATGCCGGCGACGATGCGTTCGAAGCGCTCGAGCGGAGAGAGGCTGGCCACATGCACGAGATCGAGCGTCGCCCCATGGCTGGCGGCGATGACGGCGGCCCGTGCGGCGGCGTGGCGGGCCGGCGCCGAGAAATCGGTTGCGGCAAGGATATGTTTCAGCCCAGTTGTCATGATCTTTTCCATATAAAGGATGACGTTCAGGAATGGCCGGCTGCCATGGGTGCGCCGACCGACTCCGACCGCTGATAGCGGGCCAGGATGTGCCGGCTGATTCCCTTGGCAAGCTCCGCCTCACCGAAGAAGACCGTACCGAGGGCAGCACTGCGCAGCAGACGCGACTCTTCCTCGCTGTGGGTCCGCAGGACAATTTCCACGTCAGGGTTCAGCTGCCGCGCCGTATCCACCATCTGGCGCACCCCCACAGGATCGGGCGTCGCCACCACGAGCATGGCGGCCTGGGCGATATGCGCCTGCACCAGCACGGCCGGGTCGGCCGCACTGCCGGACACCGCCGCAAGGCCTTGCTGGCGCAGCTTTTCCACCAATTCACGATTCTGTTCCACGACGACAAAGGGGATGTTGTGGTCGGCAAGCGATTGGGCAACGCGACGTCCGACGCGGCCGTATCCGACAAGGACAAGCTGCCCCTGCAGGAACTTGCCTTCCGTGTCCATGGGAAGCGCCGCGAGTGGGTCGTCCCGATGTTCGAACTGCCGGGCGAGCGAGGAGTGGCGCAGCGCAAACGCCCGCATGGGTTTGATGCTGCTGAAGACCAGCGGATTGAGCGCGATCGAGATGAGCGCGCCGGCGAGCACCAGGCTCATGCCCTCCGCGGGCAACAGTTTCAGCGACATGCCGAGGCCGGCGAGGATGAAGGAGAACTCACCGATCTGCGCCAGGCTCGCGGCGACCGTCAACGCGGTGTTCAGCGGATAGCGGAAGCACAGGACGAGCGCCATCGCAGCAATCGATTTTCCGACGATGACGATGGCGACGACCGCCAGGACGCGCAGCGGCTGCTCGACCAGCACCGTCGGCTCGAAGAGCATGCCGACGCCGACAAAGAACAGCACCGAGAACGCATCCCGCAAGGGCAGCGACTCCTGCGCGGCGCGATGGCTGAATTCGGATTCCTGCATGACCATGCCCGCAAAGAAGGCGCCGAGGGCGAACGAGACGCCGAACAGGGCGGAAGAGGCATAGGCAATACCGATCGCGGCGGCAATGACGCTGAGCGTGAAGAGTTCGCGGGAACCGGTATCGGCGACGCGCGCGAGGAACCACGGGAGCACACGGCGGCCGACCACCAGCATCAAGGCAATGAAGGCGCCGACCTGAAGGATCGTCTGCGCAATCGTGCGCCAGATCGGCCCGTCGGCCGCCCCTGCCGGGTTCGCGCCGCCGAGCGCGCCGGCGAGCGGCGGCAGGAGGACCAGGATCAGCACGGTCGCCAGGTCTTCCACGACCAGCCAGCCGACGGCGATCCTGCCGTTCATCGATTCCAGCACGCCGCGCGCTTCAAGCGCCTTCAGCAGGACGACGGTGCTGGCGCATGACAGCGTGAGGCCGAAGATGAAGGCCGGTCCGCTTTCCCATCCCCAGAACATGGCAACGGCCATCCCCAGCAATGTTGCCGCGCCCATTTGCACGACCGCGCCGGGAACCGCGATGCGTTTGACGGACAGGAGGTCATCCAGCGAAAAGTGCAGGCCGACGCCAAACATGAGGAGCATGACGCCGATCTCGGACAGTTGCGATGCCGTATCGACATCGGCGACGAAACCCGGCGTTGCCGGGCCGATGAGTATGCCGGCCAGCAGGTAGCCGACAAGAGCAGGCACCTTGAGGCGCTCGGCGATGAAGCCGAGGATGAGTGCCGCGCCGAAGCCGGCGGCAATCGTGGTGATCAGGGAAATATTGTGTTCCATCGTGACGCATTCCTCCTTCGCATGGAGTGATTTCATGGACGCGGAAGGCTCCGCACGCGCGGCCAGGCGGCCGCGTGGTTCCTGGCGGCGCGACGCGCCGGCAGGTCAGTTCGAACCTGAAGAAATCAGGATGCGCGAATCCAGTCGGGCCTGTCCGGGCCCCGCGGAATGTGGGAGGAAAATGCAGGGGCGCCACTACCGGTCTGCAATCGTCTTGCAAGCAGGGGCTGACGATGTTTGCCGAACTGTGCAATATGGCAGGCGGGGTCGGCAGGTTCCAGGTCGTCCTGGGCGGAAGCCTCAGGGGCGAGTACGCCATCGGCTGCTGCCTGGTCGGCTGTTGCATCGTTCACCCCAACACAATCGACAACGCGTGCGTGCGCATCCTGGCCGTCCACAGCCAACCCGGCGTGTGCGGGAAGGAGGTGTAGCAGGAAAACTACCAGCAATGTCTTCAGCAATCGAAGCATGGGTGCGATGGTGGAGGGTCGGTGTGATGGCGGAACAGCGGGTTAGTGTAGCGCGACATGATGCCGAATTGAAAGAAGCACGGACCTGTTCGTTATTCAATTTTTTCCGGTGCGCATCCCGCAAGTCGTGCTGAGGATCGAACCGATCCCGTCCTGCATTGCCAAAGCAACATGATCCAGCCCCCGCCAAAGTCCGCCGACCCGCTGATGCCTTCCGCCATCGCCGTATTGGCCGAGGACCTGGGCGTCAAGAAGGCGAAGCAGGATACGCTTACCTTGTTCGTTCTCGCTGTCCTCGGCGGCGCCTTCGTCGCGCTGGGCGGACTGTTTGCCACGGTGACGATCGCAGGCGCCGCCGATTACCTGCCCTTCGGCCTCACGCGCCTGCTGATGGGCATCACCTTTTCCCTCGGCCTGATCCTGGTGGTGATCGCCGGCGCCCAGTTGTTTACCAGCGACACGCTGATGGTCATGGCGTGGGCGAGCGGGCGGCTGAAAACGCGGCGCATGCTGCATGTCTGGACGACGGTATGGCTGGGCAACTTCGTGGGCGCACTTGGCACGGCTGCGCTTGTCTTTTTTGCCGGCCATTACAGCTTCGGCCATGCGGAGGTGGGGAGCGCGGCGCTTTACCTCGCTGCGGCCAAGAGCAAATTTCCACCCGTGCAGGCCTTCTTCCTCGGCATTCTGTGCAACGTGCTCGTCTGCCTTGCCGTGTGGGTATCGATGGCCGCGCAGACCACCAGCGGCAAAATCCTGGCAATCCAGTTTCCGATCACCGCCTTCGTCGCGGCAGGTTTCGAACACTGCGTCGCCAACATGTTCTTCGTGCCCTACGGCCTGATGATCAAATGGGGTGCGCCGGACAGCTTCTGGACGACGCTGGGCACGGACCGCGCTCTCGTGGACATCCCCGCGACGCAGTTCGCGATCAATCTCGCCGCCGTCACCCTGGGCAACTGGGTCGGCGGAACGCTGCTCGTCGGCAGCATCTACTGGCTGATCTTCCGGCGCGACCAGGGAGCGGCCGCGCCGAAACAGATCGAGTGACGGCTACTTGGCAGGCGCCCCTTCCTGCTGGCTGCGAGCCGCTTCCTCCTTCTTGCCGCTGGTATAGGTGGGACCCGCGCGTTTTTCATGCGGCGCCGGCTTGCCCTGCAGCGGCGGCAGATCGAGCGCCTTTTCCAGCCGCACGCCCGCGATTTCCGCGACCCGCGTGCCGTAGTCCTCGTCGCAATGCCACAGGTGCCAGATCATGCGCAGCTGGATCGGCTCGGGGCATTGCTTCAGGTCGCCGCCGATGTTGTTGACCAGTTCATCGCGTTCCCAGTCCTCGAAAGTCCGGTAGCGTTCACCGGCCTGTTTATAGTCGTCCGTCGTGCGCGTGGTCTGGTAGCGGCCGAGGTGGCCTTCCACCCACTGGTGGTAATCCTTTGCCGGCTTCGGCGCTTCCTTCATGCCGCCCAGGCTGCTCGGCTCGTAGTTGATGTGTTTGTTTTCGCTGCCGGCGTCGACGTAATACGCCATCTGGCCATCGCGCTGGTTCGTCTGCGCGCGCGCCTTTTCCTGCGGCGCGTTGACAGGCAGTTGCAGGTAGTTCGGGCCGACGCGGTAACGCTGCGTGTCCGAATACGACAGGGTGCGGCCCTGCAGCATCTTGTCATCGGAGAAGTCCACGCCGTCAACCAGCACGCCGGTGCCGAAAGCGGACTGCTCGCTTTCGGCGAACACGTTATCCGGATTGCGGTCGAGCACCATGCGGCCCACCGGCAGCAGCGGGAACTTGTCCTCCGGCCAGCGCTTGGTGTCGTCCAGCGGATCGAAGTCCAGTTCGGGATGCTCGCCGTCGGCCATCAGTTGCACGCAGAATTCCCACTCGGGAAAGTCGCCGCGCTCGATCGCGTCGTACAGGTCCTTCGTCGCATGTCCCACGTCGCGCGCCTGGATTTCCGCTGCCTGCTCGGCCGTCAGATTGCGCACACCCTGCTTGGGCTGCCAGTGGAATTTGACGAGATGGGCGACGCCCTGGTCGTTGACCAGCTTGTAGGTGTTGACGCCGGAGCCTTCCATTTCACGATAGTTTGCCGGGATGCCCCACGGGCTCTTTACCCAGGTCACCATGTGCAGCGCTTCCGGCGTCTGCGACACGAAATCGTAGAAGCGCCACGGCTCCTGACGATTCGTCACCGGGTCGGGTTTGAAGGCGTGGATCATGTCCGGAAACTTGATGGCGTCACGAATGAAGAAAACTTTCAGGTTGTTGCCGACCAGGTCCCAGTTGCCGTCCACGGTCTTCAGTTTCACCGCGAAGCCGCGCGGATCGCGTGCCGTCTCGGGCGAGTCCTTGCCGCCGATGACAGTGGAAAAACGCACGAACACGGGAGTGCGCACCCCGGTCTGCGTGAGGACCTTGGCGCGGGTGTATTTCTCCGCCGGCTCGTTGCCGATCTTGCCGGTAGCTTCGAACCAGCCATGTGCACCGGTGCCGCGCGCATGGACCACGCGCTCGGGAATGCGTTCGCGGTCGAAGTGGGTGATCTTCTCGATGAACTGATAGTTCTCCAGCGTGGCGGGGCCGCGTTCTCCGACTGATCGCAGCGACTGGTTGTCGCTCACCGGGTGCCCCTGGCGCGTCGTCAGGACCGGACGGTCAGCCTGCTTGCCCTGTTTGCTCTGCTTGTCCTTCATGACTTTCCTTTCGTGTCTGAAGTGAAGAGGAAAGTGGGACTGATATGGAAGGCGTTTGTTTCAATGCTTGCATTTGAACCTTTCAATCATTGCGATAGCAGCGTCCGGCAGTACCGACGCGAAACAATGCAATTGAAAGGCGGCCGAAAGCTTGGCGCGTGCATACTCCGGGCATCCCGGTGATTGTTACAAGCATCACCTGGAGATGCGGGAGGCAATCTGGTCCAGACGATGCCGCCTGATATTGCCGATAGCAGAACGGTGTCTTCAAGGGTTGCCATTCCGCAGCTCTCTTGTCCCCGCCTTGCGCGGGGATTTTTTTAATGAAACACTGCGCCGCGCGACAGCAGGCGTTCGAACTCTTCCGCCGGCGCGGGCGCCGCGTAGAGGAAACCCTGTCCGAAATCGCAGCCGGCATTGCGCAGCAGCTCCCATTGCTCCTGCGTTTCGATGCCTTCGGCGATGACTTTCAATCCGAGACGATGCGCCATCACGATCATCGATTCCGCAATGGCACGGTCACCTTCGTCGACGGCGATGTCGCGCACGAAGGACTGGTCGATCTTCAGGTAATCGATGTCGAATTTCTTCAGATAGGCAAGCGAGGAATATCCGGTGCCGAAATCGTCAATCGCCAGTTCGATCCCGGCATCGCGGTATTCGATCAGCCTGTCGAGAATGGATGATGACGCATTGAGCAGCAGCCCTTCCGTGATCTCGACGGTGATGCTGCCGCCGGGCATGCCATGCTGCTGGAGATAGTCCGTCCAGTTGTCTTCCTTTCCCTGTGTCAGGAACTGCACCGGCGACTTGTTGACGCCAACCTGGAAGGGCGCGCCAGTCACAGCGCTCCAGCGCAGGGAACAGTCCGCAGCCTGCCGGAACACCCAGTCGCCGATCTCGTTGATCATGCCCGACTCTTCCGCCAGCGGAATGAATTCCACCGGCTCCACCGCGCCCAGGCTGGGATGCTGCCAGCGCAGCAATGCTTCCGCCTTCACGATGCGTCCGCTTTGCAGGTCGACGACCGGCTGGAAGTGCACACAGAGCTGCCCCTCCCCGAGTGCATTGCGCAGGTCGCCGCTCAGACGCAGCCGGGCATGCGCATGTTCCTGCATCGATCGCGTAAAGAAACTGAACTGGTCGCGCCCCGCCGCCTTGGCCGCATACATGGCCTGGTCGGCATTGCGGATCAGCTCTTCCGGATTGCCGGCGTCATTCGGATACATCGTGATGCCGATGCTGCCCGATACATAGGCAACCTCATTGCCAAGATGAAAGGGCGCATGCAGCGCATCGAGGATTTTCTTGGCGAGGATTTCCACGTGCCCTTCGTCGTCCAGTTCGGTCAGGATGACGGTGAATTCGTCGCCGCCGAGCCGCGCCACAGTGTCGGACTCCCGCACGCAGTCGCCCAGCCGTCGCGCGACCTGCGTCAGCAGCAGATCGCCGGCGTCATGCCCGAGCAGGTCGTTGACTTCCTTGAAGCGGTCGAGGTCGATGAACAGCAGCGCCGCCTGCATGCCGGTGCGGTGTGCCTTGCGCACCTCCTGGTCGAGGCGGTCGCGAAACAGGCGCCGGTTGGGCAGGCCGGTCAGCGTGTCGAAATTCGCGTGGCGCCAGATGCGTTCATCGGATTCCTTCTTCGCCGAGATGTCGGTCATGGTGCCCGTCAGGCGCAAGGGCCGCCGGCGCTCGTCGCGCGTCACCACGATCGCGCGCGCCATCACCCATTTCCACGTCCCGTCCTTGCAGCGCAACCGATGCTCGTCCTTGAAGGAGGTCACCTTGCCATCGATGCATTCGTGCAGGAGCGCCAGCGTGGCGGCCGCGTCGTCCGGATGCAGGCGGTTGCGCCACTCGTCGACGGTGTTGCCGATCTCGTGCTCGGCATAGCCGAGCATGTCCTTCCAGCGTGCCGAATAGGTGACTTCGTTGGACTGCATGTCCCAGTCCCAGACGCCATCGCCCGTGCCTTCGATGGCGAGCTTCCAGCGTTCGTTGCTGATGCGCAGCGCATCCTCCGCGCGCTTCTGCGCCGTGATGTCATGCCCCTGCACGAACAGGCTGAACACCGTGCCGTCGGTGTCCGTGATCGGCTGCACCACGAGGTCGATATAGATATCGGTCTTCGGACCGCCGGTTTCGCGCTGCACGGTCGCCTTGATCCCCCTGCCGACGAACGCCTTGCCGGTCTTCAATACCTCGTCCATGATTTCGATGAATCCCTGTCCGTCCAGCTCGGGCAGGATGTCCCGGAAGGCCCGTCCAACCAGTTGCCGGTGGCCCACCAGTTGCTGGTAGGCCTCGTTGGCCATGTCAAAAACGAACTCCGGCCCGCGCACGACGGCGACAAAACCCGGGGCCTGTTCGAACAGCCTGCGCAAGTCGTTCAGCTTGGCATCCAGCATGCGATTCGTCTCTTCGAGCTCGCGGGAGCGCGAAAACAGGCTTCCCTCCGTCCGAAAGCGGAAATCCTGCGCCTGCTCGACAGCGCGCAAGGCTTTTTTCAGCGTGTAGAGTTCGGTGACGTCAATCGGATTCTGCACGATGCATGTCACTTCACCCGCACCGTCGAGGATGGGGGTATGCACGATGCTCCAATAGCGGTCCACCATGCCGTTACCGCCGGTATCGGGATCGGGAATCGCGTATTTCACCAGCGCGATCGTGTCCGGCTTGCGTTCGGCCATCACGCGCGCGAAGGACGCGCGGAACTGGTCGGCGCCCTCCGGGTTGTCCGGGGTTGGAGGAAAAGCGTCGAACACGTTGCGTCCAACCAGCGCCTCGCGCGTTCGCCCTGCAGCTTTCACATAGGCATCATTCACGTCCATGATCGTGAGATCCGGCGCGAGCATCAGGTAGAAATAGGGGGAAGCGTTTACGATGGCGGCGAAGTCAGGCGCTTCGTGCATGTGCATGCTCCTGGAAACTGGCTGGCGGGCAATGGGCTGGCTGGCCGGTCGTCTTCGCAGGCTTGCGCCGGCGTAACAACCAATAGTTATCTGACTTCCGCTACTCCGGAATACAAATATGATTGGCCTGCGCGGCGCGCAGTTCCCGCGCCGCGCCTATTGAATCGCGGTCCTTTGATCCCAAGATAGAAGCAACGCTGTTGCGTCTCCCCCCTGCGAGGCGCAAGCAGGTCTTCGACTGGATTTCGGCATGCGCTTACGCTCTTCGACACTGATCCTCCTTGGTATCCTGGCGTTACTGCACGCCTATATCGGCTGGCGCATCCTGCCCGCTTTGCCGCTGTCGGCGGCAGGCCGGTGGGCGGGTGTGGCGTGGCTCGGCGTCTCCGTGTTTCTTGTCCCGGCCGGTTTCTTCGCGCATGCCATTCGTACCCCGCATGTCGCCGACAGGGTCACCTGGGCCGGCATGCTGGCGATGGGGATGTTCTCCTCGCTGCTGGTGTTTACCTTCCTGCGCGACCTCGTGCTGGGCGTCGGCCTGCTCACCGGTTTCGCCGGTGATGCCTTCACCACCTGGAGTGCCGCCGCCGTTCCCGCGCTCGCCGTGCTGGCCACGCTGGTCGGTCTCATCAACGCGCGGCGCGTCGCGGGCGTGGTCGACGTCGACGTCCCGATCGAGGGGCTGCCGCAGGCGCTGCACGGTTTCACCATCGCCCAGATCAGCGACATCCACGTCGGCCCGACGATCAAGCGCGGTTATCTCGATGCCATCGTCGACGCCGTCAACGCGCTCGAAGCCGACCTCGTGGCGATCACCGGAGATCTGGTCGACGGCAGCGTGCGCCGGCTGGCCCCGCATACGGCGCCCCTTGCGCGACTGCGCGCGCGGCATGGCGCCTATTTCGTTACCGGCAACCACGACTACTACTCGGGCGCGCATGAATGGATACCCGAGGTTCGCCGGCTCGGGCTGACGGTCTTGCTCAACGAACACGTGGTGCTCGAGCACCGCGGCGCGTCGCTGCTGGTCGCGGGCGTGACCGACTACAGCGCCCATCATTTCGACGCATCGCACCGCAGCGATCCGCATGCCGCGATCGCCGGCGCACCGGAGGACGTCGGCGCGAAAATCCTGCTCGCCCACCAGCCGCGCACGGCAACCCGCGCCGCGGATGCCGGCTTCGACCTGCAATTGTCCGGACATACGCACGGCGGTCAGTTCTTTCCCTGGAATTTCTTCGTCCCGATGCAGCAGCCGTGGGTCGCGGGACTGCAGCGCTTGCGCAGGATGTGGGTATACATCTCGCGCGGCACCGGTTACTGGGGACCGCCCAAGCGTTTCGGCGCACCGTCGGAAATCACGCGCGTGCGGCTGGTACGCGGCTGACCGGCTTGTAAGCGTCCGTTAGAAGCATGGTGCGCGCATACGGGCCACGCTACATCCGGAAACAAAATCACGCGAAAGATGTCCTTAGGGTATCGAACCCGCGCCCCTCGTCCGTGTCGAAACGGTCGGCTTGCGGTGAACGTATTCCATCAGCGGGAGAGCGCTCCTGTTGATGAAATGCGTTTTATAGGAGATCGACGTGGGCATTCTCGGCACCCTGCTCGGCAGGCGCGAGCCTGTGGTGGAATTCCGCACCGTCGACGGCGGCCATCCTGCGCCGTTCCCGGACATGACCGACGAGCAGCTGTACAACTATGAAGTGACGTTCAACGTGCCCAAGCGCACATTCAAGGAACCGCCGCGATCGGTGCGCCCGCCCGACAACCGGCAGCCAAGGAAGGAGCCGCCGTTGAGGAAAGAACCGTTCACCGAAACCGTCGCGCAGAAAACGCAGGAGCGCCCGCCGCACGGCACCCACGAGACGCACCCGCACACGGCGACCGCGCATCGACCTACCCGGTCCATGCCGCCACCGCCAACGGAACAGAAGGACCTTCCCCCGCTCGACCTCGCCAAGCCGGTGCGTCTGGTCACGACCAAGCAGCCGGTGGAAATCATCACCACCCGTGCGCGCCATCCGGTGTACAAGGTGCACGGCTACATCGGCGACGATGATGTGGTCACCGTATTTACGCTGGAGGGGCAGTTGTCGGAGAACGGGCCGCGCTACCTCGAGAACATCCCGCAGAAGCAGCAGTTGTTCCTGAACGTGTATCCGAACCCCGACGTGCACGGCGCGGAAAAGTACCTGCTCACTCAGCATGCGTCGCGCGAACAAGCGGACATGGCGGCCAAGCCGGGCCGCATTACCTGCGCGCCGCTGCAATTTGACACGTAGATACGCGAACAAGGACGGATTTCGTCAGTTAACTGACGGAAATTGGCCGCGCTGAGTGCACACTTTCATCATGGGCCTCGCCGGCCGGAATGGCACGCCCCTTGCACGTTCCGGTTATCGACAATAACAAGAGGCAATGCCATGAAAACGGGAATATCCTCGGGAGTGGAGGACCTGTCACGGGGGACGGCATGAAATCCCCGATCTCTCCCACCATCGGCGTGGTGTCCAGTCTCGGTCTTGGCGCCTCGGGCGCCTTGCTGGATCTCCTCGCGGAGGAATGCCGATCACAGTACGGCGCGCGGCACGACAGCGATTTTCCACGGACGCTCGTCGCCATGGAAACGGTCCCGGACAACGGTGATGCGAACGACGTCCTGCGCAATGCCATGTGGCGGCTGGAGCAGGCAGGCGCGGATTTCCTGGCGCTGGCCTGCGACAGTGCGCCTGTTCACCTCCCGAACCTGGCGGAGTCGGTCGGCGTGCGCGTCCTCAACCCCATCGACCTGATGCTGGAGGCGATTCCGCTCTCGGCGCAACGCATCGCGCTGGTTGCGCCGCAATCCGTCGTGGCGTCGGAAATCTTCCAGCGGGCGCTGTGGCGCGGCGGGCACAGGCTCGTCGATCCCGGATGGCAGCAGGAAATCGATTCCCTGATTACGACTGCGCGGCTGGGAGGAGATACGCACCGGCTGGAACGCCGCTGGGTGGATTTCCTCGGCAGCGCCGCCGAAGCCGGCGTCGATACCGTGCTGGTTTCCTGCTTCGCATTGAGCAGAGTGGCGCGGCAGGTCAATGCCGCGCTGCATGTCGCCGACGGTGCACACTGCCTGGCGCGCGGCATCGTCGCCGAGTGGCTCGCCTGGTGCGTCGAGGAGTAGCCCTCAGCGCTTGCCCGGCAAGGTCTGGCTGAACAAATCCTTCGCCTCGCGCGGTTGCGATCGCCAGTACTGCGGCGGCGCGTCGACCTGCGCCCCCATCTTCGCCGCCGCGTGCCATGGCCAGCGAGGGTCGTAGAGAATGCCGCGTGCCAGCGCCACCATGTCCGCCTGGCCGGAGGCGATGATGTCCTCGGCGTGTTCCGCTTCGGTAATCAGGCCCACGGCAATCGTCGGAATAGTGGATTCGCGCCGGATGTGTTCGGCGAAGGGCACCTGGTAGCCCGCCTTGAGCGGAATCCGCTGCAGCGGCGAGAGTCCGCCGCTCGACACGTCGATGAACGCACAGCCGCTCTTCTTCAGTTCCTTCGCGAACGCCGCCGTCTGTTCGACATCCCAGCCACCTTCCACCCAGTCGGTCGCCGACACGCGGATGCCCACGGGCTTGTCCGGATTGAAGCCGGCGCGCACCGCGTCGAAGACTTCCAGCGGAAAGCGCATGCGGTTTTCCAGCGAACCACCGTATTCATCCTCGCGCCGGTTCGACAGCGGCGACAGGAATTGATGCAGCAGGTAACCGTGGGCGGCATGCACTTCGATGGCGTCGATGCCGAGCCGCTCGGCGCGGCGTGCGGCTGCCGCGAAGCCGTCGCGAATGCGCTGCAATCCGGCCGCATCAAGCGCGATCGGTGTCTCGTCGCCTTCGGTAAAGGGAAGGGCCGACGGCGCGAAGGTGCGCCATCCTCCGGCGTGCGACGCAATGGATTTTCCGCCTTCCCATGGCACGTGCGTCGATGCCTTGCGGCCCGCATGGGCAAGCTGGATGGCGATCGGCATCGGCGAATATTTTCGGACCGCATGCAACACGCTTCCCAGTGCGCGCTCGGTTTCGTCTGACCACAGGCCGAGGTCGGACGGGGAAATGCGGCCTTCCGGTTCGACCGCCGTCGCCTCGATGATGAGCAGGCCGGCGCCCGACAACGCGAGATGGCCGAGATGTACCTGGTGCCATTCCGTGGCCGCGCCATTGTCGGCGGAATACTGGCACATCGGCGCGATGACGATGCGGTTTTTCAAGGACAGGTTGCCGAGGGAAATCGGGGTAAAGAGCGCGCTCATGGATAGCCTTGGTGGAAACAGCAGAGCGGTCATTTAACCATCAATGCGCGGCGCCTGCATGACGTCACGTTTCCGACGATTGCTGCATGATTGCCTGCTTGATCGCGCCGCCATCCTGGTCACCCTTGGCGATAGCCTCATAGTACGAACGCATCTGCTTGCGCGTCACCTGCGGCGGCAGCGGCGGGACGTTCGCGTCGACCACCAGTTCGACAACGGCGGGACGGTCCGCCTGCAAGGCCTTTTCCCATGTCGGCCCGGCGTCCTCCGCGCGCTCCACGCGGAAACCATGCAGGCCGAGCATGCGCGCGAAATCGGCATAGGCGAAGTCGGGCAACTCTTGCGACGGCGCGAATTTCGGGTCGCCCTGCTGTCCGCGCTGTTCCCAGGTCACGAAGTTCAGATCGCGGTTGTTGAGCACCGCGACGGTCAGTTTCGGATTGCCCCAGCGCCGCCAGTAGCGGGCAATGGTGATGAGGGCGTTGAGCCCGTTCATCTGCATCGCGCCGTCGCCGGCCAGCGCGATGACATGACGCTGCGGGTGCGCGAACTTGGCGCCGATCGCGTACGGCAGCGCGCAGCCCATCGTCGCCAGTCCGCCCGACAGCGACGCCGCCATGCCGCGCCGCAGTTGCAGGTGCAGCGCATACCATGCGGTGGCGGACCCGGAGTCGACGGTGAGGATGCAGTCCTCCGGCAGCCGCGATGACAGCTCGCGGAAAGCGCGCTGCGGATTCATCGGCGCGGCTGCATCCTGCGCGCGGCGTTCCATCACTTGCTGCCATCGCTGCACATCCTGTTCAATCTGCATCTGCCAGCCGCGGTCGCTCTTGCGGTCCAGCAGCGGCAGGAGGGCGCGCAAGGTTTCGTGCGCGTCGCCGACGAGGTTGCATTCGGACGGATAGCGCAGTCCCAGCATGCGGCCGTCGATATCGATCTGCACGGCGCTGGCCTTGCCTTCTTCAGGCAGGAATTCGGCGTAGGGGAAACCGGTTCCCACCATCAGCAGGGTGTCGCAGTTGTTCATCAACTCGAAACTCGGCCCGGTACCGATCATGCCGATGGTGCCAGTGACAAAGGGAATGTCGTCCGGCACCGCCGCCTTGCCGAGCAGCGCTTTTGCGACGCCGGCGCCCAGTGCTTCGGCGACATCGAGCAAGGCGTCGGTGGCATGGAGCGCGCCGGCGCCCGCGAGAATGGCAACCTTCTTTCCCCGGTTCAGGATTTCCGCCGCCTGCAGCAATCCTTCCCGTGAAGGAACGAGGCTGCGCGTCGTCAGGCCGATGCCGGTGTGCACTGAGCCATGCTCATGCGGCGGTACCTCGACGGCTTCGAGTTCCTGCAGGTCGTTGGGAATGATCAGGCAAGTCACCGTGCGCTGCTCCTTCGCGATGCGGATTGCGCGGTCGACGAGGTGTTTCAGTTGCTCGGGGGTCGTTGCCATGTGGACGTACTCGTGCGCAACGTCCTTGAACAGCGACAGGAGATCCACTTCCTGCTGGTAATCCCCGCCCAGCGCCATGCGCTTCTGCTGGCCGACGATGGCGACGACAGGCTGATGATCGAGCTTGGCGTCATACAGTCCGTTGAGCAGATGGATTGCGCCCGGTCCCGAGGTCGCCAGGCAAATGCCGACCTCGCCGGTAAATTTTGCATGGGCGCAGGCCATGAAGGCGGCCAGTTCTTCGTGTCGTGCCTGGATGAATTCGATGCGGTCCTGTCGCCCGAAGGCGCCCATGATGCCGTTGATGCCGTCGCCCGGATAGCCGTAGACGCGGCGGATGTCCCATTGCTGCAGGCGGTGGAGGAGGAAGTCTGCGACAGTCCCGGCCATGGCGGTCTCCTGTGAAGAGGGAGGGAGACGGCACGCAAGTCGCGGGCCAAAGCGCGGGGAAGAATACGGAGGAGAAATGGTGCGGGAGAACGCGTCCCCCGCACCATCAGACTGCGTCAGCCGTACTTAGAACGTATGGCGCACGCCGACGTTGAACGAGCGATCACCGCTGCCCGCGTCGGTGGCATTGCCTGCCGTGTAGAAACCGACGGCGTTGTTCGCCACGGTGTTGTCGATACGCGCGAACGAGGTGTACAGGTTCGTGCGCTTGGACAAGGCATAGGTGTAGCCGAGCGCGAACTGGTTCGCATCGTTGCCGACCGCGGTCTGGTCCGACTTGCGAATGTACGATGCCAGCACGGTACCGTTGCCGACCGGCGCGCTCACGCCGAGCATCACGTCACGCGTATCTGCCTGCGCCACGTTGGTGTTGCCGGCGACGGCATTCTTGTTGACCGCATACGCGAAATGCACGGCAGCCATGCCGAAGTCGTACTTGGCGCCCAGCGTGGTCACGCGGGAGCGGGCTGTCGCGGTCGCGTTGTTGACGTTGTTGTGGGCCAGGCGGACGACGAGCGGGCCGGCCGCGTAGCCGACCTGGCCGCCGAGGGTGCGCAGGGCCGAGGTATCGCCCGCGGTCTCGCCGAGACCATAGGTCACTTCGGCGAGCACGCCGGAGATCACCGGTGCGGCGTACTTGATCGCGTTGTTGGTACGCGGGCCGCCGCCGGTGGCCGCGGTACCGCCTTGCGACATCAGGTTGGCGGCATTGCCGGCCAGGCCGCAAGCGAACGGGTCAATGACGCCGCACAGCGAGGTAAAGATCGGGGTGTACTGACGGCCGAGGGTGACGGTGCCGAAGCCGCCCTTCAGGCCGACGAATGCCTGGCGGCCGAACAGCGCGCCGCCTTGCAGTGCCGCGCCGGTATCCAGTGCAAAGCCGTTCTCCAGCGTGAACAGGGCGGACAGACCGCCGCCGAGGTCCTCGGTGCCCTTGAAACCGATGCGGGACGCATTCTGCACGCCGCTCGTAACCTTGGTGACGGAGCCGGCTGCACCGCCGCTCTGATGCTCGACGCCGCCATCGATGAGACCGTAGATCGTGACGTTGGATTGCGCTGCTGCGGAACCTGCGAATGCAGCCAGCATCGCGAATGCGAGAGGCAGTTTTTTCATTGAAGTAAATCCCTGATAGATAAAGCGGAAGTGGTATGCGTGCGTGGATGGCCGCCATCGGGTGATGCGTCGATGCACGGTGCAACGTCATGCTTGCTGTCGGACCTGAATGTCGTCCCGGAGCTACCCTTGCTGGTTAAATGAATGCCGATGCTTCCAACCGCTGAAAGACTTGCTGGGACATCGGCAAATTTCCTCAAAGCATCTTGCGTGCCATTTATCCAAGTCCGCGCGTTTGTCGATCAAACACTTGATCTGGACAGGAAGCATTCCCGACTTCCGGACAGGAAATCTTGATTATGAGAAATATTGTAAGAATCGCGTAAGCTTTCCCGGCGGCGGCAACCCGCTTACACAGCGCGAGACGCCTCCTTTCTCGCGCCCTTCGCGCTGTTCAACGCAAAAATTATTTCCCACCGGCACGTATGTTGCTAATGCAGTACTTATCGATACAGACATTTGCCGTCAGCCGGATGCTTGTGTTTCTGGCAAGGCAGTCGCATCGGTTAGCGCAGATTTTTGCAATCACAGGATCGGGTGCCGGCCGTACTTACGCGCCGGCCGGCGCGTATCCGCTCCAAGAAAAGGACGTTTAGATGAGTAATCAAGACCTGCCCCGTCGCAAATTCCTCGCCACGGGGCTTGCCCTCGGCGCCTCGGTGCTCGGCACCACGGATGCCCTGGCGCAGACCGCGCCCGCGGCACCGCAGCCCGCGAAGGCTGCCGGTCCCGGCCGTCTCACGATGCATGCCATCGATGTCTGGAACGGATTGCCCGCAGCCGGCATCCGTGTCGACCTGTCCAGGCTGGAAGGCGATACCTATAAGCTGGTGCAGTCGTTCAACGCCAACAAGGGCGGCCGTACCGACAAGCCGCTTTTCGAAGGCGAGAACTTCGCGCGCGGCAGCTATGAGATCCTGCTGCATGTAGAAGAACATTACGCAAAGATCGGCGCGCAAATGCCGAACCCGGCATTCCTCACCAGCGTGCCGATCCGCTTCTCGATCGCCGACCCCGGCCAGCGCTACCACATCGCGATCCTGCTCACGCCGTGGAGCTATTCCTACTATCGCGGCAGCTGAGCCCTGCGCAGCACCGCATATCCGCATTCACGATCAGGAGTTAAAGATGGCTGGCATTACAACGCACGTACTCAATACGGCAACCGGTACGCCGGGCGCAGGCATGCGCATTGATTTTTCGGTCTGGGAAGATGGCAAGTACAAGCTCGTCAAGACCGTGCACACGAATTCCGACGGCAGGACCGACCAGATGATCCTCAAGCCGGAAGAGACCAAGGTAGGCAAGTACGAACTGGTGTTCCACGTTCGCGAATTCTTTGCCAAGATTGGCACGCCGATGCCTGACCTGGCCTTCATCGATACGGTGCCCGTACGCTTCGCGGTCTTCGACACGGCACAGCATTACCACGTGCCGATGCTCGCGACACCGTGGAGCTGCACCACCTATCGCGGCAGCTGATTTCGCCGCACCGCGGGCCGTCCAACGCGCGGCGGCCCGCCCTCATCCGCACGGAATCCATCCGGGGCGCGGCACCGCTTCAGAATCTCACGAGACTCCCATGCTTTCCTCCATACGCAACCGCATCCTCATCGTCGCCACCATTATCATCGTGTGCGCGCTGGCCATCACCGGCAGTGCCATTTACCTGATCGTGAGCGCCAACGGCAAGACAACCATCAAGCAGGACCTGGATTCCATCGCGACCGGGCACGCGATGGCGATCGACGAATGGGTAGCCGCCAAGCAGGGCGCCGTTGCGGCGGCGGTGGCAACCGCGAGGACAGGCGATGCGCTCGCGGCGATGGGGCAGTTGCAGAAGTCCGGCGGATTCAAGGTGGCCACGCTGGGACTGGACGACAAGTCCGTGTTCGGATCGCCGCCGCCGCCGAGCGGTTTCGATGCGACCAGCCGCCCCTGGTACAAGGAAACAATGGCCGCCGGCAAGCCGCTGGTGACCAAGCCCTATGAAGACTTCCAGACCAAGCAGCCGATGGTGTCGTTTGCGAGCCCGGCCGAGCGCGAGGGCGGCCCGAAGGGCGTGGTATCAGCGGCAATCTCGCTGGAAGGCGTGCGCCAGGTCGTGACATCGATCCATCCGACACCGGCCAGCATCGGCTTTGTCGTCGATGTGCATGGCACGGTGGTCGCGCACCCGGACGCAAAATACAATCGCGTGGCCGTTTCCGAGCTTGCCCCGGAGCTGAAGACGGACACCGCGCCCAAGCTTGCCCAGACCGACGAATTGCTGGAACTGAGCCTGGGTGGCGCGACCAAGCTGATGCGCGCCAAGCCGATCAAAGGCACCGACTGGTTCCTGGTTGTGGCACTGGACAAGGATGAGGCGACCGTCGGCCTGCGCGGCGTGCTCAAAACCACCATCGTGGCGATCTTGCTGGTGGCCGTTGCGGCGGCACTGCTGATCGGCGCGGCGGTCAACAAAGTACTGCATCGCCTGTCCGAAGTGCGCGACGCGATGAACGAAATCAGCAGCGGCAGCGGCGACCTCACACGCCGCCTTCCCGAAGTCGGTCATGATGAATTGTCCGACATCGCCGGCGCCTTCAATGTCTTCGTCGACAAGGTGAACGGCATCATGCAGCAGATCCGCGACGGCAGCATCGCGATCCAGACCTCGACCGCCGAAATCTCGCGCGGCAATGCCGACCTGTCTTCACGCACGGAATCCCAGGCTAGCTCGCTCGAACAGACGGCGGCGTCGATGGAAGAACTGACGTCGACAGTGAAGGAAAACGCGGCCAATGCCCGTCACGCCAACGACCTGGTTGCCTCGGCTTCCGGTCTTGCCGCCAAGGGCGGCACGGTAGTCGGCGAAGTGGTTGATACGATGAGTTCGATCAAGGCGAGCTCGAACAAGATCGTCGAAATCATCGGCGTCATCGACGGCATCGCCTTCCAGACCAACATCCTTGCGCTGAATGCCGCGGTCGAAGCGGCGCGCGCAGGCGAACAAGGCCGCGGCTTCGCGGTGGTCGCCAGCGAAGTGCGCAGCCTGGCGCAGCGTTCGGCGAACGCGGCCAAGGAAATCAAGGAGCTGATCAACGATTCCGTCAGCAAGGTCGAGGCTGGCAGCCAGCTGGTGGAAACCGCGGGCACGACGATGACGGAGATTGTCGATTCGGTGCAGCGTGTGGCGACGATCATGAACGAGATCACCAATGCGAGCGCCGAGCAGAGCGGCGGCATCGAGGAAACCAATCGCGCCATCACGCACATGGACGAGATGACGCAGCAGAATGCCGCGCTGGTGGAACAGGCGGCAGCCGCGGCCGAGAGCCTGGAAGAGCAGGCGATCGCGCTGGCTTCCGCCGTGGCGCAGTTCAAACTGAGCCAATACGATGTGCAGACCGTTGCGACACCCCGGGCGGTCACTGGCGGCCTGCGCATGCTCGCCTGACAAGGCCGAGCAGATCAGTCGAGTTGCACCGTGCGGTAGGGATTTACCTGCTGCGCGGTCACCATCGATCCCCGATTACCCCAGTTGTTGCGAACGAAAGACACCACCGCCGCCACTTCATCGTCGGTGAGGATATTGCCGAAGGGCGGCATGCCGAAGGGACGCGGATTGCCTTGCGTGCTCGGCGGATAGCCGCCGTGCATGACGGCGCGGATCGGGTTCACCGGCGAGGCAAGCATGACGGCATGGTTGCCGGCGAGCGCCGGAATATGCGGCGGTTCGCCTGTGCCGGCGGCCTTGTGGCATTCCACGCAATGCTTTTCATACAGTGACGCGCCCAGCTTGAGGACCCGCACGCTTTCCGGCGTCGCGGTGTCGTGCACCTCCTTTGCCGCCACGTCTGCCTGCGGCAACGATTTCAGATACACCGCCATGGCACGCAGGTCCGCGTCCGCCAGGTGCTGCAGGCTTTCCCGCACGACTTCGGACATGGGACCGGAGACCACACCGCGCGCCGAAACGCCCGTCTTCATCAGGTCAACCAAGTGCTGCACTTCCCAGTTGCCGAGGCCTGCCTCGCTTTCGCCGGTGAGCGACGCGGCGTACCAACCCAGCATCGGAATCATCCCGCCGCCGAGATCGCGTTTGTCGCTTGTCGCGCCAAGGACATTGCGCGGCGTATGGCAGGCGCTGCAGTGGCCCAGGCCTTGGACGAGATAGGCGCCGCGATTCCATTCCGCATCCTTCTGCGGCTGCGCAGTGTAGACGCCCGGACGGAAATACAGTGCCCGCCATGCGACAAGCAGCGCGCGCTGGCTGAACGGGAAACGCAGTGCATGATCCTTGTTCACCAGGCGCACGGGCGGCAGCGACATGAAGTAGGCATGCATGGCGTCGGAATCCGCACGCGTCACGCGTGTGTAGTTGGGGTAAGGGAAGACCGGATACAGCAGTTTGCCGTCCTTGCCCTTGCCATTGTGGAGCGCGTTCCAGAAGTCGTCGGCGCTCCAGCTGCCGATGCCGGTTTCCTTGTCGGGTGTGATGTTAGGGGCGTGAAAGGTGCCGAATGGCGTCCTGATTGCGCGTCCGCCGCCGAAGGGCGCACCGCCCCGCGCCGTGTGGCATGCCTGGCAGTCCCCCGCTCGTGCAAGGTAGGCGCCGCGCGCCACGAGGTCGCCATCTGCTGGACGAGTAGCCGTTACCTGGTCCTCGCGCAGCCCGAAATACGCCATGGCCGCGACAACCACGGCAAGCAGGACGAGGAGAAAGAGTCCGATGCGCTTCATGGCTGCGCGCTTCCGCATTCGATGGGCAGCTTCCCGGGAAGGCTGCCCGCCGGCTTTGCGTCCGGGGGAACAGCCTGCGCGGCGAGCCAGGAGGAAACGGCGTTGATGTCTTCCAGCGAAAGCCGGTTCGTGACCTCACCCATGCAATCCGGCGCAGTCGCACGCCGTGCGCCTTCGCGCCATGCGCCAAATTGGCCGAGCAGGTAGTCGCGCGGCAGGCCGAGCAGTCCCGGGAATGCCGGTGCCACCCCGGTCAGTGCCTTGCCATGGCATGCCATGCAGGCGGGAATGTTGCGCGAGGCATCGCCGTCCACGGCAAGCGCCTTCCCGCGTTCAAGGACGGCAGGCGACGCCGTCGCCGGTTGCGGCGGCGGATAGGGCAAGTCCTGGGAAGCGAAATATTCCGCCATCTCTTTCAGGTAATCGTCGGACAGGTGCTGCACGAGGTAGGTCATCAGCGGATACTGCTCGCGCCGGCCGTCGCGGAAGTTGCGCAACTGGTTGAACAGGTAGCCGGCGGGTTTGCCTGCAATGCGCGGGTAATAGCCGTCGTTGGTGGCCCGGCCTTCCTTGCCGTGGCAGGTCATGCAAGGGGCGACGCGCTTGGCGATATCGGCATCGGCTGCGGCGGCGGGAAGGGAAGCAGCCAGCGCGAAGAGGATCACTGCCGAACGCCAGAATACGGAAAAGATTTGTTTTTCTGTCATCCACCGATTGTAAGGCCAGGTCGTCCAGTCCTGCTTGCTTGCCCCGTTACCGTTTGTTCCGCAAAAAACACCAGTTGTCCGGAAGAAATTGCCCTAATTCCGCTTGCGTATATGCTACAGATATTGCCCATGCGCAATTTTTTCCAGACGGAACAAACAAATGAACGCAGCCTTGCAAAATCTGAAATACCGCCGCGGATTCACGCTGATCGAACTGATGATTGCCGCTGCCATTGTGGCCATCCTGGCTGCGGTCGCCGTGCCAAGTTATCAGCAATACATCAAGCGCGGCAAACGCGCGGCAGCCCAGGCGGAGATGATGGATATCGCCAACCGCCAGCAGCAATATTTCCTGGACAAGCGCGGCTATGCGTCGAAGGCCGAGATCGAGTCGGCCGGCTATGCGCTGCCGACGGAAGTGTCAGCGAAGTATACCTACGACATCGCAGTCTCCTCGTCCGGCACGCCCGCTTTCACCATCACGTTCACGCCGACCGGCTCACAGGCCGACGATGGCGCGCTCACGCTGAACAACGCTGGCGTTAAAACGCCGGCCGACAAATGGAAATAGCCATGCGCCCCGCCTTCCATCCGGCGCAGCGCGGTACCTCGATGATCGAGGTGCTGGTCACCATTGTCATCCTCACCTTCGGTCTGCTTGGACTGGTCGGCATGCAGTCGCGGCTTCAGTTGTCCCAGATGGATGCCTATCAGCGCGCGCAAGCCCTCGTGCTGCTAGACGATATGGCCAGCCGCATGGCCAATAACCGTGAAACAGCCACCCTGCCGAGCTACGTCACCAATGGTTCGGTGCTTGGCACCGGTCACACGTGCAGCATCAGCTCGGGCTCGACCCGCCAGCAACGCGATGTGTGCGAGTGGAGCAATGCACTCCAGGGCGCCGCCGAGACGTCGGGCTCCAGCCGCATCGGAGCCATGGCGGGTGCCCGCGGCTGCATCGAACCGGTCGTCGGAACCAGCAATTACCGCGTCATCGTCGCCTGGCAAGGCATGGGCCCGACGGTCGTCCCGGCGAACGATTGCGGCGCCGGCGAATACAAGAACACCCAGGGCAGCACCGACGAACGTTTCCGCCGCACGATTTCGACCATCGTCAGTATCGGCACGCTCACAGGGAATTAATGATGCGCACGAACGATATCCGCCACATCGAGGGAGCCGTCACGCGGCAGGCCGGCTTCACGCTGGTCGAACTGATGGTCGCGATCACGGTCAGCCTGATGATGATGGTTGCGCTGGTGTCGCTCCTGGTCAATGTCAACCGCAACAATGACGAGCTGGAGAGGGTGAACACCCAGATTGAAAACGGCCGCTTTGCGCTCCAGTTGCTGCGTGATGATGTCATGCAGGCCGGATTCTGGGGCCCCTATATGCCTGCCATCGAGGATCGCTCCACGACGGCGGCGCCGGCGGCCGCGGTGATTCCGGCCGCAGTGCCGGATCCTTGCCAGGACCCGGCCACCTGGACACCGGCGGACCGCATCGCCCTGACCGGCATTCCCATCCAGGCCAGCCCGTCGGCACCCGGCAGTTGCGGTGGCGTTGTCGCGAGCAAGAAGGAAAACACCGACGTGCTGGTTGTCCGCCGCGCGGAGAACTGCGCTCCCGGCGAGGCCAACTGCGACGCGTTCTCGAACGGCAGGATGTACTTCCAGGCCGCCTTCTGTCCGACCCAGGGCGCCGGTTCCAACTTCGTCCTCGATTCCATCCTTGCCAACCTCAACATGCAGACGGGGGCCTGCAGCGGCACGCTTGCGCCCATGCGCAAGTACATCTCCCATATGTACTGGATCCGCAATTTCGCGAACACGACGAGTGACGGCATTCCGACCCTCGTGCGTTCGGAGTTCGACCTCGCGGGAGGCAGCTTGTCCCATCAGCCTGCCGTGGCACTGATCGAAGGCATCGAGGGATTCAATGTCGAGTTTGGTGTCGACAACACGGTGACCCGTTGCAACCTCAATACCGCCGTCAACTACACGCAGGCGCCGGCAATGGTTGACCCCGCGACCTGCGTCGCCAGTTCGACCGCGGCGCTCAACACGCTGCCCAACAACCGCGGCGACGGCATCCCGGACGGCGATTTTGTCCGCTGCACGGCGGGCACGCCCTGCACCGCGGATCAACTCATGAATACCGTTGCGGCCAAGCTGTACGTCCTCGCTCGCAGCAAGGACAAGACGCAGGGCCACACGGATACCAAGACCTACAACCTCGGGAGCGTGACCCTGGGCCCGTTCAACGACAACTACAAGCGGCACGTATTCTCGACCACCGTCCGCCTGGTGAACGTCGCCGGCAGGAGGGAAACGCCATGAAACCGAATCTGTTGCTCCGCCAGCGCGGGGCCACCCTGGTCGTCGGCCTGATCATGCTGGCACTGATCACGCTGACGGTCACCACGGCGCTGACGCTCAACTCCACCAACCTCAAGTCCGTCGGAAACATGCAGGTGCGGAACGAGGCCATTGCCGCAGCGAACAATGCAATCGAACAGGTGATCAGCGGACCGTTCGCGGTCACACCCTCCAGCACGCAGATTTCGATCGACATCGACAATGACGACGCCGCCGATTACATCGTCGACGTAAACGTACCGACCTGCCTGTACAACGTTTCGGAAACGACAAGCGCCGGTACCGGCTTTTATACGGACGTCGAAACACCAGGCTTCGAATCGGCGCCGCCCACCTTCAACACCTTGTGGGACATCCAGGCTGTCGTCCGCGACGCCAGGAGCAGCACGACCATTGTCACCGTGCATCAGGGCGTGCGGCGCTCGCAGCTGCCGCAATTGCAGACCAGCGCATCCTGCCCGGGCCCGACGACCTGACATCGATCCTCCGGCAAAGAACGAAATTTGACAGAACCGACGCAACATCTCGCACCAGGGAGTCGCACATGAGCAAGAACCTCCACAAAATCGCCGCGGCAGCCGCCTTGCTGGGTTTCCACCTGAGCGTTCCGGCGGAAGACATCGACCTGTTCGTCGGCGCAAGTTCAACGAGTACCAGTGAAGTGCCGAATGTGCTGTTCATTGTGGATAACACGGCGAACTGGAACCTGGCGTTTGAAAATGAAATTTCCGCGCTCGCCACGACGCTGGCCAATCTGCCGGCCAACAAATTCCGTATCGGCATGATGCTGGCGGCGGAAACCGGTGGCGTGAACAACAATACCGACGGCGGCTACGTGCGCGCGGCAATCCGCCTGATGGACAGCGCCAACAAGACGAAGTACCAGGCGCTGGTCAACAGCCTCGACAAGCTCAAGGACAAGGGCAACGGCGGCGCTTCCAGTCTCGTCATGGCCGAGGCCTACCGCTATTTTTCCGGCGGCGCACCTTACGGCGGCAATGGCAAGGGCAAGGCCGACTTCGCCGGCAATGCGCTGTCCAATTCGGACGGCGGCACTGCCGCGGCCCGCGCCGTCTGGGCGCTGGCCGGCAATGCGCTGGGTTCGAAGGATGCGACCACCTACGTGACGCCGGTGACTTCCGGATGCCAGAAGAACTACATCATCTATATCAGTAACGGCGCATCCAACGATAACTCCTCCGCACTAACGCAATCGGCATCCATGCTGAGCGCAGCGGGCGGCAGCACCACCCAGATTCCGATCTCACCCGCCGGCTCGCAAGTCAATGTCAGCGACGAGTGGGCGCGTTTCATGAAACAGAGCCCTTACAGCGTGGTGACCTATACCATCGACGTGAATCCCGCGTCCTCGGGCCAGGGTCCCGGTTGGACAGCGCTCCTGAAGAGCATGGCCACCGTCAGCAGCGGTGCCTATACCGCCGTCAGCACGGCCGGCGGCAGCCTGGCGCTGCAGGAAGCGGTCAACAAGGCGCTCTCTGAAATCCAGTCCGTCAACAGCGTATTCGCCGCCGTCAGTTTGCCCGTCAGCGTGAACACGCAAGGCACCTACCTGAACCAGGTCTTCGTCGGCATGTTCCGCCCCGATGCGAATGACCGCCCGCGCTGGTCCGGCAACCTGAAGCAGTACAAGATGGGTTTTGCGGGCGACGCGCTCCGTCTGCTGGATGCCGATAACACGTCGGCCATCAACAGCCAGACCGGCTTTATCGCCGAATGCGCGCGCAGCTACTGGACACCCGACAAAGGCAGCGACAGCTACTGGGCCTTCCAGCCCCAGGGCAAGTGCATTCCGCCCGGCAGCGCTGCCGACCAGTACATGAACTCCAATTCCCCCGACGGAAACATTGTCGAGAAAGGCGCGCAGGCCTACAAGCAACGCCAGGCAGCGGCGACGCGCACGGTGAAAACCTGCTCGACCAGCTTTGCTTCCTGCACGGCGATGACGAACTTCGACACAGCCAATGCAGCGATCACTCAAGCCGCCCTTGGCGCAGCCAGTGCGACCGAGCGCGACGCGCTGATCAACTGGGCACGCGGCGTCGACCTGGGCGACGAAGACAACGATGGCGACGTGAGCGAGAAACGTCCGTCCCTGCACGGCGATGTGGTGCACTCCCGCCCGGTCGCGATCAACTACGGCAGCGATGCCTCGCCCCAGGTGGTGGTGTTCTACGGCGGAAATGACGGTATCCTGCGTGCGGTCAACGGCAACCGGACGGCGTCCATCGGCGGTGCCGAGGCCGGCCGGGAATTGTGGTCCTTCGTGGCGCCGGAGTCCTATGCCAACATCAAGCGCATCCGCGACAATTCCGTCCTGGTAAGCACACCGACCATCGCCGGCAGCCCGAAACCCTATGGATTCGACGGTGCCATCACCGCCTACCAGAGTGGCGCCAATACCTGGCTGTACGCAACGATGCGGCGCGGCGGCCGCGTGCTGTACTCCTTCAACGTCTCCGACCCGGCCAATCCCATCCTCAAGTGGAAGGTCGGCTGCCCGTCCCCGACCGGGACTGCAGGCTGTACGACCAACCTGGACCGGATGGGCCAGACATGGTCGTCGGCCAAGATCCTCAAGTCAGCAGGCTACGGCTCCGGTAGCGCACCGATGCTCATCATGGGTGGCGGCTACGACACCTGCGAAGACAGCGATCCGCACGCCTGTGCATCGCCGGCAATGGGGAACAGGATCTACGTCCTGGACGCCGACACTGGCAGCTGGCTGGCCTCGCTGCCGACGGATCGCGCAGTTACGGGCGACGTGACGATCGTCCGCGACAGGACCACCGGCCTGGCGACCTACGCCTACGCGACAGACCTCGGTGGCAACGTCTATCGCATCACGATCGGTACGGCGGCACCGGCAGGCTGGACGATCACCAAGATCGCCTCGCTCGGCTGCGACTCGCCGGCGAGCTGCGCGGCCAATCGCAAGTTCATGTTCGGCCCCAACGTTGTCGAAGAGGATAACGGCGTGTACGTCGTGATGGCCGGCTCGGGCGACCGCGAGAAGCCGCTCCTGAGCTATTCATCGGCTTCCGCCACGCAAAACTACTTCTTCATGCTCAAGGACAAGCCGTCCGATGCAGCCTGGCTGACCGCCGAGGCGGCGAAATGCGGCGGCGTGTCGATCATCTGCAAGAACTCGCTGCTCGCCATTCCCGCGACCGGCAATCCGACCGCCGCCGACCTGGCCGGCAAGAAGGGCTGGTACCTGCCGCTCGCCCCCACCGAACAGGTGGTGACGTCGGCAATCACGCTGATCGGCGTGGTCACCTTCAGCACGCACAAGCCGGCTGTTGTCGCCGCGGGGAGTTGCAGCGCCAATCTCGGCCAGGCAAACGTGTACAACATTCGTTATACCGATGCCTCTCCTGCGGAAGGAACGGCCCGCTCCCAGCGCATTGCCGGTGACGGCCTGCCTCCCTCGCCGGTCGGCGGAAAGGTGACGCTGGACGATGGCCGCACAGTCCCGTTCATCATCGGATCAAAGGCCAGCTCTCCGCTCGAGGCAAACGAACCGTCGCTGAACACACCGGCCACCTCGACGCAAACGAAAAACAGGGTGTACTGGTACATCCAGCATTAACAGGCAGACACCGTCATGCGACATCATTGCCAGACAGCGGAAAGCGCGAGCGCGCCGGCAGGCCAACGAGGCTTCACCCTCGTCGAACTGATGGTGACGCTCGCCGTCGTGGCAGTCCTGCTGGGTATTGCCCTTCCCGGTTTTAACAATGCCACCCTCGGTACCAAGCTGAGCACCTATGCCAACAGCCTGGTGGCGAGCGCGAACATGGCCCGCAGCGAAGCGATCAAACGCAACGCCGCGGTCACCATGTGCGTGTCGACTGACGGCGCAACGTGCACAGGCGGAAGCTGGGAAGAGGGATGGATCGTGCTTGCCGGCACCGACGTCATCGTCCGGCAAAATGCGGCATCGACAGGGTTCAAGCTGACAGGAACGGCCAGTACGCTAACCTTCCAGGCGACCGGCGTCGGTGCGACCGTCGCCACCATTACCGCGTGCCGCGCCCTGCCGTCGGTCGGCGGCCAGGAGCGCGTAGTCAATATCAGCGCCACCGGCCGCACATCCACCGCCAAGACCTACACCGGCGTCTGTTCGTGACGTGTGCCGCAGGCGCGCCGTAACCGTGTGAATCAGCGCCCCGCGCGGCCAGGCAACACATCTCGCAATATGGCATCGGCGTCGCGCAACATCTTTTCCGTCGTGCCCCAACCGACGCAACCGTCGGTGACCGAGCAGCCATAGACCAGCTTGGACAGGTCTTCCGGGATCGACTGCTTGCCGCCGACGATGTTCGATTCAATCATCACGCCGACCAGCGACTTGTTGCCGCTGCGAATCTGGTTGACGACATCGGCCATCACCAGCGGCTGCAGGTCGGGATTCTTGAAGCTGTTCGCGTGCGAACAATCGATCACGATACTGGCCGGCAGCTTCGCCTTCTGCAACGCCTGCTCCGCCATCGCCACCGACACCGTGTCGTAGTTCGGACGTCCGTCACCGCCACGCAGCACCACATGGCCGTAGCGGTTGCCGCTGGTGCGCACGATCGACACCTTGCCCTGGCCGTTGATACCGAGGAAGGAATGCGGATGCGAGGCCGACAGGATTGCGTTGATCGCGATGCCGATATCGCCGTCGGTGCCGTTCTTGAAGCCGACCGGCGTCGACAGGCCGGACGACATCTCGCGGTGCGTCTGCGATTCGGTGGTACGCGCGCCGATCGCGGTCCAGGTGATGAGGTCGCCGAGGTACTGCGGCGAGATCGGATCGAGCGCCTCGGTCGCGGTCGGCAGGCCGAGTTCGCACACATCGAGCAGGAACCTGCGCGCATTGGCCATGCCGCGTTCGATGTGGAAGGAGTCGTCCATGTCCGGGTCGTTGATGTAGCCCTTCCAGCCGGTGGTGGTGCGCGGCTTTTCGAAGTAGACCCGCATGACCAGCAACATGGTGTCCTTCACTTCTTCCTGCAGCTTTTTCAGGCGGCGCGCATAGTCGAGGCCTGCCTCCGGGTCATGGATGGAGCACGGGCCGACCACGACGAACATGCGCGGATCCTTGCGGTCGAGGATGTTGCGCAGCGCCTCCCGGCCCTGCATCACGGCATTGCCTGCGGCATCGGTCAATGGCAGCTGCGCGTGCAAGGCTTCCGGCGTGGGCATGGTCTCGAAGGAGGAGACGTTAACGTTTTCGATATGGAATGTGGTCATGGCGGGTCGGCGCGCGATGGTAAAGCGGCTAGTTTACCGCTTGTACACGGCCGGGGTGCGGCGGGCTGCAGAGAAAGCCGCTATGCTTGGGATACTTCAAATTTCCGGCGATCCATGTCTTTCCACGTTTTCACCTACGGCTCCCTGATGTTTCCCGAGGTCTGGCAGCGCGTCGTGCGGGGCGATTACCGCAGCACCCCGGCCCGACTCGATGGTTATGCGCGCTTCGAGATCGCCGCTGAAACATATCCGGGCATGGTGGCCGCAGCCGGGTCGAGCGTAGAAGGCGTACTGTACTTCGACGTGTCATTTGCGGACATGGCTGCGCTCGATGCCTTCGAAGGCACGCAATACCGGCGCGATATGGTCCGGGTCGTACTGGAATCCGGGGAATCGGTTGAGGCCGGCACCTACATCTACCTCCTGCCGCAGAAGTTGTCAGGATCGCCATGGCTGCCCGAGTCCTTCCAGATGCAGCGCTTCATCGGCTCCTACTGCCGGGAGAAACTCGGTGAATGAGGCAGTTGGGAGCCGGTATAATGCCTCCCATCCTCAAATTCACTGAAAAACGGCCTCCGCCGTTGCCTTTCATCCCATGCTCGCTTCACAAAAACAACAGATCGTCGACCTGTTCCAGGCCGCCCTTGCCCCCATCGTCGCGGGCACCGAACTGCAACCCAATGTCGTGCTGGAGCGCCCGCGCGACGCGTCGCACGGCGACATCGCCTGCAATATCGCGATGCAGCTCGCCAAATCGTTGAAGAAGAACCCGCGCGAGCTGGCGCAGGCCATCGTCGCGCACGTGTTGGCCAACAAGGGCGACCTGATTGACACCGCGGAAATTGCCGGTCCCGGTTTCATCAACCTGCGCGTCGCCGCCACGGCCAAGCAGGCCGTCGTGCGCGCGATCCTGAAGGAAGGCGCCGAGTTCGGCAAAGGCAAGACCGGTGCAGGCAAGAAAGTGATGGTGGAATTCGTCTCCGCCAACCCGACCGGCCCGCTTCACGTCGGCCACGGCCGCCAGGGTGCATTGGGTGATGCGCTTTCCTCCCTGCTGGAAGCGCAAGGCTACGACGTCAGCCGCGAGTTCTACTACAACGACGCCGGCGTCCAGATCGGCAACCTCGCGCTGTCGGTGCAGGCGCGCGCCAAGGGTTTCAAGCCGGGCGACGCCGAGTGGCCGGAAGCCGCCTACAACGGCGACTACATCGCCGACATTGCCGCCGATTTCCTCGCGAAGAAGACCGTGTCCGCCAGCGACGGCTCGCCGGTGACCGCGAGCGGCGATGCCAACGATATCGAATCGATCCGCAAATTCGCGGTGACCTACCTGCGCCACGAGCAGGATCTTGACCTGCAGGCCTTCGGCGTCAAGTTCGACAACTACTACCTTGAGTCCTCGCTGTACACAGACGGCAAGGTCGAGTCCGCCGTGCAGGCGCTCATCCAGGCCGGCAAGACCTACGAGCAGGACGGCGCGCTGTGGCTGCGCACCACCGAATACGGCGACGACAAGGACCGCGTGATGAAGAAGTCCGACGGCACCTACACCTACTTCGTCCCCGACGTCGCCTATCACGTCACCAAGTGGCAGCGCGGCTTTGGCAAGGTCATCAACGTGCAGGGCAGCGACCACCACGGCACCATCGCGCGCGTGCGCGCCGGCCTGCAGGCGGTCGGCCTCGGCATTCCGCAGGGTTATCCCGACTACGTGCTGCACAAGATGGTCACCGTGATGAAGAACGGCGAGGAAGTGAAGATTTCCAAGCGTGCTGGTTCCTACGTGACGGTGCGCGACCTGATCGAATGGTCGGCGGGCGATGCGGCCAACGCGGCCGGCGAGCGCGACCTCACGCGCGGCCGCGACGCGGTGCGCTTCTTCCTTATCTCGCGCAAGGCCGATACCGAATTCACCTTCGATGTCGATCTCGCCTTGTCGCAATCCGACGAGAACCCGGTGTACTACGTGCAGTACGCGCATGCACGCATCTGCTCGGTGCTGGCGCAGTGGGGTGGTGACGAAAACACCATCGATGCCGGCGATCTGTCGCCGCTGACTTCGCCGCGCGAAGCCGCGCTGTTGCAGAAGCTCGCGGAGTATCCGGAAATGTTACAAAAAGCCCTCGACGAACTCGGCCCGCATCAGGTAGCGTTCTACCTGCGCGACCTGGCGGGCGAGCTGCACAGCTACTACAACGCCGAGCGCGTCCTGGTCGACGACGTGTCCACGAAAATGGCGCGTCTCGCGTTGTTGATAGCGACGCGCCAGGTTTTGCGAAACGGCCTGGCCTTGATCGGCGTATCCGCGCCAGCCAGGATGTAACACGATGTAATCCGGGGAAGTATGCAAAAGTACAGACAGCAGGGCGGGACGATTTTAGGCATCATTATCGGCTTGATCATTGGACTCGGCATCGCGTTGGGCGTCGCCATGACGATCAACAAGACGCCGATGCCTTTCACCGACAAGTCGGGCAAGGTCAAGGCGGGTGATCCGACGCCGAACCAGAGCGCGGATCCTAACCGTCCGCTGTACGGCAACAAGGCGGCAAAGGAAGTGGCCAAGGAGCCGGTGAAGGAAGTGGCGCCGCCCGAGAACACCGCCGCGCCGCAGCCGGACAAGAAGCCCGAAGTGGTGAAGGTCGATCCCAAGGCCGAAGCAAAGCAGGAAGGCAAGCCGCCGGTCATCGACCTGTCGGCCGCCGCGAAGAAGCCGGAAGCGGCGGAAGCGAAGACCGACAGCCAGGACGACAAGTGGAGCTATTTCCTGCAGGCCGGCGCCTTCCGCGAGCAGTCCGACGCCGAAGGCATGCGTGCCAAGCTCGCGCTGATGGGTGTGGAAGCGAAGGTCTCCGAGCGGCAGGCGGAAACCGGCGTGCTGTACCGGGTCCGTGTCGGCCCGTTCAACCAGATGGAATCCATGAACAAGGTCCGCGGCAAGCTGTCTGACAACGGTGTCGATGCTGCCGTGGTTCGTATCGCCAAATAGGTCATTAACACCAAGCAAAGGAAGCATAATGCGTTTTCTTCAACGTTTTCTTGCAGTACTGAGCATCAGCCTGATCGCCTTCGGCGCCAATGCCGCACCGAACAATCCGCAGAACGGCGTCGACTACCGCACACTGGACAAGCCGCAGCAGGCCGAACCCGGCAAGAAGGTCGAAGTCATCGAATTCTTCTGGTACTCCTGCCCGCACTGCTTCGCGCTCGAGCATGAGCTCGTCGCATGGGTGAAGAAGCAGGGCGACAACATCGTGTTCAAGCGCGTGCCGGTTGCCTTCCGCGACAGCATGGTGCCGCAGCAGAAGCTGTTCTACACGCTTGAAGCAATGGGCAAGTTCGATGAACTGCACCAGAAACTCTTCAACGCGATCCACGTCGAGAAGCGCCGCACCGATACCGATGCCGAGATTCTTGATTTCGTCACCAAGAACGGCATCGACAAGGCGAAGTTCCTCGAGGTGTACAACTCCTTCGGCGTGCAGAGCAAGGCCAAGCGCGCAACGCAACTGATGCAGTCCTTCCAGGTCGATGGTGTGCCGATGCTCGCGGTTGATGGGCGTTACACCACGTCGCCGAGCATCGTCGGCGCCAGCCTGGGCAACCGTCCGGAGCCGGTGTTGCACCAGGCGACGTTCCAGGTGATGGACTGGCTGGTCGGCAAGGCCAAGCAAGGCAAGTAAGTCCAGCGCGTATTACACTGAAGTCCGCCTCTCGCAAGAGGGCGGACTTTTTTTTGCCTGTACCCGGAACAACAAGAATGAAACGTGTCTTCATCACTGGTGCCTCGAGCGGCCTCGGTGCCGCGCTGGCGAAACACTACGCGCAGCAAGGGGCCGTCCTCGGCCTGCTCGCACGCCGTCGCGAGATGCTGGATCAACTTGTGCAATCGCTGCCCGGGAAGCAGCATCATGTGTATGCGGTGGATGTGACCGACCATGCCGCCGTGACGGCGGCAGCACAGGATTTCATGCGCACCGGGGGTGGTATCGATATCGTGATCGCCAACGCCGGCATTTCGGCAGGCACATTGACGGAGTATTCGGAAGACCTCGCCGTCTTCGAGCGCATCCTCGCCACCAATGTGACGGCGACGGCAGCCACCTTCGCTCCCTTCATCGCTGCGATGAAACAGCAGGCACATTCCGGCAGCCGCGACTGCCGGCTGGTCGGGATAGCGAGTGTTGCCGGCATTCGCGGACTGCCGGGTGCGGAGGCCTACAGCGCGTCCAAGGCGGCTGTGATCAGCTACTGCGAGTCCCTGCGTCTGGAGATGAGGGCTAGCGGCATCAAGGTCGTCACCATCGCCCCCGGTTACATCGATACGCCGATGACGCGCGGGAATCCCTATCCGATGCCCTTCCTCATGCATGCCGATGTGTTTGCCGACAAGGCGGCAGCGGCGATCGAAGCCGGCACGAGTTACCGTGTCATTCCCTGGCAGATGGGCGTCGTTGCCAAGGCCCTGCGGCTGCTTCCGAACTGGCTGTACGACCTGGCATTCTCGAAAGCGCCGCACAAGCCCCGGCACGCCAAGCCATGACCTTCGTCGACGCCCTCGGCCGCGAACATGCGCCGGTTGAACCCGGCGCGGCGCGCATCGTTTCGCTGGTGCCCTCGATCACCGAATTGCTGTGCGACCTCGGCCTCGCGTCGTCGCTGCTCGGACGCACCGGCTTCTGCATCCATCCGGCGGAAGTCGTGCGCGACATTCCCAAGGTCGGTGGCACCAAGGACGTCAATGTCGACAAAATTCGCCGACTGGCCCCGACCCATCTCGTCGTCAATGTCGATGAGAACGAGAAGCCGGTGGTCGACATGCTCGCCAGTTTCATTCCTCACGTTATCGTGACGCATCCGCTGGCGCCGCGCGACAACCTCGCGCTCTTTCACCTGCTGGGCGGCATCTTCGGCGCAAATGAACAGGCGGAAGCACTATGCGATGCCTTTGAACGCGAATACGCACTGCTGAAGGCGACGCCGAAGGGGCCGGCGCAGGTCATGCTGTACTGCATCTGGCAGGATCCGTGGATGACGGTGTCGCGCGATACCTATATCGCAAGGATGATGGAAGAAATCGGGTGGGAGTGCTGGAGTCCGGCGGGGGTGGCTGGCTTGGAGGCTGGCTCCCGGTATCCGGTGTTCAACTGGTCGGACGCGGTGGTGCGCTCGATTGACGGGGTGTTGCTTTCGACTGAGCCCTATCGCTTCACCGAGGCGCATGTCGATGCGCTTGAAAAGCAGGTGGGCAAGCCGGTACGACTGCTCGACGGGGAAATGATGTCCTGGTACGGAAGCCGTGCGGTCGCGGGATTGCGTTACTTGCGGACGCTTCTCATTTCTGGCGATTGATTCGCACCAGCATTCGGATGAACTCCCGCGCGATGGCCTGGTGATGCGCGTCGAGGCGTTGCAGGTCGGCGACCAGCTTCACGTCGGCGGACTCGAACCGTGCCGGGGCGTTGCCGTCGCCGTTCACATAGCCCTCGGCGCCGCCGAAACGGAGCCATTCGGCCGGCACACCCAGCCAGTGCGCGAGCGTTCGCAACTTTTCCTGGGTGGGAATCGCTTCGCCAACCAGCCACTTGCGTGCCGCATGGACAGTAATCGGACGCCCTTCAAACCGGATGTTGAATTCCCGAGCAAGTTGCGTCGGGCTGTCCGGCGAGTAATCCGCGTTGCGAAGCGCCTGTTGCAAGCGCTCACTAAAGCTTTCTCGTTCGATAGATGGATTCATGACCGCGAACTATTCCATGCCAAGGCTTGACAGTCAGTCAATGTCCGGAAGGAACTGACTGTGGCCTGATGTGTTAAGCGAATGTAACACACAATGACAAGCGAACAAGGGCTTTTTGCCCTGCGGAGACGCCAGTGTTGCGCGATAGATCAACAGAATGTGCGATTAAATGTACACCTCAGGGGCGGTTGCAAAATGACAACGAAATCGCGACCAAGGCCAATAAAATAGGCTCGGTTATATATATCAGGTGCGATGGAAGCGAATCCGGCCAGCGGAATCCGTCGTGCGCTCGAGAATTCCGTCGAACCACAGCTTGTGGAGGTGCGCGAGCGCCTCGCCCATTGCGAAGGTCAGTTGATGGGCATCCAGCGGACGACGGAACATGACCGGGACGATGTCGGCCGCCGATTGAGGCGTAGCGCATGCGGCAACGACTTCGTCCAGCCGCTCCCGGTGGTGATCACGCAACTGCCCGATGCGCGTATGCAACCCGCGGAAAGGTTTGCCGTGCGAAGGCAGGACGAGCGTGTCGTCGGGCAGCCCGTCGTACTTGCCAAGGGAATCGAGGTAGAGCTGCACCGGGTTGGCTTCCGGTTCGACGGCAAAGACCGACACGTTGGTCGAAATGCGCGGCAGCACCATGTCCCCGGAGATCAGGATCTTCAGGTGTTCGCAATACAGGGACACATGTTCGGGCGCATGGCCGAAACCGGTGATCACCTGCCATCCATGCCCGCCGATATTGAGCACCTGGCCATCCTGAACGCGGCGATATGAAGCGGGAACCGCCGGCACCAGCGTGGGGTAATAGCTCTTGCGCCCCTGCAGCTTTTCCAGCATGGCCTCGTCCGTGAGTCCGTGGCGCTGGAAATGCGGCAGCATTGCCGTGCCGTCCACGCCGGGCAGCGAACCCGACATCATGCGGGCAAAGCCGTATTCGCCGGTACTCATCCAGAGCGGCACATTCCAGCGGCTGCACAGCCAGTCGGCCAGGCCGACATGGTCCGGGTGGCAGTGCGTGGCGATGACGCGCGTCACCGGCAGGCCTTCGAGTTCGTTGGCAAATACGGTTTCCCACGCGTCGCGGGTCGCATCGTTCGCAATGCCGCAATCGACAATCGTCCATCCTTCGCCGTCCCGCAGCAGCCACAGGTTGATGTGGTCGAGCGCGAAAGGCAGCCCCATGCGCAGCCAGTAAACGCCGGGAGCGATTTCGTGGCGCTTGCCGGCCGCGGGAATGGTGTCGCCAAAGGCGTAGCTGAGCTGGGATTCGAGCGGATTCATGTGAAAAGTTTCCAGTTTCCAAGACTGCGCATGCGTGTTCACATTTCCGGGAAGCGCGTCTACAATGCGCTTTACGTTAACGTAAACTGCAACCGATACCAGCGATTCTAAGACCAATCCGTTTTTATTGCTGACGCCACCCAGATTCCGCCATGCCGACCTACACGATTACCGAACTTGCGCGCGAATTCGACATCACGCCGCGAGCCATCCGCTTCTACGAAGACCAGGGCTTGCTGAGTCCGAAACGCGAAGGCGCCGGCGGCCGCACGCGTGTCTACAGCGCACGGGAACGCACCCGCCTCAAGCTGACGCTGCGCGGCAAGCGGCTCGGCCTCAGCCTGCAGGAAATCAAGGCATTGGTCGACATGTACGAGTCGCCCAAGGACACGACGGCGCAGCTGAAGCGCTTCCTCACCGTCCTGGCGCAGCACCGCGAAACCCTGGAGCGCCAGCGCGAAGACCTGGAAGTGACGCTGGCCGAGATTGCCGCGCACGAAGAGGAGTGCCTGCGCCTGCTCGACGGCGACAAGCAAGGCAAATCCAGTGCCGCCAAGAAACCCTCGACGCGAAAGCTGAAAGATGCCGCCTGAGCGGCCTTGATACCGTAATTTCACCGTATCTGCTTTACGTTTACGTAAACGTAAATTGGAAGTATGATTTTGCATCATCGACGGCCGCGTGCGCCCGCACCGGTTGCCAATAATCCAACAACGTGAGGACGACATGATCCATTTGCCCGGCTTGACCTTTGACCATGGCGAAGACATCGCCGCGCTGCGCGAGACCGTGCAGCAATTCGCCCAGGCGGAGATTGCGCCGCGCGCAGCGGAAATCGACCGCACCGACCAGTTTCCGATGGACCTGTGGAAGAAGATGGGCGAGCTCGGCCTGCTGGGGGTCACGGTGTCCGAGGAATACGGCGGCACCGACATGGGCTACCTCGCGCACATCGTTGCGATGGAAGAAATCTCCCGCGCATCCGCGTCGGTCGGCCTGTCCTACGGCGCGCATTCCAACCTGTGCGTCAACCAGATCAAGCGCAACGGCACTGAAGAACAGAAGCAGAAATACCTGCCCAAGCTGATTTCCGGCGAACACGTCGGCGCCCTCGCGATGTCCGAGCCGAACGCCGGCTCCGACGTCGTCAGCATGAAGCTGCGCGCCGACTGGAAGGGCGACCGCTGGGTGCTCAACGGCACCAAGATGTGGATCACCAACGGTCCGGACGCCGACGTGCTCGTGGTCTATGCGAAGAACGACATCGAAGCCGGCCCGCGTGGCATGACTGCCTTCCTGATTGAAAAGGGCTTCAAGGGTTTCTCGGTTGCGCAAAAGCTCGACAAGCTCGGCATGCGCGGATCGCACACCGGCGAACTGGTTTTTGAAAACTGCGAAGTGCCGGCGGAAAACGTCCTCGGCGGCCTCGGCAAGGGCGTCAACGTGCTCATGTCGGGCCTCGACTTCGAGCGCACCGTGCTCTCCGGCGGCCCGCTGGGCATCATGCAGGCCTGCATGGACGCCGTCGTTCCCTACGTCCATGACCGCAAGCAGTTCGGCCAGCCGATCGGTGAATTCCAGCTCATGCAGGGCAAGCTCGCTGACATGTACTCGACCATGATGGCTTGCAAGGCCTATGTCTATGCAGTCGGCCAGGCATGCGACCGCGCGAAGTTGCCGGAACAGGTGCGCGCGCTGCGCAAGGATGCCGCTGGCGCAATCCTCTACTCGGCAGAAAAGGCCACCTGGATGGCCGGCGAAGCGATCCAGACGCTGGGCGGCAACGGCTACATCAACGAATACCCGGTCGGCCGCCTGTGGCGCGATGCGAAGCTGTATGAAATCGGCGCGGGCACCAGCGAGATTCGCCGGATGCTGATTGGCCGCGAGTTGTTTGCAGAGACGAAGTAATACGAGAACCACCATAAAACGACTCCCTCCCCTTCCAGGAGGAGGGAGCCAGTAGCTGAAGGATTGTTGGCGGAGACACCCCATGCATGCCCTCGACCCCAACTACCGCAAGGTCGTCAAGGACGCCTTCAACGAAGCCGCTTTCCTGTCCGCCGTCGGCATCACGTTTGTCGACTGCGGTCCCGGCTGGTGCGAATCATCCCTTCGCATCGAGCCGCGTCACCTGCAGCACACCGGCGTCATCCACGCCGGTGTGCAGGCGACCATCGCGGACCACACTGCCGGCGGTGCGGCCATGACGGTGACGGCGGAAGAAGATTTCATCCTGACGTCGGAATTCAAGATCCACCTTCTGCGTGCCGGCACGGGCGACGCATTGTTGTGCCGCGCCCAGGTTCTCAAGCCGGGCAAGGCGTTCCATGTCGTCGAGGCGGAAGTGTTTGCCCTGGCCGGCGAGCGGAAGACCTTGATCAGCAAGCTGAGCGCCACCATGGCCGTCCTGCCGCGCAACCGGAAATAGGCTTCCCTATGTCAGCCCTCCACATCACCACACCACTGCTCAGGCACGGCCCGCTTTCGGCCGCGCTCGGGAAGCAGGTCGTGCTGAAAATGGAGAACCTGCAACCGTCCGGCTCCTTCAAGCTGCGCGGCATCGGCACCATGTGCCGGCGCGCGGCGGAAAACGGGGCCACGCATTTCGTTTGCCCGTCCGGCGGCAACGCCGGGTTTGCCGCTGCCGTCGCCGGCTCTGCACTTGGCGTGCGCACGACCATCCTCGTTCCGCAAACTACGCATGAGTCGGTACGCGGCAAGATCCGGGACATCGGCGCGGAATGCATCGTGTCCGGCAATGTCTGGGACGAAACCAACGAAGAGGCGTTGCGCCTCTGCCAGGCGCCCGGCGCCGTCTACATCCCACCCTTCGATCATCCCGACATTTGGGACGGCAATGCCACGCTGATCGACGAGGCCGTGCAGCAGGCGAAAGAAGCAGGAATCGACTTCGACGTCGTCATTTGCTCGGTCGGCGGCGGAGGACTGCTGTGCGGTGTGCTCGAAGGCCTGCATCGCAACGGAAAGGCGCATGTGCCTGTTATCGCCGTAGAGACGGAAGGTGCGGCATCGCTGAATGCCGCCGTCCATGCCGGCGAACTCGTCACCCTGCCGGCGATCACTTCGATCGCGACGACACTCGGCGCAAAGCGTGTTGCACAGCAGGCATTTGAATGGACAAAGCGTCATGATGTGCGCACCTTGACCGTCAGTGATGCGCAGGCCGTGGACGCCTGCCTGCGCTTTGCCGATGACCTGCGCACCCTGGTCGAGCCCGCCTGCGGCGCCGCACTTGCCGTTGCATATCAGCAATTACCGCTCTTGAAAGAATTTCATGCTCCCCTGGTCGTCGTCTGCGGCGGCATCGGGGTGGATTTGGCTAAACTGGAGGCTTGGAAGAACCACTTCGAGCGTTGACATGCCCCAGATCGCCTTCCCCAAACTCCTCTCGTCCCAGATCGCATTCGACATTGCGCGCACAATCCTGGACGGCTTCGACAAGCACTACCGGCTGTTCCGCGCGGAGAGCCAGGCAGCGAAGCGCTATTTCGAGAAAGGCGACTGGAAAACCGCGCAGCAGAAGGCGCGCGAACGGATCGCTTTCTACGACACGCGCGTGCAGGAATGCGTGCAGATGCTCGAAGACGAGTACGACCAGGAAGAAATCGACGACGAAGTCTGGCGCGAGGTGAAGCTGCACTACATCGGCTTGCTGATCAATCACAAGCAGCCGGAGCTGGCGGAGACCTTCTTCAATTCCGTGTGCTGCAACATCCTGCACCGCTCGTACTATCACAACGATTTCATCTTCGTGCGGCCTGCGGTGTCGACGGAGTACCTGGAGACGGAAGAACTCCTGCCGACCTACCGCGTCTATTACCCGGCCAAGGACGGGCTGCACTTCACGCTCAAGCGCATCGTCACCAACTTCCAGCTGTCGCCGCCCTTCGCCGACCTCGACCGCGACGTCGGCTTCGTCGAGGCGCGCATGCGGGCAATGTTCGGCAGCGACCTGCTCGAACCCAACCACCAGATTCAGGTGCTCGCCAGCCTGTTCTACCGCAACAAGGGCGCCTACATCGTCGGCAAGGGCATCAACGGCAATCGTATCTACCCGTTCGTCGTGCCCATCCTGTACAACCGCAAAGGCCAGCTGGTGCTCGACACGGTGCTGTTCGACCCGACGCTGATCACGGTGCTGTTCTCGTTCACGCGCGCCTACTTCATGGTCGACATGGAAGTCCCGTCCGCCTACGTGCACTTCCTGCGCTCGCTGATGCCCTACAAGCCGCGCAGCGAGATCTACACCATCCTCGGCCTGCAGAAGCTGGGCAAGGCGGCGTTCTATCGCGACTTCCTGCACCACCTGCGGCATTCGTCGGACTGCTTCGAGGCCGCGCCCGGCATTCGCGGACTGGTGATGGTCGTGTTCGCGCTGCCGTCCTTCAACTATGTATTCAAGGTGATCAAGGACTACTTCCCGGCGCCGAAGGAAACCACGCGCGCGACCGTCAAGGAAAAATACCTGCTGGTGAAGAACCACGACCGCGTGGGCCGCATGGCCGATACGCTGGAATACTCCAACGTCGCCTTCCCGCGCTCGCGCTTCTCGTCCGAGCTTCTGGCGGAACTGAAGGAAGTCGCGCCCTCCATCGTCGAGGAAGAAGGCGACGAGATCATCATCAAGCACCTGTACATCGAGCGCCGCATGATTCCGCTGAACATCTGGCTTTCGGAAGCAGAGAAGCGCGGCGACCATGCCGCCATGGAGCACGGCATCGTCGAGTATGGCAACGCGATCAAGGACCTGGTCGGCGTGAACATCTTCCCCGGCGACATGCTGTACAAAAACTTCGGCGTCACCAAGCATGGCCGCGTGGTGTTCTACGACTACGACGAGATCGAATACATCACCGACTGCCAATTCCGCGAGATTCCCGCGCCCCGCAACGAAGAGGACGAGATGGCCAGCGAGCCGTGGTATCCGGTGGCGAAGAACGACGTTTTCCCCGAGCAGTTCGGCACCTTCCTGCTCGGCAACACGGAAGTGCGCAAGTACTTCCTGAAACACCACGCCGACCTGCTGACGGCGAAATACTGGCAGCGCGCCAAGCAGCGCATCCTCGACGGACATGTCGAGGACGTGTTCCCGTACCCGCAGGAACTGCGCTTCAGCTACAAACCCCTTACCCACGCGGCCCAAGCCGCCTAGCCAAGACTGGAGATGAATGATGAGTGATCCTATTGTTATCGTCGGCGCAGCACGTACCCCGATGGGCGCCTTCCAGGGCGATTTTTCCGCGCTGTCCGCAAGCGACCTGGGCGCAGTCGCGATCCGCGCTGCCGTCGAGCGCGCAGGCCTGGAGCCGAAGTTCGTCGAGGAAGTCCTGTTCGGCAATTGCCTGATGGCGGGCCAGGGCCAGGCGCCGGCGCGCCAGGCAGCGATCAAGGCCGGCATTCCCGTCTCCGCGGGCGCGGTGACGCTGTCCAAGATGTGCGGCTCGGCGATGAAGGCCGCGATGATCGGCTACGACTCGCTGCTGGCCGGCAGCAATGAAGTGGTGGTCGCAGGCGGCATGGAGTCGATGACCAACGCGCCTTACCTGATCCCGAAGGCGCGCGGCGGCTACCGTATCGGGCACGCGATGATGTACGACCACATGATGCTCGACGGCCTGGAAGACGCTTACGAGAAGGGCCGCTCGATGGGCACCTTCGGCGAGGACTGCGCGGCGAAGTACGAGTTCACCCGTGAAGAGCAGGATGCCTACGCCATCGCCTCGGTGCAGCGCGCGCAGGCCGCGACGAACGACGGCTCCTTCAAGTGGGAAATTGCACCGGTGACGATCGCGGGCAAGGGCGGCGATACCGTGATCGACAAGGACGAAGGTCCGCTGAAAGCGCGCCTCGACAAGATTCCTTCGCTCAAGCCGGCGTTCAAGAAGGACGGCACCATCACTGCCGCTTCGTCATCCTCGATCAATGACGGCGCCGCGGCACTCGTGATGATGCGCGAATCGACCGCGAAGAAGCTGGGCTGCACGCCGATCGCGCGCATCCTCGGCCACACCACGCATGCGCAGGAACCCAACTGGTTCAGCACGGCACCCGTCGGTGCGATCGAGAAGCTGTACAAGAAGCTGAACCTGACCACCAAGGATGTGGACCTGTTCGAGATCAACGAGGCGTTCGCCGTCGTCCCGATGGCGGCCATGCGCGAGCACGGCATCCCGCACGACAAGATCAACATCCATGGCGGTGCGTGCGCGCTGGGCCATCCGATCGGTGCGTCCGGTGCGCGTATCCTCGTTACCCTGATCGGTGCGCTGAAGAAGACCGGCGGCAAGCTGGGCGTGGCGTCGCTGTGTATCGGCGGTGGTGAAGGTACGGCAATGGCGATTGAACTCGTCTGATGCCACGTTCCTCCCCCTTCAAGGGGGAGGTTAGGTGGGGGATGGGTTTCGGTTGCATTGGTACCCCATCCCCACCCCAACCCTCCCCTTGAAGGGGAGGGAGTAAAACCAACGAATGCTACTCATCATGCCAACCGCACTCATCCTCGGCGCCTCCCGCGGCATCGGCCGCGAATTCGTGCGCCAGCTCCTCGCCGCCAACTGGCGCGTGATTGCCACGGCACGCGACGACGTCTCGCTTGCCGAATTGCGCACTGCTGCCGCGGAGTCGTTCAAGCTCGATGTGGCCAATCCCGATTCGCTGGCTGGACTCGGCTGGCAGCTCGACGGCGAAAAGCTGGACCTGGCCGTCTATGTCGCCGGCGTCTACGGCCCCGAAGGCCAGAGCCCGAAGTCGCCGCCCACCGCAAAGGATTTCGACGCGGTGATGCACACCAACGTGCTGGGCGCGATGCAGGCCATTCCGACGATTGCGCCGATGGTGGAAGCGGCGCAGGGCAAGTTCGCCTTCATCAGCAGCGGCATGGGCAGCATCGGCGAGACCGATTCCACCTACGGCTGGCTGTACCGCACCTCGAAGGCCGCGCTGAACATGGCCGTCAAGAGCGCGTCGCTCGACTACCCGTCCGCTACCTTCGTTGCGATGTGCCCCGGCTGGGTGCGTACCGACATGGGCGGACCGAATGCATCCATTTCCGTCGATGAAAGCGTGAGCGGCCTGCTCACCGTGATCAGCGGACTCAAACAAGAAGACAGCGGCACTTACCGCAATTACGCCGGCCGTGCGCTGGCCTGGTAAAGGGAAATCAAACATGGTTCTGTCGGAACAACACGAAATGATCCGCGACGCGCTGCGCGCCTTCTCGCAGGAACGCCTCGCCCCCAACGCCGCCCGCTGGGACAAGGAACACCACTTCCCGAAGGATGAGCTGAAAGGCCTCGCGGAACTGGGCGCCTTCGGCGTCGCCGTGCCGGAAGAACTGGGTGGCGCGGGTCTCGACTACCTCTCGCTGTCGCTCGTGCTGGAAGAAATCGCCGCTGGCGATGGCGGCACCTCGACCGTCATTTCCGTCAACAACTGCCCGGTATGCAGCATCGCCATGATGTACGCGAACGATGCGCAGAAGGAACAATGGCTCAAGCCCCTCGCGCGCGGCGAGATGCTCGGCGCCTTCTGCCTGACCGAGCCGCACGTCGGCAGCGATGCGTCCGCACTGCGTACGACGGCGACGCGCGACGGCGACGCCTACGTGTTGAACGGCGTGAAGCAGTTCATTACCAGCGGCAAGTATGCCGACGTCGCGATCGTGATGGCCGTTACCGACCGCGAAGCCGGCAAGCGCGGCATCAGCGCGTTCTGGGTGCCGACGAATACGCCAGGCTACATCGTTGCGCGTCTCGAAGAAAAGATGGGCCAGCACTCCTCGGACACCGCGCAGATCCTGTTCGAGAATTGCCGCATCCCCGCGCAGAACCTGATTGGCGAAGAAGGCCAGGGCTACAAGATCGCGCTGTCGGGACTGGAAGGCGGCCGTATCGGCATCGCCTCGCAGTCCGTCGGCATGGCGCGCGCCGCCTTCGATGCCGCGCTCGCGTATGCGAAGGAGCGCACCAGCTTCGGCAAGACGCTGTTCGAACACCAGGCGGTGCAGTTCAAGCTGTCCGAGATGGCGACGCAGATCGAAGCCGCCCGCCAGCTCATCTGGCACGCCGCCAGCCTGAAGGATGCGGGTAAACCCTGTCTGAAAGAGGCGGCCATGGCCAAGATGTTTGCCAGCGAGATGGCCGAGCGCGTCTGTTCGGATGCGATCCAGATCCACGGCGGCTACGGTTATGTCAGCGATTTCCCGGTCGAGCGCATCTATCGCGATGTGCGCGTCTGCCAGATCTACGAAGGCACGAGCGAAATCCAGAAGATCCTGATCAGCCGCGCGCTGGCCTGACGGAATGCACATGGCGACGCCGCTCGATTTTTACTTCGACTTTTCTTCGCCCTACGGGTACTTCGCTGCGTCACGCATCGAGGCGCTCGCGGCGAAGCATGGCCGTCGCGTGGCGTGGCATCCGGTCCTGCTCGGTGCGATCTTCAAGACCACCGGCGGCATGCCGTTGCCGACGGTGCCCTTGAAGGGCGAATACTCGTATCGCGATTTCGAGCGCAGCGCGCGCTTCCACGAGATTCCGTACAAGCGCCCTGCCGGCTTCCCCATCGCCACCCAGCTTCCCGCTCGTGCAATGACCTGGATTGCGCGCGACTTCGGCGCGTACAAGGCGGTGCCGTTTGCGAAAGCCGCGTACGCATCGTATTTCGTCGACGGCATCGACATCTCGCGCCCGGAGGGCATCGCTCCGGCATGCGCGAAGATCGGCATTCGCCACGACGCCGTCCTGGAGGGCGCGAACAGCCAGGAAATCAAGGACATGCTGAAAGCCGAAGTCGAAGCGGCTGTCGAACGCGGCGTATTTGGTTCGCCCTTCGTCATTGCGGACGGCGAACCGTTCTGGGGTTTCGACCGCTTCGACCAGCTCGAAGCATTTTTGAAAAACGGAAACATCTAGGGAGACAACATCATGCCGATGAAGAAGGGCTACAAGGCGCTGGTCGACGAAGCGATGGCACAGGTCAAGACCTACAGCGTGGCCGAAGCGCAAGCCAGGCTCGAGAATCCGAATGTGCAGTTCGTCGACGTGCGCGACGTGCGCGAACTGGAGCGCGACGGCGTCATCCCCGGCGCCTATCCCGCGCCGCGCGGCATGATCGAATTCTGGGTCGACCCCGATTCCCCGTACTTCAAGCCGGTGTTCGGCGAGAAGAAGGAATTCATTTTCTTCTGCGCCGCCGGCTGGCGCAGCGCGCTGACCACCAAGACCGTGCAGGACATGGGCATGGAAAACGTCGCGCATATTGAAGGCGGATTCAGCGCGTGGAAGGCGGCCGGCGCCCCGGTCGCGGAAAAGGCCAAGAAGGCGTAATGGCAAAGAAGGATGCGCAGCCCTGCCCCTGCGGCGGCCCCGCGTACGAGCGCTGCTGCGGGCGGTTCATCGACCACGGCGAGATCCCGGAGTCGGCGGAGCAGCTGATGCGCTCGCGCTACAGCGCCTATGTCCTGCAGAAGGAGCCTTACCTGAAGGCGACCTGGCATCCGAGCACACGTCCTGCCGACGTCATCGCGCAGGACGACGGCACGAAATGGCTGGGGCTGGAGGTAAAGAAGCATGTTCCCGCCGGCGACGACGCGACCGTGGAATTCGTCGCCCGCTACAAGATCGGCGGACGCGCCCATCGCCTGCACGAGGTCAGCCGTTTCGTGCGCGAGGACGGCCGCTGGTTCTATGTCGACGGAAATTTTCCTGATAACAAATGAGTGGAGATATTGGAATGGCGAAGTTGGTTACAAGCTACGACCAGGGCAGTCGCGAAACGCCGTTGATCGAACAGACGATCGGCGATTTCTTCGATGGCATGGCCAGCCGTTTTCCCGATAACGAGGCGCTGGTGTCATGCCACCAGCAGATCCGCACCACCTACCGTCAGCTGCAGCAGGAGTCGAACCGGCTGGCGAGTGCGCTTCTCGAATCCGGCCTGCGTCCCGGCGACCGTATCGGCATCTGGTCGCACAACAACGCGCAATGGCTGCTGACGCAGATCGCGACGGCCAAGGCAGGCCTCATCCTCGTCAACATCAATCCGGCCTACCGTCTTGCGGAGCTGGAATACGCGCTCAACAAGGTCGGCTGCAAATCGCTGATCACGATGACCACGTTCAAGACCAGCAATTACATCGAGATGGTGCAGGCGACGGCGCCGGAACTGGCCTCGAGCAAGCCGGGCGCCCTCAATGCTGCCAAGGTGCCGGCGCTGAAGACCGTGATTCAACTGGGCGACGAACACGTTCCCGGCATGATGCGCTTCGCCGACTTGATGGCAACGGGCAATCCCGACGATGCACGCCTGGCGGAGATCGCAAAGAACCTGAAGAACACCGATGCGATCAACATCCAGTTCACCAGCGGCACCACCGGTTTTCCGAAGGGCGCGACGCTCACTCACCGCAATGTGCTGAACAATGGCTTCTTCATCGGCGAGGCGATGCGCCTGACGCCGCAGGACAGGCTCTGCATCCCGGTTCCGCTCTACCACTGCTTCGGCATGGTGCTCGGCAACCTCGCCTGCCTCACGCATGGCGCGACGATCGTCTATCCCAACGAAGCCTTCGATCCGCTCTCCGTGCTGGAAGCGGTAGAGAAGGAGCGCTGCACCGGCCTGCACGGCGTGCCGACGATGTTCATCGCCGAACTTGACCATCCGCGCTTCAAGGAATTCAACCTCTCGACGCTGCGTACCGGCATCATGGCCGGCTCGCCCTGCCCGATCGAGGTCATGAAGCGCGTCGTCAGCGACATGAACATGCGCGAGGTCACCATTGCCTACGGCATGACCGAGACGAGTCCGGTCAGTTGCCAGAGCACGGTCGACACGCCGCTCGAAAAGCGCGTGTCGACCGTCGGCCTGACCCAGCCGCATCTCGAAGTGAAGATCGTGAATCCGGAAAGCGGCGAGATCGTGCCCATTGGGGCGTCGGGCGAGCTGTGCACGCGCGGCTATTCGGTCATGCACGGCTACTGGGAAGATCCGCAGAAAACCGCCGAAGCCATCGACGCCGAAGGCTGGATGCATACCGGCGACCTCGCGGTGATGGATGCCGAAGGTTACGTGAATATTTCCGGCCGCATCAAGGACATGGTGATCCGCGGCGGCGAGAACATTTATCCGCGCGAGATCGAGGAATTCCTGTATCGCCACCCTGCCGTGCAGGATGTGCAGGTGGTCGGCGTTCCCGACAAGAAGTACGGGGAAGAACTGTGCGCATGGATCGTCCTGCGCCAGGGCGCCGAGCTGGATGAAGAGGGCGTGCGCGAATTCTGCCGCGGCCAGATCGCGCATTACAAGGTGCCGCGCTACATCCGTTTCGTCAGCGCCTTCCCGATGACGATCACCGGCAAGGTGCAGAAGTTCAGGATGCGTGAACTGATGAAAGAAGAACTCAAGCTCGAAGAAGACAAGACGGCTTGAACACGACAATAACAAAGGACCGGACATGGCTCACATTGAAAGCAAACTGAACACCCGCAGCGAAGACTTCAAGAACAACGCTGCCGCCATGCAGCGCGTGGTCGACGACCTGAAGGAAAAGATCGCGAAGATTTCGCTTGGCGGCGGTGAAGACGCGCGCAAAAAGCATGTCTCGCGCGGCAAGCTGTTGCCGCGCGACCGCGTGCAGATGCTGCTCGACCCGGGGACGCCCTTCCTCGAACTGTCGCAGCTGGCGGCGTACGACATGTACGACAGCGCCGCGCCGTCGGCCGGCATCATCACCGGCATCGGGCGCGTCGCCGGGCAGGAATGCGTGATCGTCTGCAACGATGCGACGGTCAAGGGCGGCACCTATTACCCGATGACGGTGAAGAAACACCTGCGTGCGCAGGAGATCGCCGACCAGAACAACCTGCCGTGCATCTATCTCGTGGATTCCGGTGGCGCCAACCTGCCGAACCAGGACGACGTGTTCCCGGATCGCGACCACTTCGGCCGCATCTTCTACAACCAGGCCAACCTGTCGGCCAAGGGCATTCCGCAGATCGCGGTGGTGATGGGTTCCTGCACGGCCGGTGGCGCCTATGTGCCGGCGATGAGCGATGAATCGATCATCGTGAAGGAACAGGGCACGATTTTCCTCGGCGGCCCGCCGCTGGTGAAGGCAGCGACCGGCGAAGTGGTGAGCGCGGAAGACCTTGGCGGCGGTGACGTGCACACGCGCCTGTCCGGCGTGGTCGACCATCTCGCGATGAACGACATGCACGCCCTGTCGCTGGCGCGCACCATCGTTTCCAACCTCAACCGCCAGAAGCCGCAGCAGCTCGTGCTGCGCGAGCCGGTGGCGCCGAAGTACGACACGCATGAACTGTACGGCGTGATCCCGACGGATACCCGCAAGCCTTTCGACGTGCGCGAAGTGATCGCGCGCATCGTGGATGGCAGCGAATTCGACGAGTTCAAGGCACGCTACGGCACCACGCTGGTGTGCGGCTTCGCACACATCTTTGGCATGCCGGTCGGCATCATTGCCAACAACGGCATCCTGTTCTCGGAATCGGCGCTGAAAGGTTCGCACTTCATCGAACTGTGCTGCCAGCGCAAGATCCCGCTGGTCTTCCTGCAGAACATCACCGGCTTCATGGTCGGCCGCAAGTACGAGAACGAAGGCATCGCGCGCAATGGCGCGAAGATGGTGACGGCGGTATCGACCGCCTCCGTGCCGAAGTTCACCGTGATCATCGGCGGCAGCTTCGGCGCCGGCAACTACGGCATGTGCGGCCGCGGTTTCTCGCCGCGCATGTTGTGGATGTGGCCGAACGCGCGTATTTCGGTCATGGGCGGCGAGCAGGCGGCCAGCGTGCTGGCGACCGTCAAGCGCGACGGCATCGAAGCCAAGGGCGGCAGCTGGTCGGCGCAGGAAGAGGAAGCCTTCAAGGCGCCGATCCGCGAGCAGTACGAACACCAGGGCCATCCGTACTACGCGTCGGCACGCCTGTGGGACGACGGCGTCATCGACCCGGCGGATACCCGCATGGTGCTGGGACTGGGATTGAGCGCGTCGCTGAATGCGCCGATTCCGGAAACGAAGTTTGGCGTATTCAGGATGTAAGCATGAGCTACCAGACCCTTGAAGTGTCCATCGACGGCCGCGTGGCGACCGTCACGCTGAACCGGCCGGAAGTGCGCAACGCGTTCAACGAAACGACGATTGCGGAAATCACCCAGGCATTCCGCGAATTGGGGAAGAACGGCGACGTACGAACGATCGTGCTCGCCGCCAACGGCCCGGCGTTCTGCGCCGGTGCGGACCTCAACTGGATGAAGAAGATGGCCGGCTACACGCACGAGGAAAACCGTGCTGATGCCGGCCAGCTGGCGGAGATGTTGCGCACCATCTACACCTGTCCGAAGCCGGTCGTCGCGAAGGTGCAGGGCGATTGCTACGCAGGCGGCATGGGACTGGCCGCGGCATGTGACGTCATTGTTGCAAGCGAGGCAACTAATTTTTGCCTGAGCGAGGTAAAACTGGGCCTGATTCCTGCGACAATCTCGCCTTACGTCATTATCGCGATGGGCGAAAACGCCGCCCGCCGCTATTTCCTCACTGCGGAGCGTTTCTCCGCCCAGGAAGCACACCGGATCGGATTCGTGCACCAGGTCACCACCGCTGACGCACTGGACGCGGCAGTCGCCGACATCGTCAAGGCACTGGTCACCAACAGCCCGAACGCCGTGAAGGAAGCCAAGCGCCTCGTGCAGGACGTCGCCGGCAAACCGCTGACCGCGGAACTGATCGCCGACACGGCAGAGCGCATCGCAGACATCCGCAGTTCCGAAGAGGGCAAGGAAGGTGTGCGTTCATTCCTGGAGAAGCGCAAGCCGAACTGGCTGGGATAGCGTCGCCGGCAAGGAAACATTGGAGCAGTCTTGAACGCAAGCCTCAAATCCGACTGGGTCGAACGCAGCCTGAAAAGCGTCTGGCACCCGTGCACACAGATGCAGCACCATGAAACGGTGCCGCTGGTGCCGGTCAGCCATGGGCGCGGTGCGTGGCTGTACGACGCCAACGGCCAGCGCTACCTCGATGCCATCAGTTCGTGGTGGGTCAACCTGTTCGGCCATGCCAATCCGCGCATTAACGCCGCGCTGAAGGAACAGCTCGACCTGCTGGAACATGCGATGCTCGCCGGCTTCACGCACGAACCGGTGATCACCCTGTCGGAAAAGCTGTCGGCGCTGACTGGCGGCGTGCTCGGCCACTGCTTCTATGCGTCGGATGGCGCTTCCGCCACCGAGATCGCGCTCAAGATGAGCTTCCATTACTGGCGCAACAGCGGCAAGGATGCGAAGCGCGAATTCGTTTGCCTGAAAGGCAGCTACCACGGAGAGACGGTCGGAGCGCTTGCCGTCACCGACGTCGCCATCTTCCGCGACGCCTACGGCCCGATGCTGCAGCAATCGCATGTCGTGACGGCGCCCGATGCACGCAATGCGCGGGATGGAGAAAGTGCTGCCGACGTAGCCCGCCGTGCCGCGAAGGACCTGGAGATACTGCTGCAGGATCGCAGCGACAGGATCGCAGCTGTCATCATCGAGCCGCTGGTCCAGTGCGCTGCCGGCATGGCGATGTACGATCCGGTCTACCTGAAGGAAGTGCGCGCCCTGTGCGACCGCTACCAGGTCCACCTGATCGCGGATGAAATCGCGGTTGGTTGCGGCCGCACCGGTACCTTCTTCGCCTGCGAGCAGGCATCGATCTGGCCCGATTTCGTTTGCCTGTCGAAGGGCATCAGCGGCGGTTACCTGCCGCTGTCGCTGGTCATGACACGCGATGACATCTATCGTGCCTTCTATCACAGCGATGTCACGCGCGGCTTCCTGCACTCGCATTCCTACACCGGCAACCCGCTCGCCTGCCGCGCGGCGCTGGCGACACTGGCCATCTTTGAGGAAGACGACGTGCTCAACCATAACCGCGAGCGCGCGGAAAAGATGACTGCCGCGCTGGCGCCGCTTACCTCGCACGCCAGGGTCCGGAACTTCCGCCAGCGCGGCATGATGTGGGCATTCGATGCGGTGGTGAACGATCCCGCGAAGGCAGCGACCTTCTCGCGGCGCTTCTTCACCGAGGCCCTGCAGCAGGAACTGCTGCTGCGCCCCATCGGCCGCACCGTGTACCTGATGCCGCCCTACATCCTCGACGATGAGGAAATTGCGCTGCTTGCATCGCGCACGCACGCCGTGTTCAACAAGGTTGTGGAGGCATGACGATGGAATTGCTTGCCAACCTCGAACGCGGACTGCAGGAGCTCGACCGCCAAAGCCTGCGCCGCCGCCTGCGCGTCGCCGAGACGCCGTGCGCGCCGCGCATGAAAGTCGATGGCCGCGACATGCTGGCCTTCTGCAGCAACGACTATCTCGGCCTTGCCTCGCATCCGCGCCTGGTCGAGGCTTTGCAGGAAGGGGCGGCGCGCTACGGTGTCGGCAGCGGCGCCTCGCACTTGATCAGTGGTCATTCGCGCGCCCACGCCTTGCTCGAAGAGCGCTTCGCCGATTTCCTGTCGCCGCACCTCGAATCGCCGCGCGCCCTGTATTTCTGCACCGGCTACATGGCTAACCTGGCGGTGCTGACGGCCCTCGCCGGGCATGAAGCGGAGATCTTCTCCGAAGAACTGAACCACGCTTCGCTCATCGACGGTGCACGACTTGCCCGTACTGGCGTGAAGGTCTACGCGCACGGCGATGCGGATGCACTGGAACAACTGCTCAAGGCAAGCACGGCAACGACAAAGCTCGTCGTTACCGACAGTGTGTTCAGCATGGACGGCGACCTCGCGCCGCTGCCGAAAATGTTGAAGCTGTGCGAACAGTACGGCGCCTGGCTGATCGTCGACGACGCGCACGGCTTCGGTGTGCTCGGACAGCACGGGCGCGGCGCGCTCGAACATTTCAACCTGCGTTCGCCTTACCTCGTGTACGTGGGAACGCTTGGCAAGGCCGCCGGCGTCGGCGGCGCATTCGTCGCCGCGCATGCAACCGTCATCGAATGGCTGGTGCAGCGGGCGCGCCCCTACATCTACACCACAGCCGCCGCGCCCGCGCTGTCGCATGCGCTGATGGCAAGCATGGACATCATTGACGGTGAAGAAGGCGCGCAGCGCCGCGCCCACCTGCGGTCACTGATCGGCCAGTTGCGCAGCGAACTGAACCTGCAGCGCTGGAAGCTGTTCCCATCGAACACCGCGATCCAGCCCGTAATCATCGGCGCCAACGATGAAGCCATGCGCGCGGCGAAGGCCTTGTACGACCAGGGGTTCTGGGTGCCGGGTATCCGGCCGCCGACGGTGCCTGCCGGGACGGCGCGGCTACGCGTCACCTTGTCGGCGTCGCATACCGGCCCCGAGGTGTCCCAGTTGGCGAGCGCGTTCAATCTGATGGAGGCATTTGCGTGAGCGCTTCGATCGGTTATTTCGTGACCGGCACCGACACTGAAATCGGCAAGACGCTGGTGACGTGCACGCTGCTGCACGCTCTTGCGCAAGCGGGCGTACGCGCCGCAGGCATGAAGCCGGTCGCGGCGGGCGCGGAACTGCGTGACGGCGCATGGCACAACGAGGATGTTGACCTGCTTGTCGCGGCGGCGCCCATCGTGCTGCCGACCGACCTGACGACGCCCTACCTGCTGCGTGATGCCGCCGCGCCGCACATTGCGGCTGCACAGGAAGGCGTCAACATCGACCTCGCCCGCATCATGGATTGCTACGCGCGCGTCGCGGCCGCGGCCGATGCCGTCGTGGTCGAAGGCGTAGGAGGTTTCCGCGTTCCCTTGTCGCGCACGCATGACACCGCCGATCTCGCGCAGCAGCTTGGCCTGCCGGTCGTGCTCGTCGTCGGCATGCGGTTGGGATGCATCAATCATGCGCTGCTCACCGCCGATGCGATCGCAGCGCGCGGCCTCACACTCGCCGGCTGGGTCGCCAATGTCGTTGATCCCGGCATGCGTTATGGCGTCGACAATGTTGTCGCACTGACCGAACGCCTGGATGCACCGATGCTCGGCACGATCCCGCGCCTGCCGTCGGCGGACCCGGTGCTTGCCGCGCCCCATCTCGATTTTTCAAGTTTGCCGGGCTGGCCCCGGCCCGTTTCACACTGATGCAAAGGAAGCAGTCCATGTCGTCGCAACCGATCTCATTCCAGCAAGTTCCGACTCCCGCCAAACTGCGCGAAATCGCCGCGCAACGTTGGCCGGTCGCCAAGATCGAAGAACTGTTCAACCTGCCGTTCAGCGACCTGCTGTTCCGTGCGCAGCAGGTCCATCGCGAAAACTTCGATCCGCAGGAAGTGGAACTGGCCACGCTGATGTCGATCAAGACCGGCGGCTGTCCCGAGGATTGCGGCTATTGCCCGCAGGCCGCGCGCTATGACACCGGTGTCAAGGCGCAGAAGATCCTGGAACTCGAAACCGTGCTCGACGCCGCCCGCAAGGCGAAGGAGCATGGCGCCACCCGCTTCTGCATGGGCGCGGCATGGCGCGAGCCGAAGGACCGCGACCTCGACCACGTCGAGGCAATGGTGCGCGGCGTCAAGGATCTCGGCATGGAAGCGTGCGTCACGCTGGGCATGCTGGGAGAAGGACAGGCGGAGCGCCTGAAGGCGGCGGGTCTGGATTACTACAACCATAACCTCGACACCGCACCCGAGTTCTACAACAACATCATCACCACCCGCGATTACCAGAACCGCCTCGATACGCTGGAGCGCGTGCGCAACGCCGGCATCAAGGTGTGCTGCGGCGGCATTGTCGGCATGGGCGAATCGCGCCGCCAGCGGGCCGGCCTCGTGGCGCAGCTGGCGAACATGGACCCGTATCCGGAGTCGGTGCCAGTCAACAACCTGGTGCAGGTCGAGGGCACTCCCCTGCACGGCACCGATCCGATCGATCCGCTGGAATTCGTGCGTACGATCGCGGTCGCGCGCATCACCATGCCGAAGGCACGTGTGCGCCTTTCCGCAGGCCGTCGCGAGATGGGCGAGGCGGTGCAGGCGATGTGCTTCGTCGCTGGCGCGAATTCGATTTTCTACGGCGACAAGCTGCTGACGACCGGCAATCCGGATGTCGAAGCGGATCGCGTGTTGCTGGAAAAGCTCGGCATGAAGGTAAAGCATACGCAGCATGAGCCGAAGTGTGAGGTAACGCAGTAAGGAATGTTCCTTCCCCGTGAAGGGGAAGGCGTTGTACAGAGGATGGATTCACCCGCCATAACAACAACCAGCACCCTCTCGACACAATCGAGAGAGACAGCACCCAAGGAGTCAGCGTGTTCACCAAGATCCTGATTGCAAACCGCGGCGAAATCGCCTGCCGTGTCGCCGCCACCGCCCATCGCATGGGCATCAAGACCGTTGCGGTCTATTCGGAGGCGGATGCCAACGCCAAGCACGTCGCCGTGTGCGACGAGTCCGTCCTGATCGGCCCTGCTCCCGCGAAGGAAAGCTACCTGCGCGCGGACAAGATCATCGAGGTCGCGCTCGCCACCGGCGCCCAGGCAATCCATCCCGGCTACGGCTTCCTGTCCGAGAACGAGGATTTCGCCGAAGCCTGCGCCAAGGCCGGCCTCGCCTTCATCGGCCCGCCGGCATCGGCGATCCGCGCGATGGGCTCGAAGTCCGCGGCAAAGGCCTTGATGGAAAAGGCCGACGTGCCGCTGGTGCCGGGCTACCACGGTGACACCCAGGACGCCGATTTCCTGCAGGGACAGGCCGACAGGATCGGTTACCCGGTGCTGCTCAAGGCCAGCGCCGGCGGCGGCGGCAAGGGCATGCGTATCGTGGAGAAGAGCGCCGACTTCAAGGCAGCGCTCGAGTCCTGCAAGCGTGAAGCGATCAACAGCTTCGGCGACGACAAGGTGCTGGTCGAAAAATACCTGACCCGCCCGCGCCATATCGAGATCCAGGTGTTTGCCGACACCAAGGGCAATTGCGTGTACCTGTTCGAGCGCGACTGCTCGGTGCAGCGCCGCCACCAGAAGGTGCTGGAAGAAGCACCTGCGCCCGGCATGACGACAGAGCGCCGCCGCGCGATGGGTGAAGCCGCGGTTGCCGCCGCTAAGGCAGTCGGCTATGTCGGCGCCGGTACCGTGGAATTCATCGCCAACCAGGACGGTTCGTTCTACTTCATGGAAATGAACACCCGCCTGCAGGTGGAACACCCCGTCACCGAAATGATCACCGGCACCGACCTGGTCGAATGGCAATTGCGCGTGGCGTTCGGCGAATCCTTGCCGAAAAAGCAGGAAGAGCTGACCATTCACGGCCACGCCCTCGAAGCGCGCATCTACGCCGAGAATCCGGAGAAGGGCTTCCTGCCGTCCATCGGCACGCTGCGCCACATGCACACGCCTTCCGCTGTGACCTTCGAACTGGGCAAGGGCATTGCCGGAAATGACCCGGCCGCGATCCGTATCGATTCCGGTGTGCGTGAAAGCGATGCGATTTCCCCGTTCTACGATCCGATGATTGCCAAGCTGATCGTCTGGGGCAAGGACCGCGAGGAGGCGCTGGCGCACATGGCGCAGGCGCTGTCGGAATACCAGATCGTCGGCCTTGCCACCAACGTCGCCTTCCTCAAGCGTCTGGTCGAGAGCAAGCCCTTCTCGGGTGCGGATCTCGACACCGGCCTGATCGAACGCAACCATGCCGAGCTGTTCCCGCCGATGCCGCAAACCGCTCTGCCGGTACTAGCGCTTGCCGCGGCCTCGCTGCTGGTCTCCGAACAGAATGCCGGCGCCGCAGCGAACGATCCGTGGGCCAGCACCAGCGGCTGGCGCATGAATACGACTTTGCTGCGCACGCTCGATTACTCGGATGAGTCGGGCGCCTACCCGGTCACCGTCGGCTACAAGGATGCCGGCTGGTCGATCGCGCAAGGCGCGACGGCTGCAGCGATGACGCTGGTGGAACGCAATGGCAAGCACCTCGTCATCAAGCTCGACGGCGCAACCGTGCGCGGCACGGTGGTGCGCGACGGAGAAATGTTCCACGTCTTCACAGGCGGCGCTCACTTCCCGCTGCATTACAACGACCCGCTGGCGCATGCCGGTGAATCGGAAGCCGAAGGCGGCCGCCTGACCGCGCCGATGCCGGGCAAGATCGTGGCGGTGCTGGTCGACAAGGGCAAGACCGTCGAGAAGGGCGCGCCGCTGCTGATCATGGAAGCGATGAAGATGGAGCACACGATTGCCGCGCCGGCCAATGGTACGGTCGAGGACCTGCTGTATGCGGTCGGCGACCAGGTAGCGGAAGGGGCGCAGTTGCTGGCATTTAAGGCGGCGTAAAACCGAGACTGTGTTCGACAGCGGGTGGCAGCAGTTCTTGCAATTGCTTACTCACCCCGTCATCAGGCACGCGTAACGAACCAAACGAAAGAGCCATCATGACCCTCCCCAGCAAAGTCAAAATCGTCGAAGTCGGCCCGCGCGACGGCCTGCAGAACGAAAAGGAAACCATCCCCGTCGAGGTCAAGATCGAACTGGTCGACCGGCTGACGGAAGCCGGTTTCGCGAACATCGAAGCGGCGTCCTACGTGTCGCCCAAGTGGGTGCCACAAATGGCAACGTCCACGGAAGTCATGGCCGGCATCACGCGCAAGCCGGGCGTGATCTATTCCGCGCTGACGCCGAACATGAAGGGCTTCGAAGGCGCGCTCGCATCCAAGGCTGATGAAGTCGTCATCTTCGGCGCCGCGTCCGAAGCCTTCTCGCAAAAGAACATCAACTGCTCCATCGCGGAATCGATCGAGCGTTTCCGTGACGTTGCGCAAGCCGCCAAGCAGCACAACATCCGCCTGCGCGGCAGCATCAGCTGCTCCTTCGGCTGCCCCTACCAGGGCGAGGTATCGCCGGAAAGCGTGGCTGATGTTGTGCGGCGACTGAAGGACCTCGGCTGCGACGAGATCGACATCGCCGACACCATCGGCGTCGGCACGCCGCGTCATGTGCAAAAGGTGATGGAGCGCGCGGCGAAGGAATTTCCGATCGCACAACTGTCCGGCCATTTCCACGACACCTACGGCCAGGCGCTGGCGAACATCTACGCGGCGATGGAAGTCGGCGTGTCGATTTTCCACTCCTCCGTCGCGGGACTCGGCGGTTGCCCGTATGCGAAGGGCGCGACCGGTAACGTGTCCACCGAAGATGTGCTGTACATGATGAACGGCCTCGGCGTGGACACCGGCATCAACCTCGACAAGGTGGTGGACGCAGGACAGTTCATCTCGAAACATCTCGGCCGCAAGGCGGTGAGCCGTGCCGGCAATGCGATTGCCGCGAAGCGCGCGGGATAAATTTTCCCGCGCGGGAGAGCCATGAAGCTTCCGCTGCTGCTGTCGGAAATCCGCGCCTGCCGCCTGTGCGAGAAGCATCTTCCGTACGGACCCAGGCCGGTGGTACAGGCCGGCGCCGGCGCGCGCCTCCTGATCGTGGGCCAGGCGCCCGGCCGCCGTGTGCATGAAACCGGCATTCCGTGGAACGATCCTTCGGGCGAACGGTTGCGCGACTGGCTCGGTGTGCCGCGGGAGCAGTTTTACGACGAATCCCGCATTGCCATCGTCCCGACCGCATTCTGCTATCCGGGAAAGGGCAAGAGCGGCGACCTGCCGCCCCGTGCCGAATGCGCGCCCGCCTGGCATGCCAGCCTGCTGGAGGCTATGCCCGAGGTCCGGTTGACGCTGCTGATCGGGCGCCATGCGCAGGAATATTATTTGCGGGAAAATGGCAGGGCGACGCTCACCGAGACAGTTGCCGCGTTTGCCGACTACCTGCCGGCGTATTTCCCGCTGCCGCACCCGAGCCCCCGCAACCAGGCATGGTGGAAGGCCAACCCCTGGTTCGAGCGGGACGTGCTGCCGGCGCTGCGCCGGCATGTCGCATCGGCCTTACTCTAGTAATCAAGGAAACATGCAAGACAATCTCCAGGAAAAACTGCCGGATACCGCGCAACGCGTGGCCGACCTGCTGGTCTCGATCGGACACAACAAGCCGGTCGTGATGCTGCCTGAAACCGGCAAGACCTCGGCCGAAGCCGCCGCCGGTCTCGGATGCAGCGTGGCCGAAATCGCCAAGTCCATCGTCTTTCGCCGCCTGTCCGACGATGCGGCGGTGATGGTAGTGGCCAGCGGCGCCAACCGCGTCGACGAACACAAGGTGGCCGCCATTGTCGGGCCGCTCGGCCGCGCGGATGCGAAGTTCGTGAAGACGCGCATCGGCTACGCCATCGGCGGCGTCTGTCCGATCGGCCATGTGGAGAAGACTGTGATGCTGATCGACCAGGACCTGATGCAGTACGGCAGCGTGTGGGCCGCAGCGGGGCATCCGCATGCGGTATTCAACCTGACGCCGCAGCAGCTGGTCGCAATGACCGGCGCGCCGGTGGTTGACGTGGCATTGAAGGCAAGTCCGGCGGCGGAATGATTGATTTCGATCCGGCTACCGATACCGGCAAGGTGCCTTCACCTTGCATCAGTATCTGCAAGATGAATCCGCAGACGGGCTTGTGCGAGGGATGCTTGCGTACCATCGACGAAATCACGCGGTGGAGCACGGCGACCGAGGAAGCGAAGCGCCAGGTCTGGGTGGAGATCAAGCGCAGGCAGGACGGGTTGTTCTGAATAACGACGGAGAGAGCATCGTGAAGCAGATTGATTGGTACTTCGATTTCATTTCCCCATTCTCCTACCTGCAGAGCGAGCTGCTGCATACGCTGCCCGAGGTAAAAATCACCTTCCGGCCCGTGCTGTTCGCGGGCCTGCTTGCTCACTGGGACAACAAGGGCCCGGCCGAAATCGTCCCGAAGCGCACCTGGACCTTCGAGCACTGTGCATGGCTCGCACACAAGCACGACATCCCGATGACGATGCCGGGCCATCATCCTTTCAATCCCCTGCCGCTGCTGCGCCTGTGCATCGCGCTCGGCAGTACGAAGGAAGCCATGCAGCGCCTGTTCCGCTACGTCTGGCGCGAGGGCCATCTGCCGACGGACGAGCGGCCCTGGCAGGTATTGATGCAGGAGCTGGGTGCGACCCCGGACATGCTGGATACACCCGACGTCAAGCAGCAACTCCGCGCCAATGGCGAAATGGCAATATCCGCCAATGTGTTTGGCGTGCCGACGGCAGTCGTGGATAATCGTTGCTTCTGGGGACTGGACTCCACCGACATGCTGGTTGCCTACCTGCGTGACGACCCCTTCTTCCGTTCCGATCTGCTCAGGCAAGCGCAAACCCTGCCGCAAGGCGTACAGAGAAAAATCACGTAATGAAATTCGAGTTTTACAAACCGGAGAAGACGGTTTCCGGCCCCGCCTACAGCGGCATGTTCAAGGTCCTGGCGACGGTGGTGACCATTGTCCTCGCCGGCTACGGCACCACCATCGCACTGCGCTTTCCGTTGATGCAGTACAGCTTCGGCGTGAAGGCGCTGCTGCTGTGCGCCGCATTGATGCTGGCCGTCAGCTATTACTGGTTCCTGCGTTCCACCATCACCATCGATGACAAGGGCATCACGCAGACCTGGATGTACAACCGCAAGGTCGAATGGCCGGACATCCGCAGCGCGAAGATGATCGGCATTCCCTACTTGGGCTGGATCTTCCCGCCGCGCCTCATCGTTCGCACCGGAACCGCCTATGCCACCTTCAACGGCGGCTCGCAGGACATCCTCATTGAATTCGCGAAGATCTCCCTCGCGTACCAGATGAAAAAATGACACTTCCCGAAACGATGCGCGTGTTCGAGCGCGGCTGGCTGTCGTCGAACAATATCCTCTTCATCGGCTCCCGCGAAACGGCGCTGGTCGACAGCGGATACGCGACCCATGCCGAGCAGACCGTCGCGCTCGTGGCCCATGCGCTGCAAGGCCGCAAGCTCGACCGGTTGGTCAACACCCACCTGCATTCGGACCATTGCGGCGGCAACGCTGCGCTGCAGCACACCTACGCCTGCCTGACCGCCATTCCGGCTGCCGAAGCCGAGAAGGTGCGCGCCTGGGATACGGATGCACTCACCTACAAGGCGACCGGCCAGCAGTGCCCACGCTTCAGTTTTGATGACACGATTGCGCCCGGCGACGTGCTCACGCTTGGCGACATGACCTGGCAGGCACTTGGCGCGCCGGGCCATGATCCCCACTCCCTGATTCTTTATTGCGCGGACGAACGCATCCTGATTTCCGCCGATGCCCTTTGGCAGAACGGCTTCGGCGTGGTGTTTCCCGAACTGGAAGGCGAGCCGGGATTCGGCGAGGTGCGCGCGACGCTGGAGCTGATTGCTTCGCTCGATGTGAAGCTGGTCATTCCCGGTCACGGCGCGCCGTTCACTGACGTGGGCAAGGCGCTGGAGACGGCGTTCTCGCGCGTGGACTATTTCATGGCCGATCCGGCGCGCAATGCGCAGAATGCCATCAAGGTCCTGCTGAAGTTCCTGCTGCTGGAGAAGCAGTCGATTGCGCTCGGCGAACTCGAGCCGCTGATGGCTGGCATGTATCTGTTCCGCGAATCGAACCGGCGTTATCTGAAAAAGGATGAGTCGGAGCTCGCGCACTGGGCTGTCGCGCAGCTTGTGCGCGCCGGAGCGGCGGAAGTGAAGGCGGACCGGCTCGTCAATAAGGATTAGGGCGAACACGGGCACCGTCGCTTCAAATACCGATACAACTTGCCCCGTCATTCCCGCGGAGGCGGGAATGACGGGGCAAGGGTGAGGGGCGCGTCGGCGTTAGCGCCCGCCCATATGCGTGCGTTACGCCGTCCGCTGCTCTCGATCCTTCTTGTTCTGCGCCTCGATACGGTCCCGCGCGTCCTTCCACTGATCTTGCGTCCACGACCGCAATTCATAGAAATTTCCACCCGTCGCGAGATGATGTCCGCCGTCCATCATGATCGCCTGCCCGGTCAGCCAGTCGCAGCCGTCGGCCATCAGGAAGGTGGCCAGGTTTTGCAGCTCTTCCATCTTGCCGGCGCGGCCAAACGGATTGGTCTTCGCTGAACGTTCTCCAGGTACTTCGCCCGGATTGAGACGCTTGCTCATGCCTTCGGTCGGGATTTCGCCCGGGCCGATGGCGTTGAGGCGGACGCCGTACTGCGCCCATTCGGTCGCAAGGGACATGGTCATCGCATGGATGGCCGACTTGCTCATGGCGGAGGGCACGACAAACGGGCCGCCGTTCAGCACCCAGGTGACGATGATCGAAATCACGCTGCGGTAGCCGTCTTCCGGTTTCCACTGGCCCTTGGCCGCCATCTCCACCCAGCGCTTGCCGACGGAATGCGTGACGTAGAAGGTGCCGTGCATGACGATGTTGGCCACGGCATCGAAGCCGCGCGACGACAGGGCCGAGGTCGGCGAGATGAAGTTGCCGGCGGCATTGTTGACGAGCCCGGTGAGCGGGCCTTCGGCGAAGATCTGCTCCACCATGTCGTCGACCGCGGCGGCATCGCGAATGTCGATGCCGAAGGTCTTCACGCTGCCGCCGTGCGCGGCCATCAACTCTTTCGCGGTGTCATCGCAGACCTGCTTGCGGCGGCCGCAGATGTAAATGTCGGCGCCGAGCGACAGGTACTTCTCCGCCATCGCGCGTCCCAGGCCGGTACCGCCGCCTGTGACGAGGATGCGCTTGCCTTGCATGAGTTTGGGTTGGAACATGGCTGTCTCCTTGTTGTCCTGATCTTCTTTAACGTTTGCACATCATCACTTCAGGTCGTACTTGCCGTCCGAGAATGACTTCAGCGGCGGCAGGTCGTCGAATTCCGGCGCGCGCCCCTGCTGCTTGGCGAGGAAGGCTTCGACGAGGTTGCCGGTGCGCCAGATGCCCGACTGCAGCCAGCCCATCTGCTGCAGGGCGTCGTGGGTCGAGTGGTCGCGCGCGTAGTGAATCGCCTGCTTGCTTCCCCAGATCGCCACTGGCGGCTTCTGCGCGATCTCGCGCGCCATCTCCAATGCCGCTTCGACCATGTATTCCTGCGTGTCGAACACTTCATTGACGAGCCCGAGCGCCAGGGCACGCTGTGCCGGTAGGCGGCGTCCGGTATAGGCGAGCTCGTGCACAACGCCTTCCGGAATCAGCTTGGGCAGGCGCTGCAGCGTGCCGAGGTCAGCGGTCATGCCGATGTTGATTTCCTGGATGCAGAAGAACGCGTCCGCACTGGCGAGACGGATATCGCAGGCGCAGACCATGTCCACCCCGCCGCCGATGCATCCGCCCTGGATCGCCGCGATGACCGGCATGCGCAACTGCTCGATCAGGTTGAATGCCTGCTGCATGTCGGCCAGTTGCGGCGCAATGTTGGCGCGTCCGCCGGCGCTGCCGTCGTTGAGCGAAATGCCGGCGTCCGCACCGAACACGTCCAGCGCCATGCCGGCCGTGAAATGCTTGCCGGTGGAGGAAATGACGAGCGCGCGCGCGGGCGCGTCACGCTGCAGCATCTGCAGGATCTCGGTCAGTTCGCGCCACATCACCGGTTGCATGGTGTTCAGCGCGGCAGGACGGTTCAGCACCAGGTGGGCGACCTTGTCGGTGATGTCGAGTGTGAAGCACTGGTAAGTCATGGAGTCTCCTTGTCGTTGTTATTCAATCGGCTTCTGCCCTGTCTTCAGCGAGAGCAGGACCGCGTTGACCGCAGCGTCGAACAACTCGTCGGCGCGTTCTGTTTTCAGGTAATAGCCCTTCAGTTCGAGGCTGACCGCGCCGTGCATGGCAGCCCAGAGCAGGCGCGCGGCAGCGGTCGGGTTGGACTGGGGCAGGGCGCCGTTCTGCATGCAGGCCTCGCAGGTGTCAATCAGCACCGCCAGCGATTCCCAGGCCTGCTTGCGCGATTCCACCGGCGGAACGAAGCCGGCGATCGCGTCGCCGAACATCACCATGTAGTAGCTCGGATTGCGCCGCGCATACTGGTGATAGACGCGGGCGTGCAGGCGCAGCGGTGCGAGGCCGGCCATGTCGTCCTTGCGGGCGACGGCCTGCTCCGACGCGAGGCGGAACTCCTCCTTCAGGCGTGCAAAACCTTCGAGGTAAAGCTCGTTGGCCAGCCCGTCCTTGCCCCCGAAGAGGGAGTACAGGAGCGTGGTGGAGCAGTTGACCGCATCCGCCACGCGGCGCACGGTCATGGCGGCCGGGCCTTCCTCGGTCAACAGGCGTGTGGCGGCATCCAGCATGCCTTGGCGCAACGTGGCGCGCAGGTCTTCCTGTGCCTGGCGGAAATCGATCGGGGCTTTTTCTGCGGTGGATTTTCTGGACTTCATGCGCTTGACAAAAACATTGTTTTTTCTGATAACATCATAAACAGAATCCAGAAAAACGCAATGCCAAGTGCGATTGCGAATTAAAAAACCCGCGACGGAGACCCTCGCCGGCTCCGACAACACCAAAGGAGTTTTCATGAGCAACCCGCATTTGCCGCCCGTGCTGCAGAACCTCAGCCTGCCCGTCATCGCCTCGCCGATGTTTATCGCCAGCGGCCCGGCCCTCGTCAAGGCGCAGTGCAAGGCCGGTATCGTCGGTTCCTTTCCCGCCCTGAATGCCCGCCCGGCGGAACTGCTGGACACCTGGCTGACGGAAATCCAGGAAGAACTGGAGGCCTTCAAGCAGGCCAACCCCGGCGCCAAGGTCGGCCCCATCGCGGTCAACCAGATCGTGCACCAGTCCAACGACCGCCTCGAGCACGATGTCGCCGTGTGCGTGAAGCACCAGATTCCGATCATCATCTCCAGCCTGCGCGCGCCGCCGAAGGAAATGCTGGATGCCGTGCACAGCTATGGCGGCATCGTGATGCACGACGTCATTTCGATTCGCCATGCGGAGAAGGCGCTGGAAGCCGGCGTCGACGGCCTGATCCTGGTGGCGGCTGGCGCGGGTGGTCACGCGGGTGCGCTGTCGCCGTTCGCACTGGTGGGCGAGGTGCGCAAATTCTTCAAGGGACCGATCGCGCTGTCCGGTTCGATCGCCACCGGCGACGCCATCCTTTCCGCGCAGGCGATGGGCGCCGACTTCGCCTACATCGGTTCACGCTGGCTGGCGACGAAGGAGGCAAACGTCGATGACGCCTATCGCGAGGCAATCATCGAATCGACCGCTGCCGACGTGATCTACACCAACCTGTTCACCGGCGTGCATGGCAACTACCTGCGCAAGTCGATCGTCGCCGCGGGACTCGATCCGGACAACCTGCCGGTCGCCGACAAGTCGAAGATGAACTTCGGCTCCGGCGGCGGCAGCAAGGCCAAGGCATGGCGCGATATCTGGGGCGCCGGCCAGGGCGTCGGTTTGATGGACGCCGTGCTGACCGTGCCGGAAGTGATGGAAAAGCTGAAGGCGGAATACGCAGCCGCCCGCAAGCGGCTGGCGATGTAATGCATGTCGTGCGTCCGCGATGCCTATGCAGGCATCGCGAGGCGCACGCGCCGCACGCCGAAGAACTCCAGCTCCGCAAAGACCGCCACCACCACAGCCTGTCCGGCGACAAAGACCTGGCCCAGCAGCGTCGGCGTCACCCAGCCCGAGAACAGCAGGACGAAGCTGTCCATCACCCATAGCGCGTTCACGGCGATCACCGCCCACACCATCCGCCGCGACAGTTCCTTGCGTAATCCGGCATATCCTATAAAGGCAGCGACCGGGAACAGGACGAATCCGGCTTCGCGCAACAATACCGCCGACAATCCGAGCAGTGGGGCAAGTAAATCGGCACCGGCAACAAGCATCAGGCCCATCGCCAGTCCGGAGATGGCATCGGCAAGCAAGACGCGGCGCAGGAAACCGGGGGATTGGAAGTTCAGCATGGCAAGCTCCTCAAGGTGGATTGGACAATCCGGCATCGGGCCGGTGAGGTCATCTTTGTCCAACCGGGGGAGCAAGTCGATTACGTCCCAGGTAATGGGAACGAATGCCGCTCTTCCGCTATCATCGTCTCCATGATGCATGCCGCCCGACCTGTCGGAGACTTCCTGCGCGAATGGCGCCAGCGCCGCCGCATGAGCCAGCTCGACCTTGCGCTCGAAGCCGAGATCTCCACCCGCCACCTGAGCTTCATGGAAACCGGCCGCGCCGCGCCCAGCCGCGAGATGGTGCTGCGCCTCGCGGAGCGGCTCGACATCCCGCTGCGCGAGCGCAATGCGCTGCTGGTCGCCGCCGGGTTCGCGCCGCTGTTCCCCGAGCGCAGTCTCGACGACCCCGTGCTGCAACCTGCGCGCCGTGCGATGGAATTGGTGCTTGCCGGGCATGAACCCTATCCCGCGCTTGCGGTCGACCGCCACTGGAACCTGGTCGCGTACAACAAGGCGGTTCCCTTCTTCCTCGCCAGCGTCGACCCGTCGCTGCTCACGTCACCGGTCAACGTGCTGCGGCTGAGCCTGCATCCGCAGGGCTTTGCACCGCGTATCGCGAACTACTGGGAATGGCGCACGCACCTGTTCGAACGCCTGCGCCAGCAAATCGGCATCTCCGCGGATCCGGACCTGGTGGAACTGCTCAAGGAATTGTCCGCGTATCCGCCGCCGGCCGATGCGAAGCCACACCATGGCGGCAATGAGTATGCGGGCGTGGTGGTGCCGCTGCAGTTCATCACCGACGGCGGCGTCATGTCCTTCATCAGCACCGTGACGGTGTTCGGCACACCTATCGATGTGACGCTGTCGGAACTCGCGCTGGAAACGTTTTTCCCGGCCGATGCGGCAACGGCAGAGGCGCTCAGGAAGCTGACTTAGGAAAGCAGCCTCGCCACCTCTTCACGCGGAAGCGGCACGCTGCAATAGAAGCCCTGCAGCTGGTCGCAGCGCAGCAGCTTGAGGAGCTTGGCCTGCTCGCCGTCGTCCACGCCCTCGGCGATCACGCCGAGCTGCAGCGAATGGGCGAGCGAGATGACGGAGCTGACAATTGCCAGCCCGGACGGACTCTGGTTCATGTCGACCACGAAGGAGCGATCGATCTTGAGCAGGTCGATCGGCAGGCGCGTCAGGTAGCTGAGCGACGAATAGCCGGTGCCGAAATCGTCGATCGCGACCTTCATGCCCATGTCGCGCGCCGCCTGGAGCTTGGCAATGTTCTGCTCGAGATCTTCCATCAGGATGCTCTCGGTGATCTCCAGGTCGAGAACGCGTTCGCCGGCCGGAATCTGCGCGCCAACACTGGTCAGTCCATCGACGAAGTCGCGGTGACGCAACTGGACGACCGACAGGTTGACTGCGATCGGCACCGGCGCCAGTCCCTGCTTCTGCCAGTCGCGGTAATCCGACAAGGCACGCTCCATGATCCAGCGGCCGACCGGCAGGATCATGCCGGTCTCTTCCAGGATAGGGATGAAGGAGGACGGCAGCGTCAGGCCGGCATCGGGGTCATTCCAGCGCAGCAACGACTCCAGTCCAACCACGTCGCCGTTCACGGTGTTGAACTTCGGCTGATAGTACAGCGTGAATTCGTCGCGCTCCAGCGCGCGGTACAGGCGGTTTTCCAGCGTGAGGCGGCGGGCGACGCTGGCGTTCATCTCGCGGCGGTAGAAGAGATAGGAGTCAGCGGATTTCTGCGCCTTGCGCAGGGCGATCTCCGCATTCTTGACCAGCGTGTCGCCGTCCTCGCCGTCACCCGGGTACAGCGTGATTCCGGCCTTCACGGCGACATACAGTTCGTTGCCGTCGATCTGGAAAGCCGGCCCGAAGCAACCGTCCAGCAAGCGTTCCAGGACATGGGCGGCATTCGCCGCCCCGCGGATGTCGGCGAGCATGATGGCAAACACGTCGATGCCGAAATGGGCCAACGTGTCGTGCGAGGAAATCTTGGTATCCAGCCGGTCGGCAATCTCCTGCAGCAAGGCGTCCCCGACATGGCGGCCGAAGGTGTCGTTGACGTTCGAGAAGCGCACGATATCGACCAGCAGCACCGCGAGGACCTGCCCCTCGTGCCGCGCGATTTCGACCTGGCGGCGCAGGCGGTCATAGAACAGGTCGCGGTTGGGTTTGCCCGTCAGCGAGTTGTAGTACGCGAGATAGTTGATCTTTTCTTCGTTGACGATGTGGTTGAGCGCATACGAAATGTCGTCCGCGAGTTCGTTCAGCAGTTTCATTTCCTCACGGTCGAAGAAGCGGAGTTCGGCGGAATACAGACAGAGCACACCAACCGCCTTCCCCGCCGCGCAAAGCGGGAGGACAGCGAAGGAACGCAAGCCGTTCTGCAGACATTCTTCGCGGTAGCGCAGCCGGCGCGCCTTTGCGATGTCGTTGTAGACAATCGGCTTGCCGCAACGCAGGACCCGCATGACGAGGGCCTGTTCCTCCAGCGCCTTGTTCGTGATTACGCCCGAGGCGGCCTGCTCCTTCAGCCCCATCGAACGGGTAATGCAGGACACGGACACCCCGCGGCTGTTGCCGAAACCGACCCAGGCCATGCGGAAGTTGCCTTGCTCGACCGAGATCCTGCACACTTCGCGCATCAGCGCATTGCGTTCGGTAATCCGCACGATGGCCGCATTCGTCGCACTCATGAGTGCCTGGATCCGGCTGAGGCGGGCAATTTTCTTTTCCTGGTTCTTGCGCTCGGTGATCACCTCCGTGAACATGATGATGCCGCCGATCTCGCCCTGCGCCGTATACCAGGGATGAATCTCCCAGCGCACCGAATCAAGCGTGCCGTCCGCGCGCGTGAACTGCGCCTCGTCGCGCTTGTCGATGGCACCGGCAAGGCAACGGTCGTAAATATCGCGCCAGGCCGCCGGCGTTTCCGGAAAGACGTCGTAATGCGACAGGCCGATAATGTCCCTGTCGCCGAGTCGATAGTCGGCATGCCAGCGCGGGCTCACGAGCAGGTAGCGCATTTCCTTGTCCAGCATTGCCACCGCGGCGGGATTGTGCTTGATGAAGAGACGCATCCGCTCTTCGCTCTGGTGCAGCGCGTCCGCATGGTGCTTGAGCACCTCGTTCATTTCCCGCAGTTGCGCCACCGACTCCACGTATCCGCGATGCATCATCTCGAACGGGGCCATCGCCTGGTCGAGAAATTCCGCGGCGCGCGTCAGGAAAGAGGCGGTCTCATGCTCGGACGCCGGGCGCGTCTCGGCGGCGAATCCGAGCAGCGTGTCGTGATGTGCGCCATGCAGGTCAAGGATGCTGAGGCGGCTGACGGCGGCCTTGCGCCCGAGTTCATAGGCATGCTGCAACGCGCCTTCGTCGGAACGGCCGTGGAGGTAATCGAGAAGTGCCGTGCCGTACTCGAAATGAAAGGACGGCATGAAGCCCGTGGACACCGGGTCGTCCACGGTGCGCAAATCTGGCGACGCGCCAGCATTGTCATGCGGAATTACGGGGCGCCACAGGTCGACGCCCTGCTTCCGTTTGTCCATTGCACCCCCAGTATCAAGGCATCGTCCGTATTCTTCGCGTGCTGCGCAAATATATGATTGATGAGTTGCCGTGGTTGTTCCATGCGATCGACTTCGCGCAGGAAATTGCTGGCAATGCCGTCGGTCGCGAGCAGCAACAGATCTCCTGGAAAAACGGCCAGCGTGGCAGGATTCAGGGGTGGCAGGCGGTCGCCGACGATGCCGCCGCGCGGCAGGATTGCGATCGACTTGCCGCGCGGCTTGCTGCTCCGCCGCAGCACCGCTTCCACATTGCCCACGGCCAGCCAGGTCATGGACTCGCTGCTCGCCTCAAAGGAAGCCAGGGTGACCACGGCTCCGCGCGTTTTTCTCAGGGCCTCATGGCAACGCTGCATCAGGACCTGGACGGGATCATCCGGCTGTGCGGCAAGCGTGGCCACAGCCTGCTTCGCCGCCAGGCTCGCCAGGTCGCCATGCCCGAGACCATCGACGACCGCGACCAGGACGCCGCCGGGATAATGCGCGACCAGGAATTGATCGCCCGACTCGTTCTGCCCCGGAATCGGCCGTTCTGCAACCCAGTAATTCACCAACGGCTCCGATGCGGGGGCGGTCATCGCTCATCGCTCCCACTTCTTCATGGTGATGACCGTGCCCTTGCCGACCTCGGACACGATGTCGAATTCGTCCATCAGGCGCTTGGCGCCCGGGAGGCCAATCCCGAGCCCGCGTGAGGTCGTGTACCCGTCCTGCATCGCCAGCTTGAGATCGGGGATGCCCGGGCCCTCATCGCTGGCGACGATCAGCAGGCCGCGCTTGAGTCCGTTGCGAATGAGCTTCAGGTGCATGCTTCCCGATTTCGCATACAGCACCGTATTGCGCGCGATTTCGGAAATCGCCGTGGCAATGATCGTGCGTTCGCTGTTGGAGAAATGCAATGAAGACGCAAGCTCCTTGCCAAATTTGCGCGCCTTCAGCACATCGACATCGCTGCGCAGCGGCATGACCGTGTCTTCATTGCTTGGTTGCAGCATGCTTCTGCCCCTCGCGCCTTCGCAGCATGCACAATCCGTCCTCCAGGTCCATCGCCACCACGATACCTTCCAGCGTCAGTCCCAGTTGCACCATCGACAGCGCAACGTCGGGCTGGATGCCGACGACGACGGTCTCAGCCCCCAGCAGCTTGGTCATGTGCGCGATAGAGCGCAGCGTGCGCGCGGCAAACGAATCCATGATATCGAGCACGGTTACGTCGATCAGCACCGCGCGCGAACGGAACTGCCGCACCTTGTTGACCAGCTGGTCGCGCAGCAGCACAAGCTCTTCATCGCTGAGTTCGTCCTGGATCGACGCGATGAGGAAATGCTCCTGCTTGAGGATGGGTACCGGCATGGCGCGCCCTTATTCATTCCTGAAATCAAGGTCACGCTCGGGGTCGACACGCACCATCTTGTATCCGCTTATCTTTTCCGCCAGCTCCAGTCCGCTTTGCATGTCGCCCACGGTTTCGATCCTGCCCAGGTCGATGCCCAGCGTGACCATGGTCAGGGCAATCTCCGGCGACACGCCGGAGACGATCACTTTTGAACCCATCAGGCGCGCCGCCTCGACCGTCTGCACGAGATGGCTTGCCACGCGCGAGTCCACATAGGGCACGCCAGTGATGTCGACCACCACCACCTTCGCACGCGTGTCACGAATCGAATGCAGCAGTTGTTCGGTCAACTGGCTGGCGCGGAAGGAGTCGATCATGCCGATCACCGGCAGCAACAGGATGCCTTCGCGGAAGGGCAGCACCGGCGTCGACAATTCCTTGATCGCGTCCTGCTGCTGGCCGATCGTCCGTTCCCGTGAGCTGATATAGGTATCGATCGCCAGGCCGATGTCGAGGAAGGTCAGCTTCATCAGCGAGACGAAGATGTCGATGGCGCGCTGGGGCTCGTCCTGGTAGGTTTCATTCAGGCGGTTGAACACGGAGCGCAGGTAGAAGTTGTACATCCCCAGGTAAGCCTTGATGGGCAACGAGATACGCTCATGTGCGCTGCCCACCCGCAGGCGGTTCTCGATGTAGTCCGGCCCGTAATTGCCTTCCGTCAAGCGAAGGAAATAATTCTTCTGCGCATTCTTTACGCGTGCGAGCACCTCCGGGTCGCTGAGGAATACACGCGTTTCCTCGAAGGAAAGCAGATGACGGTAAAACTCCTCGATCACTTCATCGGCATAACGGTCGGCAAGGCCGCCGATGCTCTTCAGGCGCTCCGCGTCGTCGTCGTGAAACTGCAGGAATCGCTTGCGGCTATCGATTTCTTCCGCATCGATATTCAAGGTATTCAATAGGCTCGAACGCTCTTTCCTGTGCTTGGCTGGCGCATCCATGAGTATGTCTCGACTCCGTTCTTGTTAGGAATTAGCCTGAAGCGGGAGGATGGACAGCGTTATTGCTGTAAGGATCCACCTGTTCGCCTGCCTCGACCGCTGATGCGACGATCGCACATCCTGCGCATTCTCCGGGAGCATGGAAGCCGGCAAGCTATGCTGGAAGCTCGATTTTTGACACCATGCCGGGCTGCATAGTTTCCGGGACGATTGCGCTTCGTTCGTTGCTCTGAGCGAGCGCAATTCAATACGTGATTTCCGAATCCGTACTATTCCCAATGGTTTGGAGAAACCTGCGGCGCTACTATCGACGCGTGTCTCTTCTCCATCACCATCGGTATGGGGTTTCAGCCGCCGGCCCGTGCCGGCGGCTTTTTTTTGCTGGAACGCTTCAGGAACGTGCGCGGTATGCGGACAGGAATTGCTCGAACGCCTGCCCATCGACCGGCCGGGAGAACAGGTAGCCCTGGCCGAAATCGCATTTACTCTGGAGCAGCAGCTGGCGCTGCTCTTCGGTTTCCACACCTTCGGCAATTACCTTGATCCCCAGCTTGTGCGCCATGACGATGATGGCCTCGCACAAGGCAAGGTCGTCCGACCCCGGTGCCAGGTTGCGGACGAAGGCCTGGTCGATCTTGAGGTAATCGATGTCGAATTTTTTCAGGTAGGCAAGCGAGGAGTAACCGGTGCCGAAATCGTCGAGCGCCACCTGCACGCCATGGTCGCGGAACTGCAGCAACTGTTCACTCACGGAGGCCGAGGCATCCATGAGCAGGCCTTCCGTGATCTCCACGGCCACGCTCTGTCCGGGAAGGTGCAGCGTGCCGAGGAATTCCAGCCAGGCCTTCATGTCGAGCCCCTCGTTCTGGAACTGCACTGGCGAGACGTTGACGCTGATCTGGAAGTTCGGGTGGAATGCCTTGCGCCATCGGGCCGTCTGGCGCGCCGCTTCCCGAAACATCCACTCGCCGAGGTCGACGATCATGCCGGTTTCTTCCGCCAGCGGAATGAATTCCGCCGGGCTGACCGGGCCGCGCACCGGATGCAGCCATCGCACCAGCGCCTCCGCCTTGCGGACTTCGCCGCTGGCCAGGTCGACGATGGGCTGGTAATGCACGCAGAACTGCTTTTCGTTGAGCGCCGCCCGCAGGTCGCTCACCAGCCGCTTGCGCGCCTGCGCCGCCTGCTGCATCGAGGCGGTGAAGTAGCTGTAGCGGTTGCGGCCCTGGGCCTTGGCGGCATACATCGCCTGGTCGGCATTCTTGAGCAGCGTGTCGATTTCGGTGCCGTCGTCGGGATAGAAGGTGATGCCGATGCTGGCGGAGATATAGACCTGCTCGGTGCCGAGCTGGAAGGGTTCGGCGAGCGTCTGCAGGATGCTGTGCACGGCCCGTTCAACGTTGGCGGTGTCGCACAGCTCGCCGAGGATCACGGTGAACTCGTCGCCGCCCAGTCGCGCCACGGTGTCGGAGTCCCGCACGCAGGCGCTCACGCGTTCCGCCGCCACCTGCAATAGCCGGTCGCCCATGCCGTGCCCCAGCGTGTCGTTGACTTCCTTGAAGTAGTCGAGGTCGAGGAACAGCAGCGCGAATTGCTGTTCGGCACGGTGCGCCTTCTTGATCGACTGTTCCAGCCGGTCATGGAACATGCTGCGGTTGGGCAGTCCGGTCAGCGCGTCGAAATTCGCCTGACGCCAGATCAGTTCATCGGTCTCGCGCTTGCGCGTGATGTCCGAGAACAGTCCGACGCGGCACTGCACGCTGCCGTCGGGGTTGTAGATGGTGTTCACCGACAGCCAGCGCAGGAAATCCGTGCCGTCCTTGCGGCGCGCCCACAGTTCGCCCTGCCAGCGTCCGCCGGTGGCGAGCGCCGACCAGAGGCTGGCATAGGCTTCCGGCTTCTCGCGCTCGGAATTGAGCAACCGGATGTTCCGGCCCACGACGTCGTCCGGCTGGTAGCCGGTGATCTCGGTGAAGGCCGGATTGATGTTGATGATGTCGCCGTTGCCGTCCACCACCGACATCGCTTCGCTGCTGTTCTGGTAGACCATGGACGCCAGCTGCAGCGAATCTTCCGCCTGCTTGCGCTTGGTGACGTCGAACACGATCGAGAACAGCAGGGACTTGCCTTTGAATTCGATCGCGGAGGAATGCACTTCGACCGTGCGCACGTCGCCGCTGGCCAGGCGATGGTAGAAGATAAAGTAGTTGCGCTGCTCATGCAGTGCGCGCCGCATTTCCTCGCGCACTTCGTTCTCGGGCTGGATGTTGATCTCGCTGACCTTCATCCCGCGCAGCACGCTCTCGTCGTATTGATAGAACGCGGCGGCGGCGAGGTTGGCATCGGCAATGACGCCCGTCGCCGGATCGATCAGCAGCATGATCGAACTGTGCTTGTGAAACAGCTTTCGAAACAGATCCTCGCTGGCGTCGGAGGCCGCGAGTCTTGTCAAAAGATTATCCAGCATGGGTGTTGCCGGCGGCGAGAATGTTGATTCAAGGCATCAGTAGAGCATATTTATCCTCGTCTGTCTGGCATTTCGCAGGAGAAACGCAAAACGCGCGGCGAACGCAACACCGGACGCGGAAGGCGGCCCCTTCCGTCGCCCGGTGTTGGTCCTACAGGCATTCAGGCGGGGCGGACATCGCTGATGGTGCGCATCCCGGTGAGCCCGAACGTCGCGGCCACAATGATCACCAGCAAGGCGCCGCAACCGGCAAACAATTGCGGCAGCGTGATCTCGCGCATGAGCAAGCCGGTCAGCGCCGAAGACAGTGGCGCAATGCCCAGGAAGATGAACATGAACAGCGCCATGGTCCTGCCCAGCAGGGCGGGGGCGGCGGCCTGCTGCAGCCAGGTGTACACCTTGACCTGCACGATGCCGCTCAGCATACCGATGACCAGCAGCAGCAGGCCGGCCTGCCACGTTGCCGCCATTCCGCCAAGCGGCATGAACAGAAAACCGATCACGCCATCGATCACCAGCAGCGTCGTGCCGAAACTGCCGAAACGCAGGTTGGGGCGAAGTCCGTTGACGACCATCCCGAGCAGCGTTCCCGCTCCGTGTGCGCCAGCCAGCAGGCCGAGTGCCGCGGCGCTGTCGCCCAGGTGGTCGGCCAGCACCGGCACCGCGACGTGCACCGGCCCGGTGATGAACAGGGCAATCGCGGCCCAGTAGGCAAAGCAGGTACGCAGGTTGCGGTTGTTCCAGCAATACGACAAGCCATCGGCGACGGACTTCCAGACCGACGCCGGGTGAGCCGGTGCGGCGTCCTGGCGGGGGCGCACGGCGACACGGGACAGCGTCCAGGCGGAGAGCGCAAAGCTGAACGCGTCCAGTCCGAATGCCACACCCAGTCCTTGTGCGTCTTCGACCGCGCCGGCCTTCCCGCCGAACAGGGCGATCAGTCCGCCGGCGAGCAGCGGTCCGAGGAAGAACGACAGCTGGCGCAAGCCCATCATCATGCCGTTGGCGCGCTGCAGGTGCTCGCGCGCCACGACATGCGGCATGATGGACGTGGCGGCGGGAATGCTGAACGCGGTCGACAGGCCGATGGCGAACGCCAGCCCGTACACCATCGGCAGGCTGAGACGGCCGGTGAAGACGAGCGCGGCAAGCACGGCAAGCAGCACGGTGTTGATGACTTTGGTCAGCATCAGCACTTGCCTCGGAGAGTGACGGTCGACCAGGGCGCCGCCAACCAGGATGAAGAGCGCGCGCGGGATGCTGGTGACCGCGAGCACCGTGCCGAGCACCAGCGGATCGCCGGTCATTTTCAGGACCAGCCATGGCAGCGCGATCAGCGTGAACTGGTCGCCGATCATGGAGATCAGCGAGCCGGCCGACAGCCAGGCGAAATTGCGATCGCGCAAGAGCGGCGTGCCGCGTGGGGAGTGATGGTCGTTCATGATTTTTCCTTGATCGTGTTTGCCCTGCCGCGCGCCGCGAGAAGGTGGGTGATGCCGGCATCGAGGAAGGCAAGCATCGCGGGGTGGATGCCGGTTCCCACGAGGAGGTCGGGTTCGTTCAGGTGCGCGGCCTGCACCTTCCTGTGCACCTCCGGGTCGTCGCCCCATACGGCAACGCTCGCATCCAGCCAGCGGGCACAGGCATCCTGCCCCTGCGGGCTGCGCGGATCGGTATCGCGCTCCATCAGCGACGCCAGTTCCGCCGCGAGGTCGAGGAAGCGCAGCCGGTGCTCCATGAAATTGGCGCGCATCGGACGCATCTCCGCTTCGCTGAGGTATTTGCTGTAAACCTTCATGCGATAGGCGACCGATGCCCTTGCCATGTAATCGATCAGCTCGCCGTCCACGCCGGTCAGCGCCTGCGCAACGGGCTCGTTGCGATGGAGCGCGTCGAGTTTGAGGATCAGGCGCGCGTCGCCATCCATGCGGCGATGCGCGAGCGCCATCCAGGGGGTCGACAGCGCCTGCACTTCTTCACTTTCCGGCGGGACATTGTTGTCGAGCAAGGAGCGGATGCGCGCGACGAGGGCCATCGATTCGGTTTGAAACGCGCTGTTTTCCTTCGCCTTCAGCGCGCGCAGCTTTGCCACCTCGTCGCCGGTGAAATACTTGTCGTACATCGCCATCATCTCCAGCGTGACGAGCCAGTCGGGCAGGTCGGGTTCGACGTTATGCGCGATGCGTTCCAGCAGGAGCTTCAGGCGGTCGCGCAGCTGGATCGTGCGCTCGGCCTGGCGGTCGAGCAGCGCGATCTGCTGTTCGATCACCTGTTGCAGGCCGGCGCTGTCGTTTTCCAGCAGCGAGGCAATCTCGGCCAGCGACAGGTCCATGCGGCGCAGGGCCTGGATGCGGTGCAGGCGCTCGATGTCGTTGCGGTTGTAGAGACGGTAGCCGGCATCCGAGCGCGCGGACGGCCGCAGCAACCCGACGTCGTCGTAATGGTGCAGCGTGCGGACGGTCAGGCCGGTGCGCTTCGCGAGTTCGCCGATTTTCAGCAGCATGGAAAATGTCCCCTTCTTGAATACAGGACGTACTGTAAAGCCTGACGCTGCGTGAGGGTCAAGGGCGGGCAACAGTGGCGTGGCCATGCTTTCTCCCGAAATACAACACTCTTGCCCATGCGCCTCCTTGCGCTGACTTTTATCAAATGCACACCACACCCCGTCGGTGATGATGGGTCAAAACCTGAAAGCCTGTTCAGGGCTTCGCCTATCAGGGAGCATCATCAAGTTTGAGGTGGCACGTGTTACAAGTAACTCTCGGCAGTCGAATCACGGCAGGACTTCTTTGCGTATTGGTTGCCGCATGCGGCGGTGGCGGCGGCAGCGCCGCTCCCCAGGCGGGAACGACAGGAACAACGGATACGAGCACGGGCAGCGGGCAGCCGCAGGCGGCACAGCCACAGCCTGCGGCCCCTTCCACGAACACAGGCCAGGAAAGCCCCGCTTCACCGACAACGCCGCCCGCCGGCGGCACGCCCCAGACACCGCAGACACCGGCACCGGGCTCGGCCCTGCCGCCGGATGCAACGCAGGCCCGCTTCAACCAGCCGCTCGGACTCGCTCGCGACAGCAGCGGAAACCTGTATGTCGCGGATTCGGCCAACCATACCATTCGCAAGATCGCGCCTTCCGGCGCTGTCACCACGTTGGCCGGCACGGCGGGCATCAGCGGCAGCAACGATGGCGCCGGTGCCGCAGCGCGCTTCTCCGCGCTGAAAGGCCTTGCCGTGGATAGCGGAGGGAATGTCTACGCCGTGGATAACAGCGCGATCCGGAAGATCTCGCCGCTCGGCGTGGTGACGACGCTCGCCGGCGTGGCGGGCGAATTGGGGGATGCCGACGGCACGGGTAGTGCGGCGCGCTTCCGCCGGCCCTGGGGCATTGCGGTGGATGCGGCAGGGAACGTGTTCGTCGCCGATACCGAGAACGTACTCGTGCGGCGGATCACGCCGGCCGGCGCGGTCAGTACCTTTGCCGGAACGCGCGGCATGCGCGGGCGTGCCGACGGATCTGCAGCCACCGCCACCTTCCTCGGCCCCATGGGCATTGCGATCGATGCGGGCGGCAATCTCTACCTGACCGACTGGTTCGGCCCGCCGGCGCCGAATATTCCGGAAGGGAGCACCTTCATCCGGCGCATCGGTGCGGATGGGGCGGTCAGTACCATGGCGGGCACCTTGAATGGTGAAACCGGGCCGGGCGCCTTCATGGATACCTTTGCAATTACGACCGATGGCAGCGGCAATGTCTTCGTGGCGGCGATGCGCAGCGTCCGGCGGGTCAGCGCAACGGGGGTTATTACGGCCGTTGCGACGGGCACGGATTTCCAGTCGCTCAACGGTATCGCGATGGACGGCGCGGGCATCCTCTACGTGACCGACGTCTCCAGCCATACCGTGAGCCGCGTCACTCAGGGCGGCGACGTGACCCTTGTCGCCGGCAAGACCGGGGAGCCGGGCACCGCGAACACGCCTTGACAGGTTGGCAATGCGCTCTCGCACGCATTGCCTCCTTCATTCCAACAATTTTCCGCCGCGCCGCCATCCTGCGGGAATTTGCTTCAGGACGGCTTGTCCGATAGATAAGCCGATATGGGCAGATCTCCTGATTTTTCGAAGTAAGCAACATGATTTCTTCGATTTTTTAATGGCGCGGCATCCTGTAGGATGCACGTTTTCAGGAGCATCGTGCCCGGGAGAAGGAAATGACGGAAAGAGTGGAATGGGAAGTGGTCGACGCACCGTCGCCGCAGAGTGGAAAGCGTCAGGCAGCGGGCGAGGCGATGCGCATGATGCTCGGCCGCGGCTGGAAATGGAAGATTGCCGGCACGGCCATCGTGTCGCTCGTGACGCTGGCGTTCTTCGCCACGCTGACCGGCGCGCTGGTACTGCTGTTTGCCGCAGGCACACTGCTCACCGCCGCCGTGCGCAAACTGAAGCAGTGGCTGGTCGGCGGCAAGCGCGCGGGTAACGCTACGGTTTCAGTACGATCTTGATGCAGTCGTCCTGCTTGTTGCAGAAGATGTCGTAGCCATACGCCGCATCATGCAACGACAGGCGATGCGTGATCACCACGGATGGATCGATTTCGCCGCGCTGGATGCGCTCCAGCAACGGCTGCATGTAACGATGCACGTGCGTCTGGCCGGTCTTGATGGTCAGTGAGCGGTTCATCACCGAACCGAACGGCACCTTGTCGAGGAAGCCGCCATACACGCCGGGAATCGATACGACACCGCCGTTGCGGCACGCCATCAGCGCCTGGCGCAATGCGACCGGCCGGTCCGTTTCCGCCGCCAGCGCCTGCTTCACGCGGTCATAAGCGCCCAGTAATCCCATGCCGTGCGCTTCCATGCCGACAGCATCGATGCAGGCATCCGGCCCGCGTCCGCCGGTCAATTCCTTCAGCGCGCTCGCCACATCCACTTCTTCGTAGTCCAGCGTAATCGCCTTGGACTTCTCGCGCGCCATGCGCAGGCGCTCCGGGAAGCGGTCGATGCCGATCACCTTTTCCGCGCCAAGCAGGTAGGCGCTCTGGATCGCGAACTGGCCCACCGGCCCGCAACCCCATACCGCCACCACGGAGCCGGGTTTGATCTCGCAGGCCTCGGCCGCCATGTAGCCCGTCGGCAGGATGTCGGACAGGAACAGCACCTGCTCATCGGTCATGCCATTCGGGATCTTGAACGCGCCCACGTCGGCGTATGGCACGCGGGCATATTCGGCCTGGCCGCCCGCATACCCGCCTGTCATGTGCGAATAGCCGAAGATGCCCGAGGGCGAGTGCCCCCACATCTTCTCCGCCAGCGCCGCGTTCGGGTTCGAGTTCTCGCACACGGAATACAGCTTCTCGTGGCAGAAGAAGCAGTTGCCGCAGGCGATCGGGAAGGGGATCACGACGCGGTCGCCGATCTTCAGGTTGGTGACCGCCTTGCCCAATTCGACGATCTCGCCCATGAATTCATGGCCGAGGATGTCGCCCTTTTCCATGCCGGGCACGAAGCCGTTGTACAGATGCAGGTCGGAGCCGCAGATCGCGGTCGACGAGATCTTCACGATCGCATCGCGCGGATTGAGGATCTGCGGATCAGGCACGTTATCGACCCGCACGTCTTTCTTGCCATGCCAGACTGTCGCTCTCATCCCGGTAGTCCTTTCCTGAAAAGCGTGCGAGTGATCGCGCCGCGTTCACCCGACGGCTGGCCGATCGTCGTCGGAATCTCGCCGGTCTCGATCAGCCACTTGAATCGGCGCAGGTCTTCATCGATCTGCTGCGACGGCTCCTCGCCGAACATCTTCGCCACCAATGCGCCGGCAAGGCCGCCCGGGGGCTTGTAGCTCATCAGCACGCGCACGATGGTGCCGCGCCCGCCGGGGGCCGGTTCGAAGCGGACCACGCCTTCGTTGTCGACCTGCGAACCTTCCAGCGAGCGCCACGCGAGATGCCGCCCCGGTTCGTCGGCCACCAGTTCCGCATCCCATTCGACCGTGCTGCCGGCGGGGCCCTTCGCCTTCCAGTGCATGCGGTTGTCGCCGGTGATCTCCACCGACTCGAGGTGCTTCATGAAGCGCGGGAAGCTCGCGAAGTCATGCCAGAAGCGGTAGCACTCCTCCGGCGAGAAGTTGATGGTGATGCTCTTTTCGAGCCGCACCTCACCCGTCACGGTCGGCCCCTGGCCCATCTGCTTGCGCTGGGTGTTGTCGATGCTCGATAGCAGGTCGAGCACGGCAACCCCGGCCACAGCGGCGGTCGCCCAGCCGATGCGATTGCGCATGTTGCGCGGAGAACGCGCGGCGACGCCGAGCAGCGCCAGGTCCATGGCATCGCCGGCCACCCGCGACCACAACCAGTTCGCAGGGCGGCGCTGACTGAGGATGCCGACGCCGGCGGCAATCTCGCGCGCCCCCAGCGACCGCATCAGTTTCGGACTGTCCTGCACGCCGATCGTGCGCGATACCCCGCGCGGCGCAAACAGCTGTGCCAGGCCGAGGCCGATGCTGAACCAGCCGAGGGCTTTGGCGAGCTGCTCGGCGCGGTCGGCTTTGGGGGAACGGTAAAAGGTATCGAAGGAGGGAGTGGCTTGCTGGTCGTAGCCGGGGGGGACGTTGGCGGCGGGACTGGTATTGATGTCGGGTAAGGCGTCCCCCGCCTGGCCCGTCTCCGACGGGCGTGGTGCCTGGTCTTGCATGGTCTTCCTCCATTGCTGACGTCCGGGCCTGGCCCGTATGGTCAAGTTAGTCAGACTTATCGGAGGGGGAGTTCCCGCCGGACGGCGGCGGGCGAAGGGTGTTGATTGCTGAAAATGTGTGCAGCGGAATCGTTGCCAGCCGGGATCCGGCTTACTGGCCGGGCTGCTGGTCCTTGTTCTCGCGGCTCAGCGTGGCAAACTGCTCAAAGGTTTCCCAGGACAGTTCGGTCACTTCCGGCTTGGGAATGTGGCGATAGTTTTCGAGGCCTTCGTTGATGTAGTCGTCGGCGTGCTCTTCCGGCTTCTGCTCCGCCGCGCCGTTCTCTGCCGGCTTGGCTTCGCCGTCGCGCGGCACGGTGACTGCCTGGGTCGCGTCCTTGATCGGGAAGCGCCAGTAGATCTTGTCCAGTTCCAGGCCGCAGGATTTGCGCACGTGCTCGCGCAGGGTCATTTCGATGATGTGGGACAGGCGGAAGCGCTTCATCGGCTCCGACTCGACGATCGCGGTATAGCGGCCGCTGTTGTCGAAGCTGGTGGCGTCGGCCGACACTTCGACGCCGCTGCGGCGGAAGTAGTCGATGATGGTGTTGCGGATGAGGGTCGCGTGACGCTTGGCGCGGGCGGCCTTGGCCTTGGCTGCGCTGAGGTAGGCAAGAATGCCGATGATGAGCGCGACCAGGACGGCGATGAGCGTCAGTGTAACTGCGTCAACGTTGAAAGACATTCTTGTTCGACCTCACGGAACATGGGCAGATGGGCGGGGATGCCTGATCCAAGATCATATCACCGCATGATGCAGAATGAATTGAAATACTGCAATCCCCAGCCGTGGCGCGGTTTCCCGCCCAGCCACCGCCGCGGAACCGGACTGCCTGGCCGCCCTGGCACAGCCCTGCCGTAGGACGACAGCCGACAGGTTCCGCCGCCCTTTCAGTCCGACTTGGCCAGCAGGGTAAAGTGCTCGACCACCGGCGGCAAGGCGAAATACGGGCCGACGATGCCACGCCATTCGGCGAAGGCCGGCGACTGACGGAAATCGACGGTATGGTTTTCGAGGGTCTCCCAGAAAATCTGCAGCAGGTAACGCTCGGGCGACTCGATGCCCTTGTTGACCTTGTAACCGCGGAAGCCCTTTGCCTTGGCGATGACCTGTTCGACCCCGCGCTGGATAGCGGCGTCGAATTCAGCCTGCTTGCCCGGCTGGATGCGGATGTCGGCGAGTTCGAGGATCATGTTGTTTCCAGTGAATGAAGGGGGCATTGATTATCCCATGAAGGCTATGCTGCACGCTTCGCCTTGCCGCCCTTCTTCTCCTTGCCCGCGCCGTCCTTCGCCGCCTGCGCCAGCCGCTCCTGCAGCAGGGCCAGCACGGCCGCCTCTTCCGCGCCCAGCGCCTGCAGCTCCTGCACCAGTTCCTCGCGGGCCCGTTGCTGCATGGCGTTGACCATGGTGCCGTCGAGGTAGGACTCGATCACGGCCGGATGCACATAGCACTTGCGGCAGATGCTCGGGGTATTGCCGAGCCGCTCGGCCACCGATTCGATGGCGCGCACGACATTCTTCTTCGCCTGCGCTTCCGAATCGAATTTCTCGTATTCCTGCAGCGCGAGCGCCGCCAGCACTGTGCCCGACCAGGTGCGGAAGTCCTTCGCCGTGTAGTCCTCGCCGGTGATCTCGCGCAGGTAGTCGTTGACGTCGGCCGATCCCACGCTGCGCTGTTCGCCGTCGTCATCCACGTACTGGAACAGCTCCTGGCCCGGCAGGTCGCGGGTGCGGCGGATGATGCGGGCAAGGCGCGGGTCGTCGACCTTGATCGAATGCTGCACCCCACTCTTGCCGCGGAAGCGGAATTCGACCGCGCTGCCATCGATGCGCACGTGCCGGTCGCGCAAAGTGGTCAATCCGAAGGATTTGTTCTGCCGCGCATATTCCTCGTTCCCGATACGCATCATCGTCGCCTCGAGCAGGTAGACGATGGTGGCCAGCACCTTTTCACGCGGCAGCCCCGGCAGCTTGAGCGCTTCGTCGACGCGCTGGCGGATCAGCGGCAGCGCCTTGCCGAAGCTGAGCATGCGCTCGTACTTCGCCTCGTCGCGCACGCTGCGCCAGCGGGCGTGATACCGGTACTGCTTGCGGCGTTTGGCGTCGCGCCCGGTGGCCTGGATGTGTCCGTTCGCCCAGGGGCAGATCCAGACATCGGTCCATGCGGGCGGAATCGCCAGCGCCTTGATGCGCGCCAGCGTTGCTTCGTCGCGCACACGCTTGCCATCGGGGCCGGTGTACTGGAAGCCGTCCTTCTCGGGCACGCGCGCAATGCCCGGACTGTCATCGCCCACGTAGCGCAGGCCAACCTGTCTGGCGGTAGCGACCGCATCGTCCGCCGTCGCGGGCGAGCTGTCCGGCGTGTTCTTCATGCGTTCTCCGGGAGGGTAGAACGACTGTAGATGCTGGATCAGCGCAAGTTATGAGCCGTGTCAACGTATCGTCGAATCGTGTATCGCCGGCGACACAAGCGCCGGAGTTAACGAAAGGAAATTTGATGACGCCGCTGCGTCAGGTTTGCACGCTCGCCGCGTCCGCTTCCTCGGTAGCCAGGGGAACGGCGACGCGGAGCACGGTGCCCTGGCCCGGCGTGCTTTCGATGTGGAGCGTTCCGCCGAGCATCGTCACGCGTTCCTCCATGCCGATCAGGCCGAAGCGATGCGCCTTGCGCTGGTCGCCGGGATGCATTCCGATGCCATCGTCCCTGATCGTCATTTCCAGTTGCCGCCTGTCGATGCGCACTTCGACGCGAACAAGGGATGCGCGCGCATGGCGGCTGATATTGTTGAGCGATTCCTGCAGGATGCGGAAGACTGCGGTCGCCTGCGTCTCCGGCACCGGCCCGCCTTCGTCGTACATGGCGAGTTCGCAGACGAGGTTGTTGCGGCGCTCGAATTGCGCCACCTGCCACTCGATCGCCGCCGGCAGGCCGAGGTCCAGCACCGACGGGCGCAGGTTGTTCATGATGGCGCGGATCGACTTCATCGTGGTGTCGATGTACTCGAGCGCGGTCTCCGCCCGTTCCTGCAGCCGCGGGTGCCGTTCGCCTGTCCGCGCATGCAAGGCCGAGACATCCAGACGAAGCGCGAGTAAATTCTGGCCGAGTTCATCGTGGATCTCGCGTGCGATGCGCTTGCGTTCGTCTTCGCGCACGCGCTCCTGGTAGGCAGCCAGTTCGCGCAACGTTGCCTGCGACTGGCGCAGCGCCTCCTCCGCCTTCCTGCGTTCCTGGATTTCATGTTCAAGCTGGTCGATGGCGGCGCGCATCTGCAGGAGAGAAGGCACCCGCAGAATTTGCGGCATGATCTTCCACACGATGAAGGCGGCCAGCACCGAGATGGCAGCGGTAATGACCTTGGCCGAGGCGTCGAGCCAGTAGCTGGGATGCCAGATGGTCCAGAGCGCAATGAAGTGGGTGGTGCCGCAGGCGAAGATGAACGCCGAGAACATCAGGAAGATCCAGTTGAACCGGAGATCCGGGCGTTTGCGAACGATGGTGACCAGGGCAAGCGGGATCGAATAATAGGCCAGGCCGATGGCGGCATCGGCGACGACGTAGGACCACAGCAGCTCCGGCGTCCACAGGTAGCAGTGCCCATGCGGCATGAATCCCTCGGTGGAAAACCATTTTTCGATCAGGTCGGTCACGATGCCTCCAAGCGTAGAGCCCGTCCAACTTGGGGGACTCTTTCCTCACGCTATGCCTTAAAGACCGAATGATGCCTCAGTTTTTACGGTAATGGCTCATTGATAACGCCACCGCTGCGCGATGTATTCCGGCTGTTGCAGGATCGGACGGTCGTAACGCATACTTGACCGCATCCTGCGTCCCTTGGCGGAGCTCCATGCGTCTTCTTCCTGAAAAATTTCGTGTCCTGCTCTGGATCGCACTGGTCCTGGCGGCGGGTTTCCTGGCGACGTGCGCCGCCGCCTACTTCGTGGCCCGTGAGGCCGTACAAGGCGGCATCCGCGACGAGGCGCTGCCGATGGCCAGCGAGGCGATCGAAGCCGGACTCCGCGCGAGGATCACCCGCCCCGTCCTGATCGCATCGGCGATGGCCAGCAGCAGCTTCGAACGCGACTGGATGGCCAGGGGCGAGGAAGAGTCCGACGCCATCATTCGCTACCTTGAAGGCATCCAGCGCGAATACGGCGCGTCGGACGCTTTCCTCGTGTCGGAACGCACACGCGGCTATTACACGGCGCAGGGTATTTCCAGGATCGAGCAGGAGGGCAATGCCGGCGACACCTGGTTGTACCGCACACGTGACGCGAAGCTGCCTTTCGTGGCCGAGATCAGTATCGACCGCGCCAATGGCAACGCGCTGACCATCGTCATCAATCACCGCATCACCAGCCGCAACGGCCATTTCCTCGGAATTGCCGGCGTCGCAATGCGCATGGACGGCCTTACGTCGTTGTTCAACAGGCATGAGAAGGACGGGCGGCGCATCTATGTCGTCGATGGCAAGCGCAGGATCGTCCTCGCCGGCGGCACGCCTCCCAGCGCAAGCCGCAGCATCGAACAGGTGCCGGGAATCGGCGAGATGGCGGACCAGCTCCTGCCGCAGGACGGCAAGCCCGTGCTGCGCGACTACCGGCATGAGGGAAGGCACATGTTTGCCAGCGCGCGCGCCCTACCGGAACTGGGTTGGCACCTCATCGTGGAGCAGGATGCGGCGGACGATGTGGAACCGGTGTGGAACGCATTCATGCTGACGCTGGCTGCCGGCGCCGTCGTTACCCTACTGGTCCTTGCCCTGGTCCTGGCCACCATCCGGCGCTACGACAGGCAGCTTGAACAGATGGCGGGCACGGACATGCTGACCGGGCTGCTGAACCGCCAGGCGTTCGACTTCGTGTTCCGACAGGCGATGCTCGATGCCGACCGCGGCTCGCGTCCCACCTCATGCATCGTGTTCGATATCGATCTTTTCCGCCGCATCAACGAGACCTGCGGTCATCCGGCCGGCGACGAAGTACTTCGCACGGTCGCCCGCATCGCACGCGCCATGCTTCGTGAAAGCGACGTCATCACGCGCTGGGGCGGCGAGGAGTTCATCGTGCTGCTCAAGGAATGCACGTTGGAGCAGGCGGTCGCCGTCGCGGAAAAACTGCGGCATTCGGTCGACCAGCACGATTTCATGCCCGCCGTCCCCGACGGCCGGATCACCATCAGCCTGGGTGTCGCCCAGCATGAGACAGGCGAAACGGCAATGCGTTTCCTGCAGCGTGCGGATGAAGCACTCGCCAAGGCAAAGGCAAACGGAAGGAACAGGTTGCAGGTTGCGCGCACGGGCGCAATGGAAGGAAGTACTGCGGGGGAAGCGTTGTGAGCATGCCCCTTCCCGGGCGGGAGGGGGCAAGTCGTACAGATTAGTAGCTGGTCAGGGGAACCGGCTGGCCGCCCTTGAAGGTGAACACGGTCACCGGGGACGACTTCATGTTGCCCTTTTCGTCAAAGGCATAGGTGCCCGCGACGCCCTTGTAGGAGCCCTTGGCAATCTCTTCGCCAACCTTGGCGGCGTCGATCGTGTTGGCCTTCTTCATGGCTTCGGCGAACATCATCATGCCGTCATAGAACGAAGCGGCGTAGACATCCGGATCCTGATTGAAGCGCTTCTTGTAGCGGTCCTTGAATGCCGGACCTGCAGCAGCCTTGTCCAGGATCGCGCCGCCCTGTGCGCACAGCACGTTCTCGCCGACGGCATCGCCGCCCAGCTTGCCCATTTCCGCGGAGCAGATGGTGTCGCCGCCGAGGAGCTTGGCATTGAGGCCGAGCTGCTTCATCTGGCGGGCCATCGGTGCGCCCTGCGGTGCATAACCACCGAGGAAGATCGCCTCGACCTTCTTGGCCTTCAGGTTGGTCAGGATGGACGTGAAGTCGGCAGCCTTGTCGGTGGTGAACTCGTGGCCGACCACGTTCAGGCCGGATACCTTGGCCTGCTTCTTGAACTCTTCAGCCACGCCCTGGCCGAACGCGGTGCGGTCGTCGATCACGGCAACGGTCTTCAGCTTCAGTTCCTTGGCGGCGTACAGCGCCATCTTGGAACCGAGCTGGGTGTCGCTGGCGTTCACACGGAACAGGCCCTTGTAGCCCTGTTCGGTGATCTTCGGGTTGGACGCGACGGTCGCAACCAGTGCGCCGCCGTCGTTGTAGACGCGCGATGCGGGGATGGTGACGCCGGAGTTGTACGGGCCAACGATGTATTTCACGCCGCTGTCGACCAGCTTCTGCGCGGCGCCGACGCCGGCCTTCGGATCGGCCTGGTCGTCTTCGGACATTAGTTCGAACTTGACCTTCTTGCCGCCGACGGTGATCGGCTTGGCGTTCAGTTCTTCGATGGCGAGACGCACGCCGTTTTCATTGTCCTTGCCCGCGAAGGCTTGTGCCCCGGACAGGGGGCCGCTGTGACCGATCTTGACGACGGTTTCTTGTGCTGCCGCGGTGCCAGCCAGGCCCATCAGGGCGAGTGCGCCGATAATCTTGTTGAATTGCATGCAGGTTCCCATGTGATTGACTCTCCAATTGGCGCTGGCTTTGATTGTGTCGAAGCAGCACCCTCCTAATGTGAACTGGTTACTTCACGGCTGTGGATTATGGGCAAAGTCGTGCAAAATTATCTTGCGTTCTTTTTATGGAAACCCGCTGTTTTGAGCGATTTATTGCTCATGCAAGGTCGAATTCGAATTAAATTTGGCCGAGGGTCGATTGTGGTCAGACAGGCAAGCATTTGCGCACACGGAGGAGCAGGATGAATACCGGCAATTTATTCGGACAAATACCGACACAGCTCCCGGAGGAACTCTTCCAGCTGCTGGCCGTGGGCCAGGGCGCGCGGGTCGAACGCATCGTGTCGAAGGGCCATGCATCGCCGCCCGGCTTCTGGTACGACCAACCTGAAAACGAATGGGTCATGGTCGTGCGTGGCGAGGCACGGTTGCGCTTCGAGAAGGATGACCGCGTCGTCCATCTGGCGGGCGGCGATTATGTCAACATTGAAGCGCACGAGCGCCACCGCGTGGAATGGACGCGCGAGGACATCGAGACGGTCTGGCTGGCCGTCTTCTACCAGGAATCGGGGGAGTAAGGCGAATGGATCTGGTCATACGAAATGCGACGCTGCCGGACGGCAGGCAGGGCATCGACATTGCGATCGAAGACGGACGCATTGCGGCGCTCGGCGCGAACCTGGCCGTGCGCGGTGCGCAGGAAATCGACGCCGGCGGCGACCTCGTGACGCCGCCTTTCGTCGATGCCCACTTCCACATGGACGCTACGCTCAGCTACGGCCTGCCGCGCGTCAACCAGTCCGGCACCCTGCTGGAAGGAATTGCGCTCTGGGGCGAACTGAAGCCGCAGCTGACGCAGGAGGCGCTGGTCGAACGCGCACTGCACTATTGCGACTGGGCTGTCGCACGCGGACTGCTTGCGGTGCGCACGCACGTTGACGTGTGCGACGACCGTCTGCTTGCCGTCGAAGCATTACTGCACGTGAAAAAGCAGGTCGCCCCCTGGCTCGACTTGCAGCTCGTCGCCTTTCCGCAGGACGGCGTGCTGCGCAGTCCCAAGGCCTTCGACAACCTGAAGCGCGCGATTGCGATGGGCGTCGACGTGGTCGGCGGCATCCCGCACTTCGAACGAACCATGGCCGACGGTGCGGAATCGGTGCGGCTGCTGTGCGAATTCGCCGCGGAAAAGGGCCTGCGCGTCGACATGCATTGCGACGAATCCGACGATCCCTTGTCGCGCCACATCGAGACGCTCGCCTACCATGCGCACCGCCTCGGCCTGCACGGCCGCGTGGCCGGATCGCACCTCACCTCCATGCATTCCATGGACAACTACTACGTGAGCAAGCTGCTGCCGCTGATACGCGAAGCCGGCGTCGCCGCCATCGCCAATCCGCTCATCAACATCACGCTGCAGGGAAGACACGACAGCTATCCGAAGCGACGCGGCATGACGCGCGTGCCGGAGCTGCTGGCCGCCGGGGTCGATGTCGCCTTCGGCCATGACTGCGTGATGGATCCTTGGTACAGCCTCGGCTCCGGCGACATGCTCGAAGTCGCGCACATGGGCCTGCACGTCGCGCAGATGACGGGGCAGGAAGCAATGCATGCCTGTTTCATGGCGGTCACGCAAACGCCTGCACGCATCCTCGGACTCGAAGGCTACGGGCTGGAACCCGGCTGCCACGCCGACCTCGTGGTCCTGGATGCCGGCAGCACGATCGAAGCGATCCGCCTGCGCGCCGCGCGTCGGTATGTGGTGCGACGCGGACGCATCGTCAGCCAGGCACCGCCCGCGCATGCGCGGCTGGACTTGCCGGGGCGGCCGGCACAGGTTGACTTCCGCCTCAGGCGGTGACTGTCGCGCGCGGCGACAGCAGGTGCAGGACAAGGGCGGCAACAAGGCAAGCGACAGCCAGCACGTCCGCGGCGACCACCCGCCCGAGTGCCGCGTTGTATCCCCCGACCGATGCGGCGAGCCACAGGAAGGACACAGTCGCGGCAAGGCCGCCGCCGATGGCAAGGACGCGGTACTCCATCCGGAAGGCAGCCAGCAGCAGGAACGCGCCGAGCAGGCCGAACAGCACCGCGCGGTGACGCATCATGATCTGCAGGTTCGGATCGTCGAACGGCAATCCGTACAGCACCAACAGCCGTTCTGTCCCGAGAACGCCGGAGAGCGGAAGCAAGTGGATCACGCCAACCACGCCAAGCAGGATTGCAATGGTCCTGTTCATCGCACCCCCTCCATTACAGCCCGGCAAAGGCCAGCATGGCGACACGCACCGCAATGATCCAGCACACCGCCATGCCAAGCAAATAGGCAACCATGCGCCAGGGCTGGAGACCTGCAAGGTAGACCGCCGTGTGCGCATACCTGATCGCCACATAGGCGCCAAACAGTCCTTGCGCCGCACCGAGCGGCGCGCCGGCCAGCACGTAGGCCAGCGCCAGCGCCAGGAACAGCGGCAGGTTTTCGACATCGTTGCGCCAGACGCTGGCGCAGCGGCGCACGAAGGAAGACTCCTCGGCGCGCGCCGGGATGCGAAGCAGGGCGGCGTCTTCGGGGACGGTAAACATGCGGCTGCGGAACCGGCTGGCCACTTGCAGCATGCTGGTCAGCGTGACCTTCAGGAACAGCGCAACCAGCGCCAGGGCGAAAGCGGGAAAGGCAGGGTAATCTGTCATGGCAACCTCGATATGTGGAGTTGTTATTGTCCGGGGCATTGCAGGCAAGAGCCATTGTCGAAACCGACATTGTTATGGTTAAATCCGCCACATGACACGACAGGCGAAATCAGTTCGCATCGGCATGCTGGTCTACGCCGGCTGCCTGCGCGGCGGGGCGGTGATGCCCTTCGATGTATTCCGCATTGCCAATACGCTGGCAGGATTGCGGCCGGCGGCGCAGCGGGTGCAATTCGATGCGCAATGGGTCAGCGCGCGCGACGAAACAACGGTCGACATCGGCGGTCTGACTCTCCATCCCCAGCCCCTGGACCTGAAGAAACTCGATGCCCTGATGCTTCCCGGTATTGACCACCAAGGGCCCTTTGACATCACGCCCATGCTTGAAAAATTGGCGCCGGAGCAGGAAGCGTTGAGGCGATTTTCGCAGTCCGGCAAGCCGGTCATCTCCAGTTGTTCCAGCACCTGCCTGGTCGCCGAGGCGGGCTTGCTCGACGGCCGCCGCGCGACGACGAGCTGGTGGCTGAGCGCGTATTTCCGCAAGCGCTATCCGCAGGTCTCGCTCGATGCGGAGCAGCTCGTCGTGCAGGACGGCAATCATGTTTCTTCGGGCGGAGTGACGTCCTATATCGACCTCGCCCTGTGGCTGGTCGGCCATTTTGCGGGAGAGGAATTGCGGCAGAACGTCGCGAAGGTGCTTGCGATGGATGCCAACCGTTACAGCCAGGCGCCGTACATCGCCACCGCCATGATCCAGGACGATGGCCATGCCGTCATCGAACGCGCACGGCGCTGGCTCAACCAACGGCTTGACCGCGCATGGTCGACCGCCGAGCTGGCGGAGTATTGCAACACCAGCCAGCGGACGCTGTTGCGGCGCTTCCAGGAATCGGTCGGGATGAGCCCGGTCCAGTATGCGCAGCAATTGCGCGTGGAAAGGGCCAAGGCATTGCTGGAATCCACCCGCCTGTCGCTGGAGGACATCACCGGGCGCTGCGGCTATGAGGATGTATCGACCTTCAGCAAGGTATTCAAGCGCTGGGCGCAAGTGACCCCGCGCGAGTACCGCAGCCGTTTCGGATTGCGCCAATGAAGCCGGGACGCGCGAAACGCATCGCTGTTGCCGCCCTCGTCGTTGCCGGCGTGCTGGCGATTGCCCTGGTCGCCGGTTTTCACTACGCCACCCGCGTGCTCAAGGAGCAGGTGCAGCAGGCCCTCGGCCCGGAAAGCGAAGTCGGCGATATCGTGGTCGGCTTGTCATCCATCGAGATCCGCGACATCCGCATCGCCGCGCCCAAGGGCTGGCCTTCGCCTGACACGCTGCGTGCCGAGCGCGTGGTCGTGCGGCCCGACCTGATGGGCCTGTTTTCGTCGCGCATCCATGTTCCGTCCATCCTGGTCGACAAGGCATACGTGTCCGCACTGCGGGGACGCGACGGGAAGGTGAGGCTGCTGCCCAGCCTGCTGGAGAAGAAGCCCGGCGAAGGCGGGCAATCGACGCCGCCGGAAGTCAGCATCGGCACGATCGAACTGCGCAATGGCGCGCTGGAGTTCTTCGACGCGACGGTGCGGCAGCCGGCGCACATGACACGGATCGAGCAATTGCACGCGCGCGTCGACGACTTGCGCATCCCCAGCCTGTCCAGCCGCACCGCGATCCAGATCGACGGCCAGGTCAAGGGCGTGCAGCGCAATGGCAAGCTATCGATCACCGGCTGGGCGGAACTCGCTGCACGCAATTCTGAAATCGCCACCAAGCTGCAGGGCGTGGACCTGGTCGCGCTGCAACCCTACCTGATCAAGGCTAGCGAGACAGGTGTGCGCAAGGGGTCGCTCGACCTGCGCTTGAAATCGACCGTGCACAAGAACCGCCTGCACGCGCCGGGCACCGTCACATTGAGCCAACTCGAACTGGCGCCGGCATCCGGCGCATTCAATACCTTCATGGGTGTGCCGCGCCAGGCCGTCGTTGCGGCGCTGAAAAACCGCAAGGACCAGATCAGCATCGATTTCACGCTCGACGGCAACCTGGACGATCCGAAGTTTTCGCTGAATGAGAGCTTTGCGCTGCGCGTCGGCGCGGCTGTCGCGGAAACGCTGGGCATCAGCATTGAAGGCCTGACGAAGGGCGTTGGCAGCGCCGCCGAGGGGATCGGCGGGGTGGTGAAGAAATTGTTTGGTAAATAGGCTAACAGGTCATCCGGACAAATTCGCTGCGTTTTTATGCTCGAATGCGCGTGGACGAGCGTTAACTCTCACATGAGTTTCTCGTCATTCCCGCGAAGGCGGGAATCCATAGTGAGTTTGTTGAATGACCTTGCTTATGGATTCCCGCCTGCGCGGGAATGACGAGGAAAGGAAGTTTGCGAAGTTAAACAGAAGGTGCCCGCACGCAGCAAGCATTAGAACCCATCGACCTCAACTAGATGCTCACTAATAACTGGAGTAACCCTTGCCGACAAACGGCGGCGCCCGGCCGACCAGTTCCTCCAGCATCACCAGCTGTTCGTCGGTGTGATCGACAACGTCCTTGGCAGGGCGAATCGCCGCACCCGTTTTCCCGCTGCCGATATTGAAGGGCGAATCATGATGCTTTGTGCGCACCCAGCGCCGCACCCGCGGCTTGTCTTTCGGCGTGATCACGGCGGTGCCGTAGCAGAGGCAGAAATACGTGTCGTCCTGGCCGGCACTGATGAAGCACCCGGTGCCGCGTATGCCGATGGTGGCGGTCGGCGTTTCAAGCCGCTTGCGCCCCTTGCCGAAGACGCTGAGCACCTTGCCCGTGATATAGCGCAGCACGACTACGCCGGTCGCTTGAGTGGTACCGAACTCGCTGTTCTCCTGCTGCAGGAAGGCGTCCTTGCCGATCACGAACACGGCTTCGCTCTCCGGCCCGGTCGTGACCGTCTGGCCGGGCTTGATCTGCTGTCCAATCGAAGCAGGCTGGCCATCCACCGTAACCGTCCCCTTGATGCTGCGGATACCGCTCTGCGCGCCGGTATGCTTCGCCGCCAATGCCGCTCGCATCAGGCCCGCCATGCCCCCGACGCCCAGTGCGCCGGCAACGGCCAGGCGGCGCAAAATTGAGCGCCGCGCCATCCTTGACTGGTTCCTGTCCATCGTTCTCCTCCCTGCCTTATTGTGTGTCCGAACATTCTATCGGTTCACCGGGTAAAGAGAAGAGGCAAATTTCTCGCGGAATGCGCTAAGGTAGAGTCCTTTGTACAAGCAGGCGCCGCAATGACTTCACCGCTCACTCCCGACCAGATCCACCAGTTCAGGCAAGACGGCTTCCTCGTGTTCCGGAAGCTGGCCCCGGCCGCCGACTGCGACGCCATGCTGGAAGTCGTCCGCGCGCACCTGAAGAATGAAGTAGCGCCCGTCGAGTACGAGGCGGAAGTCGGCTATGCCGGCGCGCCCGGCTCGCTGGATGCGCCCGGTGGCAGGACCGTGCGGCGCCTGCGCAGCGCCTACCAGCGTGACGCCTGCTTCCGCGCCTGGGCGGAGGATGCGCGCATCGTGGGGTGGCTGCGGCAATTGCTTGCGGAACCGGTGTGCCTGACACTCGCGCATCACAACTGCGTAATGACCAAGCATCCTGATTTTGGCACCGCGACCGGGTGGCACCGTGATATCCGCTACTGGTCGTTCGCGCGCAATGATTTGATCGCGGTCTGGCTCGCACTGGGAACCGAGAGTGAAGCAAACGGCGCCCTGCATGTGATCCCCGGTTCGCACCGCCTGCAGGTCGGACGCCGCCAGTTGGACGACCTCGATTTCCTGCGTCCTGACGTGTCGGAAAACCAGGCTTTGTTTGCACAAGGTCGCGTGCTGGAGCTGCAGCAGGGCGACGTGGTGTTCTTCCACAGCGGACTGTTCCATGCGGCAGGGCGGAATGCGACCGGGCAGGTGAAGCATTCGGTGGTGTTCGCCTATCGCGGCCAGAGCAACCAGCCTGTCGAGGGATCGCGGTCCGCGGCGGCCGGCGATGTCTTCCTGGGTTAGACGCCGAAGGTTTCCTTCAGCCCCTGCCTTCCCTGCGGGGTCAACTGCAGCACACGGGTCTTCTGCACCTTCAGCAGCCAGCGCCGTTCGAGGAGTTGCGTGAGCAGTGCCGCACCGAGTGCGCCGCCGAGGTGGAAGCGCCGCTCGCTCCAGTCCAGGCAGCCGCAGGCGAACTGGCGCTTTGAGCCCCGCAATGCGTCGATGTCCATGCCGAACTGGCGAAACGCCTTTTCGCCTTTTGCCGTCAGTGCGATCTCCTTGTCCTTACAAGTAACCAGCCCTTTTTTTTCCGCCTGCGCCAGCAGGTTGACCGCCAGTTCGCCGGCGAGATGGTCATAGCAGGTACGCGCGTAGCGCATCGATTCCGGCGTGCCTTTCGAAGCAGGCAAGGGGCGAACGGCAGGACGCGGCGCGAGCGAGGCCAGCGATTCCAGCGCGTGCGCCACGGCGTGGCTGGCAAGACGATAGTAGCGATGCCGCCCCTGTGTTTCCACCTGCAGCAGTTCGGCCTCGACCAGCTTGGACAGGTGGCCGCTGGCCGATTGCGCCGAGATGTTGGCGGCGAAGGCCAGTTCGCCCGCCGGACGGGCGCGGCCGTCGATGAGCAGCCAGAGCATCGCGGCGCGCGCCGGGTCGCCGAGCAGCGCGGCGGCCCGGGCAATATGGGTTGCCGATTCCATGGTTCACCGTACGATGAAATATAAAGGGTTTGGAAATCGTATCATGGCCAAAACATCACGGAGGCTCCCATGTTCGCTGTCGCATTCGAAGTGTTCCCCTCGGAAACAGGTTACCAGCGCTACCTCGACATTGCCGCCGCGCTGCGCCCGAAACTCGACCTGATCGACGGCTTCGTGTCGGTCGAGCGTTTCCGCAGCCTGAGCGACCCCGGCTGGCTCCTGTCACTGTCCCTGTGGCGGGATGAAGCGGCGCTGGTGCGCTGGCGCAGCCACGGGGAGCACCATGCCGCGCAGTCAGAAGGGCGGGAAGCGGTATTCAACGATTACCGGATTCGGGTCATCCGATCCGCCGATGAACCGGCCGCTGCGTCCGGCGCGCTGGTTTGCCTGCGCGAATATCCTTCGGCAATGGAAGCGGGGAAGCATTTCAGGAGCCTGACCAATCCGGACAAGGACATTGTGCTCACCGAATTGCGTGATACCGCAGCCTTGCGCGAGTGGCAGGCTGCAGCGTCGCAGGGACTCAACTTCTGCGGCGCCGTCATTCGCGACTATGGCCTGTTCGAGCGCGCCACCGCCCCGCAGATTTTTCCAAAGGCAGTCCGATAATGAACACCTTGTTCCTGCAATCCGACATCGCCGATCCGTATGCCTTGTATGCGGAAATGCGCGCCGGACAGCCAGTGGTTTTCGACGAGCGCAATGGCATCTGGGCGGTTTATACCCATGCGATGTGCAAGCGCGTGCTTGAAAACGGCACCGCACACATTCCGCCACTCGCCGCAGCTTCCCTGATGAACACCGCGTCGCAAACCTTGACGGCGCATTTCGCGCGTCTCGCCAACCCGCCGCGCCACGCGGAGATGCGCGACGCCGTCATGCGCCTGCTTGCCTGCATGAAAAAAGTGGATGCCGGGGAGTTGCTGGTGCCATTGCTTGGTGAATCAGGAGAATGCGACTGGGTCGGAGCAGTCTGCAAGAAGTTGCCGGCGCTGGCCGTGATGCAGTCCTTCGGCTTCAGCGATGCCGATATCGACCGCGTGCTTCCACTGATGGGGCCGCTGACAAAGCTCATGCTGCCGCACAAGACGGAAGCCGAGGCCGTTGCCATGAACGCCGCTGCCGACGTCATCCTCGCGCTGGCCGACGAGCACCTCGCGCGTCATTTCCCCGCGCTGGCGGAAACCGAAGCGCGGCGTTCCATGCATGCGTGCAATCTGGTCGGCCTGCTGGTGCAAAGCGTCGATGCGGGACGCGGCATCCTGAGCAATGCGCTGTTGCAAGCGGCCCGACTGCGCGCGGTGAAGGACTGGCACGGCCTCGTCGTCGAGACGCTGCGTTTCGATCCGCCCATCCACAACACGCGCCGCATCTTGACGGAACCGCTGGAACTGGGAGAGCACCTTCTGCCCGAAGGCGCGACCGTGCTTGTCGTGCTTGCCTCCGCGAACCGTGATGCGGAATTCTTCGAGGATGCCGGCAAATTCAACATGGATCGCAGCAACAATGCCGCCCACCTGACCTTCGGCGCGGGCATGCACAGCTGCGCGGCCCATCGCTTCGCCACCGGGCTTGCTGTCGACGCGCTGCGTGCCTTGTTCCACAGGCGCGTCGAACTGAGACAGGAGGAAATTGCCTGTGAACCGATGGTCAATGCGCGATTGCCGAAGGAAATCCGCCTGCGCTATTCGTCGTGACGCCGCTTGCTCGATGAGGACAGAAGCGGCGCGAACATCAGCCGCGTAAAGTTCGCTACCTGGTTCAGGAAGAATCCTTGCGCCTCGTTCATCACCTGGTTGTACGCCTGCCGATCCAGAGTGCCTTCGCATTCTTCCGATTTCAGTCGCCCGTCCTCAAACCGTGTCTCTCGCATGCGGACATGCAGGTTGCTGCCCTCGGTAAAGATCTCCGTGGAGGAATAGCGGAAGGTAAACAACCCCTTCGGCGGTGACCACGGCGATGCAAGGTCAAGCGGGTCGGTGAGGCTGCCGCTTTCCCGTGGCGCAAGCGCACCCTTTTCTTCCCTTCTCAGCTTGTCGATTTCCGAACCCATTCCTCACCTCCGATGATCATGTTGCCGATGGCCTCGCGCAAGGCGTCATCGACGGTGTCCAGCCAGACGAAGCGCAGCGCCTTGCGCGCTTCTTCGGGTATTTCGTCGAGTTCCTTGCGATTGCGTCCGGGGAGCATGACGACGCGGATGCCGGCACGCAATGCCGCCAGGACCTTTTCCTTGACGCCGCCCACCGGCAGCACCATGCCGCGCAGGCTGATTTCGCCGGTCATCGCGCAATCGTTGCGCACCGGCTTGCCGCGCACCAGCGAGGTCAGCGCGACATACATTGCCACGCCCGCGCTGGGCCCGTCCTTGGGCATGCCACCCGCCGGCACGTGCAAGTGGATGTCATTCCTGTCGAAGACATCTGCATTGATACAGAGTTCAGCGCTGTGCGCCTTGACCAGCGTCAGCGCGGCCTGCGCGCTTTCCTTCATGACGTCGCCCAGTTGCCCGGTGAGAATCAGCTTGCCGCTGCCAGGTGTCCTGCTCGCCTCGATGAACAGGATGTCGCCTCCGGAGGGCGTCCATGCGAGGCCGGTGGCCACGCCGGGCAGGCTGGTGCGCAAGGCGATCTCGCTTTCGAATTTCTTTGGACCAAGGATGTCGGCGAGGTCGTCCTCGCCGACGCGCACTTCTTGCGCGCATCCCTCCGCGACCTGCATCGCGACATGCCGGAACACGTTGCCGATTTCGCGCTCGAGGTTGCGTACACCGGCTTCTCGGGTGTAGCCGCGGATGACGGCCTGCAATGCGCCTTCGCCCAGTTCGCACTGCACGGGCGACAGTCCGTCGGCTTCGAGTTGACGCGCGACCAGGAAGCGGCGCGCGATCTCCAGCTTCTCCTCTTCCGTATAACCGGGAATGTGCAGGACTTCCATGCGGTCCTGCAGCGCGGCGGGAATGGTGTCGAGCACGTTGGCAGTACCGATGAACATCACCTTCGACAGGTCGAACGGCTGGCCGAGGTAATTGTCGCGAAACGTCGCGTTCTGTTCCGGATCCAGCACTTCCAGCAGGGCGGCGGCCGGATCGCCATGCAGTCCGGTGGCGAGCTTGTCCATCTCGTCGAGCATCATCACGCAATTGCGTGTGCCTGCCTTGCGGATGGCCTGGACGATGTTGCCGGGCATGGCGCCAACGTAGGTGCGGCGGTGTCCGCGGATTTCCGCTTCATCGTGCACGCCGCCCAGGCTGACGCGGACGAACTTGCGGCCAGTGGCGCGCGCGATGCTCTGTCCGAGCGACGTCTTTCCGACGCCGGGCGGGCCGACGAAGCAGAGGATGGGGCTCTTGCCGTCGGGGTTCAGCTTGCGTACGGCGAGGTATTCCAGGATGCGCCGCTTGGCCTTGTGCAGGCTGAAATGGTCCTCGTCCAGGATGCGGCGCGCCGCCGCGATGTCGATGCGCTCCTCGGTCATCGTGGCCCAGGGCAGCTCGCTCATCCACTCGAGATAGGTACACTGCATCGCATATTCGGCGGACGCTTCCGGCATGCGCTCGAGGCGCTGCAATTCCTTGCGCACATGCGCCTCCACCTCTTCCGGCATGCCGGAGCGCGCAATTGCCTGTTCGATGTCGCGCACGTCGCTGTTGATGTCCTCGGATTCGCCCAGTTCGCGCTGGATGGTCTTGATCTGCTCGCGCAGCAGATACTCGCGCTGGCGGTCGTCGATGCGCTCGCGCGTCTGTTCGTTGATCTCCTGCGACAGCTTCAGCACCTCGATACGGCGCACGAGGTGGTCGAGCACCTTGTCGATGCGGTCCTGCAGGTCGATGGTTTCGATCAGTTCCTGCTTCTGCAGCAGCGGCAGGTCGATCAGGCCGGCGATGAAATCGGCAAGGATGGATGCCGACGAAATATTGTCGGCGGCGCTCGCCAGTTCCGCGGGCGCCTGCGGCAGCAGGTCGATCACCTCGGCGGCTTTCTCCTTCAGCTGGAGGAAGCGCGCCTGGATGTCGGGGGATTGCTCCTCGCTGTCTTCGATCTCCTGCACGCGCGCCGCGTGGAAGGGGAATCCGGCGACGAACTCGCGGATGCGGAAGCGGTGCTCGCCCTGGCACACGAGGTAGTTCGCGCCATCCTGGCCGCTGATGTAACGCAGGACGGTCGCCACGGTGCCGGTGCGATGAAGTTGCTCCGGCTCAGGCATCTCCACCTCCGAATCGTGCTGCAGCAGCAGGCCGACCGGGCGGCCGCTGCGGACGGCTTCCTGCGCGGCGGCAATCGAGCAGGCGCGGCCGAGGCTGATCGGCGCGATCATCCCGGGGAACAGGACAAGGTAGCGCAGGGGAACCAGCGGCATGATGTCGGATGGAAGATCGGGCGATGCCGGTGCGGCGGCCTTGAATGCCTCGAGGGCATCGGCGTTGCCGGCATCGGTGGCGAGGTCGCGGACCGTAGCCTGTTCTGTATTCATGGTGAGGCTTCCTTGAAACTCATTGCATGAGGAATCGGGCTCGCGATCGCAGATTGCCGGGCTGCCACTGCCGTTTTTTCAGGCATTGGACAGGAGCGCAGGTATTACCGTTCCTCATGCATGGCCGGATGCGAACAGTCATGTTCCCGGGAAAAATGCGGCAGAACTTAACGCATCCGGACCAAGTCGAACTTGACATCGCAACAACGCCGGAAACAAGGAAAGGAAGCTCATGGACAACCAAACCCTGCCCGGCCTGCACGTGGCCGTCCTTCTCACCGACGGCTTCGAACAGGTCGAATTCACCGAGCCGCGCAGCGCGCTCGAACAGCACGGCGCCATCATCAAGATCGTGTCGAGCAACCGCGGGAAGGTAAAAGGCGTGCATCACGACCAGCCGGGTGACGACTTCAACGTCGATGCCACCTTCGACGATGCCGATCCGATGGATTTCGATGCGGTCCTCCTTCCGGGCGGCAAGGAGAACGGCGACCGCATTCGCGGCATCGAGGCGGCGCAGCGTTTCCTGCAACGCATCGACGAGGATGGAAAGCCGATTGCGGCAATCTGCCACGGTTCCTGGCTGCTGGCTTCCGCAGGGCTGGTGCAGGGACGCACCTTGACCAGCTGGCCATCGCTGCAGAACGACATCCGAAGCGCAGGCGGCAACTGGGTGGATGAGGAAGTGGTGGTGGACGGCAACCTGGTGACCAGTCGCAAGCCGGACGACATTCCCGCATTCAACGAGAAGCTGGTCGAAGTGTTTTCCTGGCGCATGAATGCCAACCCGGGCGTACAGACAGAGCGTGCCAGCGCGGGCCCTTCCAGCTGAGGTGGGCTAATCCACCTCGAACGTCACCTTGGCATTGATGCGCCAGTTGACCACTTTGTTGTTGTCGACCTGCGCCTCGAATTCCTTGATGTACACAGAGCGGATGCCGTGAACCGATTCGCTCGCCTTCACGACGGCGGCGGTAACGGCGTCTTCCCAGCTCTTCGGGGATTCGGCGAGGACTTCAATGACTTTCATGATGTTCGACATGGCTGCCTCCGGGGCAAGGAGCGCGCTCCGCGGGGAGCGGGAGCATCGCTCATGTCGATCATAGGCGGGGGGTGTCGTATTGGACTGACGGAGATCAACGCGGCGGTGTGCCGCGCAGCGGGTCAGTTGCGTGCGTGGGAAAGCTGGAAGCTGTCGATACCCTCGACCGCCGTCAGTTCGCGCGACAACGCGCTGATACGCGCGCCGCTGGTCTTGTTCAAGGCGACCGCCACGAACTGCCATTCGATCTTGCCGTCGTGCAGGCCGATCACGATGGAACCGCTCGCGACTTCATAGCCGTTCCTCAACATCCGCTCGCGGATCATCCCCTCGTCGGGCTCTTGGCCGCGCGCAAAGCTGAGCGAGATCGCAATCGCCTGGCGCGAAGGAAGGCGGCTCGACAACTTCGGCACCGATACCATGCAGAACGCGGACAGCAGGGCCAGCAGGATCGCGGCAAGGTAGAAACCGACGCCAACGAGGATACCGGTAACCGACGCTGCCCAGATCGACGCCGCCGTCGTCAGGCCGCTGATGTTGAAGCCTTCCTTCATGATCACGCCGGCGCCGAGGAAGCCGATGCCGGTGACGATGCCCTGGATGATGCGGGTCGGGTCGGCGCCGAGGCCGATCGCCACCTGGCCGCCATACCATTCATGCGGATAGCCGGCGATGACGGTCAGTGCGGCGGAGGCCATGCACACGAGGCCGTAGGTGCGCATGCCGGCCGCGCGGCCATGGTAGAAACGTTCGTAGCCGACAAGGAACCCGAGCAACAGGGCGCCCGACAGCGTGAAAAACACGATCAGGTTGCTCTCGAGTACCGGGCCGGTCCAGAACGCCCCTAGCGCTTCCTGCGTCAGCATGGTTGCATCATCCTTCTTGTTCGATTGATCCAGTCGATGGAGACGGCGGAAAGCATAGTCCGCTCACGCGCGGAAACGTCGTAGGCCGTCGAGGTCCAGGATCTGGATGCCACCGTAATCCACCTTGAGCAAACCTTCTTTCTCCAGCACCTGCAGCGCCTGATTGGCGCGCTGGCGCGAAGCGCCGGACAGGTAGCCAATTTCCTCCTGCGAGATCTGCAGCAAGGTATCGGTGCCGGGATAGAGATGGGAGTTGAAGAGCGCGGCCAGGCAGCGCGCCACGCGGGTATCGACGTCGAGCAGGCGGTCGAACTCCACCATGCCGATGAACTGGCCCAGTCTTTCGTTGAGCTGCATCAAGAGAAATCGCGTAAACGGCAGGCTATTATCCAGCAGCCACATGAAGGTCTTGGCCGGCATGCGGGCGATGCGGCTGTCGCGCAGGGCCACCACGTCGTACTTGCGGCTTTCCTGCTTGAGCAGCGTGCCCTCGCCGAACCAGCCGCCCTTCGGCACGCCGGTGAAGGTCACCGACTTTCCTTCGGGGGACAGGTTGTTCATCTTGACGAGGCCATCGATCACGCCGATCCAGGCATCGACCATCTCGCCTTTGCGGCAGACATATCCGCCCTTCGGCACGAACTGTTCGACGGTGTCGGCTTCGACGCGCGCCAGCTGTTCCGGTGTCAGGTCTTTTGCCCAGATGGTCTGGCGCAGTACCTCTTTGAAAGCAGTCTTCTCGGACGTCATTGTGCGGCGCACCAACAAAATTTTATATTTATAGGGGGATTGTCAGTCAGATGACAGCGCACGAGAATTCAACTGTCTAGTATCCTGACACGAACAATAACGGAGACATTGTAAGCCCTTATCAGTGCTGGGGATACCCCAAAGCACGATGGCTTGCACGCCCACGCAGGCGCTCCGATCCCTTCAAGACGGTTAGACCTGTTAAAGAGAGTGGGATGATGGTAGAGACGACGAAAGCGGGCGGACGCACGTTCCCCCGATTGCTCCTGCAGCATGCGCAACAGCGCCCCGAAAAGCCCGCCTTCCGCGAGAAGGACCTCGGCATCTGGCAAACCTGGAACTGGAAACAAGTCGCCGACGAAGTGCGCGCGCTCGCCTGCGGTCTCGCCGCCATGGGCTTCAAGCGCGGCATGAACCTCGCGATTGTCGGCGACAACCGTCCGCGCCTGTACTGGTCGATGGCCGCCGCGCAATGCCTTGGCGGCGTTGCGGTTCCCCTGTACCAGGATGCGCCCGCAGCCGACATGGCCTACGTGCTCGACGATGCGGAAATCGATTTCGCCGTGGTCGAAGACCAGGAGCAGGTCGACAAACTGTTCGAGATCAAGCAGAACCTGAACCGCATCTCGCACATCATCTACGACGATCCACGCGGCATGCGTCACTACAAGCAGACCGAACTCGCCTCCTTCGAAAAGGTGCAGGAACTTGGTCGCGCGTTTGACCAGGCGAACCCGGATTTCTTCATGAACGAGGTCAATGCCGGCAAGGCGGACGACACGGCCGTGATGCTGTACACCTCGGGCACCACCGGCAAGCCGAAGGGCGTATGCCAGACCCATGGCTCCTTCATGGCTGCTGCGGAGGGCGGCGTCAGCTTCGACAAGCTCCATGCCGGCGACGACATCCTCTCCTATCTGCCGATGGCCTGGGTGGGCGACCACCTGTTCTCCTTCGCGCAGCAGATGGTAGCCGGCTTCACGGTCAACTGTCCCGAATCCGGCGACACCGTGCTGACCGACCTGCGCGAGATCGGCCCGACCTATTACTTTGCGCCGCCGCGCGTGTTCGAAAACATGCTGACCACCGTGATGATCCGCATGGAAGACGCGAGCGCTATCAAGCGCAAGATGTTCCACCACTACATGGACGTCGCGCGCCGTGTCGGTTCCGACATCCTCGACCGCAAGCCGGTCGGCATGATGGACCGCATCAGTTACGCGCTCGGCAACCTGTTCGTGTATGGCCCCCTGAAGAACGTGCTCGGCCTGTCGCGCGTGCGTGTGGCCTACACCGCCGGCGCGGCGATCGGCCCCGACCTGTTCCGCTTCTACCGCTCCATCGGCGTCAACCTGAAGCAGCTCTACGGTTCGACCGAGACCTGCGCCTACGTCTGCCTGCAACCCGACGGCAACATCAAGTTCGACAGCGTCGGCCTGCCCGCGCCCGGCGTCGAGGTCAAGCTGGCCGACAACGGCGAAGTGCTGGTCAAGTCCGCCGCGATGCTCAAGGAATACTACAAGCGTCCCGACGCGACCGCCGAAGTCATCGACAGCAACGGCTACTTCCATACCGGTGATGCTGGCATCTTCGACGAAGAAGGCCACTTGAAGATCATCGACCGCGCCGCGGACGTCGGCAAGATGACCAGCGGCGAGATGTTCGCGCCGAACTACATCGAGAACAAGCTGAAGTTCTTCCCCTTCATCAAGGAAGCGGTCGCTTTCGGCGACCAGCGCGACATGGTCTGCGCCTTCATCAACATCGACATGGAAGCCGTCGGCAACTGGGCGGAGCGCCGCGGCATCCCGTATGCCGGCTACACCGACCTGGCCGGCAAGCGCGAGACTTACGAACTGATCGCCGAGTGCGTCGAGAAGGTCAATGCCGATCTCGCGACCGAAGCGATGATGTCGGGCACGCAGATCCATCGCTTCCTCGTGCTGCACAAGGAACTCGATCCGGATGACGACGAGCTGACCCGTACCCGCAAGGTGCGCCGCCGCTTCGTCGCCGAGAAATACAAGGTGCTGATCGACGCACTGTATTCCGGAAAGATGTCGCAATACATCGAGACGCAGGTGAAGTTCGAGGACGGCCGCAAAGGCATGGTGTCCGCCGACCTGCGCATCGTGGATGTGAAGACCTACGACGCACTGAAGAAGGCGGCCTGAGATGAGTGATACACGCAAAATCGGCGACGTGATCCTGGACCTCCAGAACATCTCGCTGTCCTTTGGCGGCGTCAAGGCGCTGACCGACATTTCCTTCGATGTGCGCGAACATGAAATCCGCGCCATCATCGGCCCGAACGGCGCCGGCAAGAGCTCGATGCTCAACGTGATCAACGGCGTGTACCGTCCGCAGCTGGGCGACATCATGTATCGCGGCCAGCATCGCAAGGACATGGATACCTACGCCGCTGCCAAGAGCGGCATCGCACGCACCTTCCAGAACATCGCGCTGTTCAAGGGCATGTCGGTCCTCGACAACATCATGACCGGCCGCAACCTGAAGATGCAGACGAACTTCCTGCTGCAGGCGCTCTACTGGGGCCCGGCGCAGAAGGAAGAGATCGCGCATCGCAAGAAGGTCGAAGAAATCATCGACTTCCTCGAAATCCAGCACATCCGCAAGACGCCTGTAAGCCGCCTGCCTTATGGTTTGCAAAAGCGCGTCGAACTCGGCCGCGCCCTCGCCGCCGAACCGGAGATCCTCCTGCTGGACGAACCGATGGCCGGCATGAACGTGGAAGAGAAGCAGGACATGTGCCGCTTCATCCTCGACGTCAACGACCAGTTCGGCACCACGATCGTACTGATCGAGCATGACATGGGTGTGGTGATGGATATTTCCGACCGCGTCGTCGTGCTGGATTATGGCAAGAAGATCGGGGATGGCACGCCGGACGAGGTGCGCAGCAATCAGGATGTGATCAACGCGTACCTGGGCGTCGCACACTAAAGAACGCTCCTCCCCCTTCAAGGGGGAGGTCGGGTGGGGGATGGGTTTCTGTTCTCCAATCGCGAACGAAACCCACCCCCACCCTAACCCTCCCCCCTGAAGGGGAGGGGATTACAAGCGCTGAATAGGGACAACACATGGAACTCAGTTTCTTCTTCGAAGTTTTGATCGGCGGCCTGCTCGCGGGCGTCATGTATGCGCTGGTGGCGCTCGGCTTCGTGCTGATCTACAAGGCCTCCGGCGTCTTCAACTTTGCGCAGGGCGCGATGGTGTTCTTCGCCGCGCTCACCTGCGTCGGCCTGATCGACAAGTTCGGCGTGCCGCTGTGGGTCGCGATTCCGCTGACCATGGGCGCGATGGTGCTGCTCGGCCTTGCCACCGAACGCATCGTGCTCCGTCCGCTGGTCGCGCAGCATGAGATCACGCTGTTCATGGCCACCATCGGCCTGACCTTCTTCGTCGAAGGCCTCGCGCAGCTGATCTGGGGCGCGGAAGTGCGCCGCCTCGACATCGGCATCGAAGACGTGCCCATCATGTTCCTGCTCGAGAACTACAACATCTCGATTTCGCAGTTCGACGTGACGGCTGCAGGCATCTGCGCCATCCTCGTGACCGGCCTCGCGCTGTTCTTCTCCAAGACCAAGATCGGCCGCGCGCTGCGCGCGGTGGCGGATGACCACCAGGCCGCGCTGGCCGTAGGCATCCCGCTGCAGCAGATCTGGGGCATCGTGTGGGCGGTCGCCGGTTTCGTGGCACTGGTCGCCGGCCTGCTGTGGGGCGCACGTAACGGCGTGCAGTTCGCACTGACCTTCGTGGCGCTCAAGGCCTTGCCGGTGCTGATCCTGGGCGGCTTTACCTCGGTACCGGGCGCAATCCTCGGCGGTCTGATCATCGGTGCGTCGGAGAAACTGGCCGAGGTGTATATCGGCCCGATGGTGGGCGGCGGTATCGAAGGCTGGTTCCCGTACATCCTGGCGCTGCTGTTCCTGCTGGTGCGGCCGGAAGGGCTGTTCGGCGAGAAGATTATTCGAAGGATTTGATACCGGAAGCCCTCCCCTTCAAGGGGAGGGTTGGGGTGGGGATGGGTTTCTTCTTTATGCGCTACTGAAACCCATCCCCCACCCGGCCTCCCCCTTGAAGGGGGAGGAGAACATCAGAGAAAACAGAGGGTACATATGTTCTACCGCGAAGCAGGTCAATTCAAACCCACCTACCAGGCCGACAACCAGATCTTCCCGATCCGGCAGGACCGCCTCGGCATCTACACGCTGCTGGCAATCGCCTTCGTCGTCGTGCCGATGTTCGCCTCGCCGTACACGTTCTCGGCGATCCTGATCCCCTTCCTGATCTTCTCGCTCGCCGCGCTCGGCCTGAACATCCTGACTGGCTATGCCGGCCAGCTCTCGCTCGGTACCGCGGCCTTCATGGCGGTCGGCGCGTTTGCCTCGTACAACTTCGTGCTGCGCATCCCCGGCATCCCGATCCTGGTCGCCTTCATCCTCGGCGGCCTGTGCGCGGCGATGGTTGGTGTCGCATTCGGCCTGCCGTCCCTGCGCATCCGCGGTTTCTACCTCGCTGCCGCAACGCTCGCGACCCAGTTCTTCGTCGTCTGGTGCCTGACCAAGATCGGCTGGTTCACCAACTACAGCTCGTCGGGCGTGATCACGGCGCAGCAAATCACCATCCTCGGCTACGACTTCAACACCCCGGCCAGCAAGTATCTTCTGACCCTGTCCATCGTCTGCGTCATGGCGCTGATGGTGAAGAACATGGTGCGCAGCAATGTCGGCCGTTCCTGGATGGCCGTGCGCGACATGGACGTGGCCGCCGAGGTGATCGGCTTCCGCCTGATGCGCACCAAGCTGCTCGCGTTCGCTGTAAGCTCGTTCTACTGCGGCGTGGCCGGCGCGTTGTATGCGTACGCCTACCTGGGCACGGTGGAACCGGAAGCCTACAGCCTGGACCTGTCCTTCCGCATCCTGTTCATGATCATCATCGGCGGCGTGGGCACCATCATCGGTTCATTCTTCGGCGCGGCCTTCATCGTGCTGCTGCCGATCGTGCTGAACATCATTGCCCATACGTTTGGGCTCCCGACTTCGGTCGCCTCGAACCTCGAACTGATGGTGTTCGGCGCCCTCATCATTTTCTTCCTGATCGTCGAGCCGCATGGCCTGGCCCGCCTGTGGCAGATCGCGAAGGAAAAACTGCGGTTATGGCCATTCCCGCATTGATGTAAGCAGTACCTACAACTAGTTGTTACAACTGTCCTATCTAGGAGGAGCACATGAAGTTGATCAAAACAGTCCTGCTTGGCGCAGCGCTGGCTGGCACGGTCGCAGCAAACACTGCCGCCGCCCAGGAGCAATATATTCCCATCCTGTCCTATCGCGTCGGCCCTTACGCCGCAGGCGGATCCGGCTTCTTCGGCGGATCGATCGACTACTTCAACCTGGTTAACGCCAACGGCGGCATCAACGGCGTCAAGATCAAGTGGGAAGAGTGCGAAACCGAATACAACGCGTCCCGCGGCGTCGAGTGCTATGAGCGCTTGAAATCGAAGAACGGCGGCGCCGGCCTGGTCGAACCGCTTTCCACGGGCATCGCCTACGGCATCCTGGACCGTGTCGCCCAGGACAAGATCCCGATGACGACCCTCGGCTACGGCCGCTCCGATGCCGCCAACGGCAAGGTCTTCCCCTACGTCTTCCCGCTGATCACCTCCTACTGGAACCAGGCTGCGGCAATGACCGCCTACCTGGGCAGCAAGGAAGGCGGCATGGACAAGCTCAAGGGCAAGAAGATCGTCCACCTGTACCACGACTCGGCCTTCGGCAAGGAACCGATCCCGGTTCTCGACGCGCAGGCTGCCCAGTACGGCTTCGAACTGATCAAGATCCCCGTCGCCCACCCGGGCAACGAGCAGCAGTCGCAGTGGCTGCAGATCCGCCAGGCCAAGCCGGACTACGTGATCCTGTGGGGCTGGGGCGTGATGAACGCCGTGGCCATCAAGACCGCGCAGCGTAACGGCTTCCCGCGCGAGAAGATCCTCGGCGTGTGGTGGGCAGGTTCGGAAGAGGACGTGATCCCGGCAGGCGACGCCGCCAAGGGTTACACCACGATGACCTTCAACACCCCGGGCAACTACCCGGTCCTCGACGAGATCCGCAAGAAGGTCTATGACGCCGGCAAGGGCAACCTCGACGACAAGACCCGCGTCGGTTCCGTGTACCACATGCGTGGCGTGACCGCCGCGATCCTGTGGACCGAAGCGATCCGCAAGGCGCAGGAGAAGTTCGGCAAGGGCAAGGTCATGAACGGCGAACAGATCCGCTGGGGCATGGAAAACCTGAACGTCGACGAAGCCCGCCAGAAGGCGCTCGGCGTGCTCGGCATGTTCCCGCCGGTCAAGACCTCCTGTGAAGACCACGAAGGTTCGGGCGCCGTGAAGGTGCAGCAGTGGAACGGCAGCAAGTGGGTGCCGATCACTCCGAACTGGGTCACCGGCGACAAGGCGCTGACCAAGAAGCTGATCGACGAATCCTCGGGCAAGTACGCCGCGGAGAAGAAGATCACCCCGGCCTGCGCGGCCTAAGGTGAGCGAGGCGGCTCTCGGGAGCCGCCTCACGCGAGGGCTCGCCACCACGAGCCTTCGCGTGAGATGCACGAGTTGTACGACAAGCTGAATCCGATTCGAGAAGAGACACCATGACAACGCAAACCGTAGCGCAGGCCGTCCCCGCGGCCAATGTCCAGCCTTACCTCTCCGTCAACAACATCGAAGTGATCTACGATCACGTGATCCTGGTGTTGAAGGGCGTTTCGCTGCAGGTCCCCCAGGGCAAGATCGTGGCGCTGCTGGGCGCGAACGGCGCCGGCAAGTCGACCACCATGAAGTCGATCTCGACGCTGCTGCGCGGCGAGCGCGGCGACGTCACCAAGGGCAGTGTGGAATTCCAGGGTGAGCGCGTGGACCAGCTGACGCCGAACGAACTCGTCAAGCGCGGCCTGTCCCAGGTTATGGAAGGCCGCCACTGCTTCGGCCACCTCACGATCGAGGAAAACCTGCTGACCGGCGCCTATACCCGCAAGCTTTCGCGCGCCGAGCTGAAGGACCAGCTGGAGATGGTGTATCACTATTTCCCGCGCCTGAAGCAGCGCCGCACCTCGCAGGCCGGCTACACCTCGGGCGGCGAACAGCAGATGTGCGCGATCGGCCGCTCGCTGATGGCCAAGCCGTCGATGATCCTGCTGGACGAGCCGTCGATGGGTCTCGCGCCGCAAATTGTGGAAGAGATTTTCGAGATCGTGAAGGATCTCAACAGCAAGGAAAACGTGTCCTTCCTCGTCGCCGAGCAGAACACCATGGTCGCGCTGCGCTATGCGGACTTCGGCTACATCCTGGAGAACGGCCGCGTCGTGATGGAAGGTGCTGCAAGCGACCTCGCCACCAATGAGGACGTGAAGGAGTTCTATCTCGGCGTGTCGGGTGCGGGACGCAAGAGCTTCCGCGACATGAAGTTCTACCGCCGCCGCAAGCGCTGGCTGGCTTAAGCACGAACCCCCAAGGGTGCGCATGGCGCGCCCTGCCTTGCCAATAACACCCCCAAGCCGATCATGAACGACTATCTCGACTCACTGGAAACCCGTGACCCCGCGCAGCGCGAACGTGACCTCATGGCACGCCTGCCGCAACTCGTCTCCCGCGCGCAGACCGCGCCGGGCTGGGCGCGCATCCTCAAGGGAGTCAATGCCGCCGATGTTTCGTCGCGCGCCGCTCTCGCGCAATTGCCCGTCACGCGCAAATCGGACCTGAAAGACCTGCAGCAGGAAGACGCGCCCTTCGGCGGCCTGACGACGACGCCGGCGCGCCAGCTGCGCCACCTGTTCATGTCGCCCGGCCCGATCTTCGACCCGGAAGGCACGGGCCAGGACTGGTGGCGTTTCGCCCGCCCGATGGCGGCGGTCGGCCTGCGCAAGGGTCATGTCATCCAGAACTGCTTCTCCTACCACTTCACGCCGGCTGCCTTCATGGCGGAAGGCGGCGCGGCCAGGCTGGGCTGTCCGGTCATCCCGGCCGGCATCGGGCAGACGGAGATGCAGGTGCAGGCCATGGCCGAGCTGAAGCCGGATGCCTACATCGGCACGCCGTCCTTCCTCAAGATCATCATCGAAAAGGCGCGCGAGATGGGCGCTGACATCAGCAGCGTGCAGCGTGCCGTGGTCGGTGCGGAAGCGCTGCCGCCCTCGCTGCGCAAGTGGCTGCAGGACAATGGCGTGCCGAACGTGCTGCAGATGTACGGCTCGGCCGACGTTGGCAACATCGCGTATGAAACGCAGACCGATGGCCAGGTCAATCCGGGCATGATCCTCGATGAAGACCTGATCCTCGAAATTGTCCGTCCCGGTACCGGCGACCCGGTTGCCGAAGGCGAAGTGGGCGAAGTGGTGATCACGTCCTTCAACCCCGACTATCCGCTGATCCGCTTCGGCACCGGCGACATGTCGGCGGTAATGTCCGGCGTATCACCCTGCGGCCGCACCAACACGCGCATCAAGGGCTGGATGGGACGCGCCGACCAGACCACGAAGGTACGCGCCATGTTCGTGCATCCGTCGCAGGTGGCGGATGTGGTCAAGCGTTATCCGCAGATCGCCAAGGCGCGCCTCATCGTCACCGGCGAAATGGCCAATGACGTGATGACGCTGCACTGCGAGGTGGACGAGCCGGGCTCGGTCGCCGTCGATGCGATCGTCGAGACGATCCGCGATGTCACGAAACTGCGCGGCGAAGTGAAGCTGGTGGGCCGGGGTTCGCTCCCGAACGACGGCAAGGTCATCGAAGACGCCCGCAAATACGAATAAGCGGGCGTCCTGCCCGCCGGCATTCCCAGCGACTTCCGTTCGCGCCGCATGACGGCGCGTGGCCCCCTTTTACTCAACGACAAGGAAAACAAGAATGAAAAAGCTCCTCTCGACACTGCTCCTCGGCCTGTCCGCCGTCCTGTTCAGCCACGGCGCGCTCGCTGCCGACAAGGGCACCGCGGATGAAGCAACCGCCCTGACGAAGAAGGCGATTGCCTACCTCAAGGCCAACGGCAAGGAAAAGGCCTTCGCCGAGTTCAACAAGCCGAACGGTCAGTTCATCGATCGCGACCTGTACGTTTTCGTGTTCGATTTCAACGGCAAGACACTCGCCCACGGCACCAATCCCAAGCTGCTGGACAAGAACCTGTCCGACCTGAAGGATGCGGACGGCAAGCTGTTTGTGAAGGAATTCGTGGAAGTCGCGAAGACCAAGGGCAAGGGCTGGGTGGATTACAAGTGGCCGCACCCGGCCACCAAGGCGATCGAAGCCAAGTCGACGTATGTAGAGAAGGTGGATGACATGCTGGTTGGCTGCGGCATCTACAAGTAAGCACCGCGCGGCATTGCACCGGCTTGCGCCGGTGCAGGTTCAGAACGACTTCTTGACGACCTTGTCCGGCGACGTGCCCGGGCGGTTGTTGACGACCTCATCCACGCCGCCGGTTTCGCGCAGGTCGGTATCCACTTGTCCATTCTTCAGGTCCTCGTAGGCCTGGCGCATATCGTCGCGCACCACGCTTCCCTGGCTGTCATCCGACTCGTCGCGCTCATGCGGCATGCGCGGTGTCGTGCGCTCGCTTTCCGGCCCCTTGGTGCTGACCTGGTGTTGCTTCAGGGTGGTTTTCATCATGGCTCCATTCATGTCAGGCAATAAGCGTTCGAACGCAGGCGCCGGGAAAGATTCCCCTTTTCGCATGCCGTTTTGACAAGAAGAAAGCCCGCGTTTTCTTGACCACGGACATTGCAGTGCTTGGAAACGACATTGTGCGGGTTTCCACGACTTGCGATGGCGTGTTGCCCGCCTTATCATGGCGCGCTTTGCGTTAGGATGATGCATAGCATCCCCAGCGTTTCAACCCTTCATCGAGGCCCGCACCATGACGTACATCGACTCTGAATTCCACCGCAACAAAGCCCGCGCGCTCATGAAGGATGCCGAACTGATTTTTGACGCGGACGCCGTGCAGAAAGCGGTGGACAAGGTAGCGCAGCAGCTCAACCAGCGTTTCGACAATGACGAGAGCGAGGCATTTCCGCTGGTGCTGGGCGTGATGGGGGGCGCGGTCGTGTTCTGCGGCCAGTTGCTGACCCGGCTCACCTTCGCGCTGGAGTTCGATTACATGCACGTGACCCGCTACGGCAGCAAGGACCAGGGCGGCACCATCGAATGGAAGGTGATTCCGCGTTCGAACGTGGAAGGCCGCACCGTGATCGTGCTGGACGATATCCTCGATGAGGGCGAGACGCTCGCGCATGTGAAGGAGCGCCTGCTGCAGATGGGCGCGAAGGAAGTCGTGCTGGCGGTCTTTGCCGACAAGGATATCGGCAAGTCCAAGCCCTGCCGCGCCGATTACATCGGACTGACCTTGCCGAACAAGTTTGTCGTGGGATACGGTATGGACGCGTACGGTTACTGGCGCAACCTGCCGGCGATCTGGGCGATCAAGACCGGCGGCTGATCCGGTTTCTCTTCGTTTTTTCTTTCAGAGGCCTGCCGGGTCGCCCCGGCAGGCAGCGCTTCTCCGCAACGCGTCAGGCAGGCCGTGGCTCGGCAGCCACCAGCACGCTGCACCGGACCTTGTCGACCAGCACGGCATCCATGGAGCCGCGCCACCAGCGCAAGGCAAACGGTTTCTTCCGCGAGTGCCCCACGATCACCAGGTCGATCCCGTGCTTGTTCACCAGCTCGGCGATGACATTCACCGGTTCCCCCACCTCGAGATGCGGCGTCACGCGCAAGTCGGCGTCCTCGAGCAGCTTGCGCCCCGCTTCCAGCACCTGCGCCATGGCTTCCTTCTCGGCGAGTTCCTCATCCAGGGTCGGTACGGCGGCGACAAACTCGCCGGCCAGCACGATCGGCGTCGGTGTCACGACGACCAGCAGATGGATTTCCGCCGAGGCGCCGGGTGCGAGGCGAATGCACTCCTGCAAGGCGTGGCGGCTTTCGGGTGTCCCGTTATAGGCGACCAAAATTTTGCGGTACATGATTGCCTCCTTGTGCAGGGTGAGGAAACGTTTCCACTTTAATCATACATCGTGCAAAGGTTTCGGCAATCGATTTGCGGCAAAAGATTGATTACTGTTTCAGCACCCGTTCGATATCCCCGACCAGCTTCCCGTCATCCGGCGCCACACGGCTGGAGTAGCTTCCTACGACCTTGCCGTTGCGGTCGATCAGATACTTGTAGAAGTTCCATTTCGGCGCGGTGCCCGTGATTTTCGCCAGCTCCGCATGCAGCGGATTGGCGTCCTTCCCGCTGACCGCGCTCTTGGAGAACATCGGGAATTTCACGCCGTAGGTGTTGAAGCAGAAATCCGCGATCTGCTTGCTGTCGCCCGGCTCCTGGTTGCCGAAGTCATTGGACGGGAAGCCGAGCACGACCAGTCCCTTTGGCTGGTATTTCGCATGCAGCGCCTCCAGTCCTTCGTACTGGCTGGTAAAGCCGCAGTAGCTCGCGGTGTTGACGACCAGGAGCACCTTCCCGGCGTACTGGCACAGGTTTTGGGGCGCGTCGTCCTGCAGGCGGTTGAAGCGCTGATTGAGCAGGGACGGGCAGGAGGACGCGCCCTGCGCGGAGGCGGGTACGGCGACAGCAAGGAGGACGGGCAGGAGAATGGCAGGCAGCATGGGAATTCCCGGAGATGGAATGGATCGTTTCATTCTAGTCAAAAACCACACAACCGGCCGTGGCGCCTGCCATTTCCCGTTGGCATTGGGCTAATATGGTGAAAAATCCGGCAAGGACCACGCATGCTCAAAGTCGTCGTCATCGATGCGAACGCCATTTCGCGCAATCTGCTGACCTCCGTCCTGGTGAACGGCGGCTTCAACGTCGTGGGCGATTCCAACACCAGTCCCGCAGGGCTTGCCGCCATGATCAAGCTGCAGCCGCAGCTGGTATGCATCGACCTCGGCGGCGCGGACGATGACGCATTCGACAAGCTGAATACCATCCGCACCGGACTTCCCAAGGCCGTCGTCTTCCTCGTCTCCAGCCAATTCGACGCGAGCACGGTGCAGACCGCCGCCGAACGCGGCGTGCACGGCTTCATCGTGAAGCCCTTCAATGCCGTCAACGTCCTCGGCAGCATCCGCAAGGCGATTATCAAACTCGCCAAGTCCCATCGCGCTCCCGCATAGGGAACCAACGCGGTTAAGCGCATCAAAGCACCAAACCGCGGTCCTGCTGCACCGCAGCGCCTGCAATTGTTCCTCGCGTCAAGTACCTGCGATCAAGGAAGTTGCCGGCCGGACTGCCTACAATGGACTTCATCCACCGGCGGCGCCTTCAGGGCTTGCTGCCGGCCTTCCATTCTGAAAGGTCACTCCCATGAGAAAGAAAGTCGTATCCGCCGCTGAAGCGATCGCCATCCTGCATGACGGCGACACCCTGTGCTGCTCCGGCTTCGGCAGCAACGGCGTGCCCGTCGAACTGATCCTCGCGCTGGAGAAGCGCTTTCTCGAAACCGGCTCGCCCAAGAACCTGACGCTGCTGTTCGGCGGCGGTCCCGGCGACGGCGGCGAAGGCGGCGTGAACCGTCTCGGGCATGAGGGTCTGCTCAAGCGCGTGATCGGCGGCCACTACGGCCTGGTGCCGAAGGTCGGCAAGCTGGCGCTGGAGAGCAAGGTGGAGGCCTACAACCTGCCGCTGGGCGTGATCTCGCACATGTACCGCGATATCGCCTGCGGCCTGCCGGGCACCGTGTCCAAGGTCGGCCTCGGCACCTTCGTCGACCCGCGCCTGGAAGGCGGAAAGATCGGCAAGAAGACCGAGGAAGACCTGGTCAGCGTGGTCAACCTCGGCGGCAAGGAACTGCTGTATTTCAAGACTTTCCCGATCTCGGTCGCCTTCATTCGCGGCACCTCCGCTGACCCGGAAGGCAACATCACGATGGAACGCGAAAACCTGACGCAGGACGTGCTGGCGGTCGCCACCGCGACCAAGAACAGCGGCGGCTTCGTGATCGCGCAGGTGGAACGCATCGCCGAGCGCGGCTCGCTCAATCCGCGTCGCGTGAAGGTGCCGGGCGTGCTGGTGGACTGCGTGGTCGTCGCCAGGCCGGAGAACCATCCGCAGAACCTCAACGGCAGCTACAACCCGGCCTTCTCGGCCGAGGTGCGCGTGCCGCTCGACGCGCTGGAAGCGATGCCGCTCGACGAGCGCAAGGTGATTGCACGCCGCGCCGCCTTCGAGCTGCTGCCGAACTCGGTGGTCAACCTCGGCATCGGCATGCCGGAAGGCGTGGCCGCCGTGGCGAATGAAGAGAAGATCCTGAAGTACATGACGCTGACCGCCGAGCCCGGCGTGATCGGCGGCGTGCCGGCTTCCGGCGTCAATTTCGGCGCGGCGGTGAATCCGGATGCGGTGATCGACATGAACCAGCAGTTCGACTTCTACGACGGCGGCGGCCTCGACCTGGCGTGCCTGGGCCTCGCCGAATGCGATCCGGCCGGCAGCATCAACGTCAGCCGTTTCGGCCCCAAGCTGGCCGGCGCGGGCGGCTTCATCAACATCACGCAGAACAGCCGCACCGTGGTGTTCGTCGGCACCTTTACCGCCGGCGGATTGAAGACCAGGGTCGAAGGCGGCAAGCTGCAGATCCTGCAGGAAGGGCGCGCACGCAAGTTCGTCAACAAGATCGAGCAGGTGACCTTCAGCGGTCCATACGCGGCCAGCACCGGCCAGAACGTTCTGTACGTGACCGAGCGCTGTGTGTTCAAGCTGACGCCGCAGGGACTGGAACTGATCGAGGTCGCGCCGGGCGTGGACATCGAGAAGGACATCCTGGCGCAGATGGATTTCAAGCCGGTCATCAATAAACCGGCGACCATGGATGCGCGCATCTTCATGGACGAGCCGATGAAGTTGAAGGAAACCCTGCTGTCGATCAGCCTCGAAGACCGCATGCAGTATGACGCGAAGCAGGGCGCTGCCTTCTACAACTTCCAGGGCCTGCGCGTGATGAACCACAAGGATGTCGAGGATATCCGCCACGCCGCCGAGAAGCTTTGCCATCCGATCGGCCGCAAGGTGAAGGTCATCGTCAACTACGACGATTTCCAGATCGACGAGAACATCTCCAACGAATACTGGGCGATGGTGAAGGATCTGCATGACAAGTACTACACCCATGTCTCGCGCTACACCACCAGTGCGTTCATGCGCATGAAGATGGGAACGGCGCTGGAAAGCCGAGGCCTGGCGGCGCATATTTTTGAGACGCAGCAGGAGGCGATGGAGTCGGCGGCGGATTGAGGCGAGGGCTTACTCACTTCCCGCGCGGGCGGCTGCTTTCTGCTGATATTTCACATTCCGTACCCCGTCATCCCCGCCTTCGCGGGGATGACGGGTGGCTTTTCGCTGTAACTCAACCCTATGCACCCGCCCGCCAGTACCTATCGCAACCGCCCCCACGCAACCCCATTGCATTAAACCTATCCGGGATCATGGAAGCGCCCGGGAAGCTGTGATGAAATGACCATTTTTGCCGAATGGTTATAAGCGAAGTGTAACCGGGCTTCGCTGAACATTTCCCAAGTCCATGGACACCCGCAACGGAAAACGCTTCAACCTTCGCCGCTATTATTCCCTCATCAGCTTCGCTTTCATCCTGCTCATCGCCATCGCGCTCGGCTGGACGACACGGCATTTCGCGAAGGCCGAACTGCTTTCCCTCAGCGAGGAGAAGAACGTCGCCCTCGCCACTACGTTCCGCAATTCCCTCTGGCCGAAATTCGCCGAATCGATCAAGCAATCCTATGGCCTCTCGGCTGCCGCGCTGAAGGCGTCCCCGAATCTGCCCGAGCTGCGCGCCCATGTCGTCACGCTGATGCACGACACCGACGTGGTCAAGGTCAAGCTGTACAACCTGGACGGCGTGACCGTCTTCTCGACGGACAGCAAGCAGATCGGCGAGCAGAAGCGCAGCAACGGCGGCTTCCAGATGGCACGGGTCGGCCATGTCGCCAGCGAACTCACCCATCGCGACTCGTTCGACGCCTTCGAACAGGTCATCGAGCATCGCGACCTTGCCTCGAGCTACCTGCCGATCCAGGACGAGGCAGGCGAGATCGTTGCGGTGTTCGAGCTGTATTCCGACATCACCCGTTTCGTGGAAGAGATGAACGACGCGCAATTCGTCGTCGTCGGCACGGTCGTCGCGCTGCTCGCAGCCCTCTACGCTGCCCTGTTCGCGGTGGTGGCCCGCGCGCACCGCATCATCCAGATGCAGCGCCATTCGCTGGAACATGCGAACAGCCTGCTCGATACCCGCGTGCGTGAACGCACCACCGCCCTGGTCGAGGCCAATCGCGAGCTTAGCGACAAGATCGTCGAGCGCCGCAGGGCTGAAGAAGAGGCGAAGCGGCTCCTGATCGAGAAGGATGCGATCCTGAACAACATCACCGAGGGCGTCGCCTTCCTGCGCAGCCGGACGGTACTCACCTGCAACCGGCAGATGGAGTCGCTGTTCGGTTTCAACGAAGGCGCCATCCTCGGCAAACGCATCAATCACCTGTTCGGCGCCGGACGGCGTTATGTGCACCTGGCGCGCGAGATCCTGCGCGAACTGAAATCGGGATCGATCTTCCGCCGTGAACTGGAATTGAGGCGCCGCGACGGCTCTACCTTCTGGGCGGAATTGACGGTGCGTCCGCTGGCAATGGGAATGCCCGGCGGCGGCAGCGTCTGGGTCGTCGCCGACGTCAGCGAACGCAAGAAGGCGGAAGAACGCATGCGGCTGGCGGCGAAGGTGTTCGACAACACGCAGGAAGGCGTGACGATCACCGACCGCGATACGTATATCCTCGCGGTCAATAACGCTTTCACCGAGGTGACCGGCTACACGGAAGCGGAAGTGCTCGGCAAGCGTCCGGCGCTCCTGCAATCCGGCCGCCAGGACAAGGCGTTCTACGACGAGATGTGGCATTCACTCGACCACTCCGGACAATGGAAGGGCGAGATCTGGAACCGGCGCAAGAACGGCGAAATCTATCCCGAGTGGCTGTCGATCAGCGCGGTGCGCAACGACAGCGGCGAGGTGTCGCACTATGTCGGCGTCTTCTCGGATATCACCGAGATCAAGCGTTCGCAGGAAAAGGTGAGCTTTCTCGCTTACCACGATCCGCTCACGCAGTTGCCGAACCGCCTGCTGTTCCACGACAGGCTTGCCCATGCGATCCAGCGCGCCTCCCGCGAGAAGACCATGTTCGCGGTGTATTTCATCGACCTCGACCACTTCAAGAACGTCAACGACTCGCTCGGCCACCATGTCGGCGACCGCCTGCTGATGGAAGTGGCGGTGCTGATGCAGGCCCAGCTGCGCAAGACCGATACCATCGCGCGCCTGGGCGGCGACGAATTTATCGTGATGGTCGAGGAAGTCGACGGCGCACATGGTGCGGCGCTGGTCGCGGAGAAGCTGACGTCGATCTTCCAGAAGCCGATCCCGCTCGAAGGTCACGAACTCTACATCACCTCCAGCGTCGGCATCTGCCTCTACCCGCTCGACGGCGCGGATCCGAACACGCTCGTGCGCAATGCGGACGCGGCCATGTACCGCGCAAAGAACCATGGCCGCAATCAGTTCCATTTCTATGAACAGGAAATGACGGCGTATGCGTTCGAGCGCCTTGAACTCGACTCCGCCGTGCGCAAGGCCCTGGTGAACGAAGAGTTCTTCCTGTGCTACCAGCCCCAGGTGGACCTGGTCACGCGCGAAGTGATCGGCGCCGAAGCGCTGGTACGCTGGAACCATCCCGAGCAGGGCGTGCTGCCGCCGTCGCGCTTCATTTCCCTGGCGGAGGAATCCGGCATGATCGGCCAGCTCGGCGAGTGGGTGCTGCGCACGGCATGCCGGCAAATCAGGCGCTGGCGCGACGAGGGATTCGACCTGCCCAAGGTCGCGGTGAACGTGTCCGGCCGGCAGCTGGAACGCAAGGGCTTTGCCGACACGGTGGCGTCCATCCTGCAAGAGTGCGGCCTGCCCGCGTCTTCGCTGGAACTTGAACTGACCGAGTCCGTGCTCATGGAGACGGAAGAAACGTTCGAGGTGCTGGAAGAGCTCGATGCGCTCGGCGTACGCTTGTCGGTCGATGACTTCGGCACCGGCTATTCCTCGCTCAGCTACCTCAAGCGCCTGCCGGTGCATACGCTGAAGATCGACCGCTCCTTCATCATGGACGTCATCGGGCATGGCAACAACCAGGCCATCGTGCGCGCCGTGATCGCCATGGCCAAGACACTGGGCCTGGAGGCAGTCGCCGAGGGTGTGGAAAACGCCGACCAGGCCGATTTCCTTGCCCATGAAGGCTGCGACCAGGCGCAGGGCTACCTGTTCGGCAAGCCGGTGCCGGCGGAAGACTTCCAGTCCGCGTGGACGCGCGCTGACGTGTAACAAAATGCCTCTGCGCACTTTGCGCATATCTTCCCTCGGTATAGGCAGGGAGGAAAATTCCTACACCCCGAGGCCTGCCTGGCATTGCAACCACTTGGACCGTCGACAAGCGGAACGGCGTTGCCAAGCCATTCTGTAACACTCGGAAACAACTGCAGACAATTGCAATTCCCCAATATTGTAGGAATTTTCCGAACGCTTTTCTCCGTTCTCCGACATGCGTTTTCATCCGTCCGCTGATTACGAGAAAGCGGACGCGCGGACATAATTCTTCTCACTGATTTCCGCCTCGCAAAACACCGCATCGCCCAAGACGGTGTCACACGGCGGAAACAAGCCCAAGAGCACGAAAGCCTGAACAACTATTCTTCAAAGAAGGATTCGCAATGCTGACAACCCAACTCTCCGACGCCCGCACCGCACCGCTATCGCTGGCCACTCCTTCCCCCACCGGCGCCGCGTGGCAGCGCCAGGCCAAGTTGTGGTCCAACCTGAAAGAAGTCTGCGACCTGCTGCGCATTCCCGCCAAACTGAGTGCAGACGATTTCCAGTTCCAGCACATGCAGTTCAAGGCCGGGCAGCGCATCCACACCATCGGCCAGCCTTTCGACATGCTGTACGTGGTGAATTCCGGGTTCCTGAAGACCGTGATGATCGACGAGCTGGGCAACGAGCAAGTGCTCGGTTTCCCGATGAAGGGCGACATGTTCGGCATCGACGGCATCCATCGCAAGCAGTACGCCACGGAGACGGTGGCACTGTCCAACTGCGATGTCATCCTGATCCCGTTCAAGGTGTTCGCCGGCCTCGGCCGCAGCCATCCGGAACTGGAAGCTTCCATCTATGCCGTGATGAGCCGCGAACTGGTGCGCGAGCAGGCGATGGTCGGCACGCTGGGTTCGCTGTCAGCGGAAGCGCGCGTGGCACGTTTCCTCGTGTTCCTGTCGGAGCGCTTCACCGAGATGGGTTACTCGGGCACGCAGTTCAACCTGCGCATGACACGCCAGGAAATCGGCAACTACCTCGGCCTGACCCTGGAGACGGTCAGCCGCACTTTCTCCGCCTTCAACACCATCGGCCTGATCGGCGTGGACCAGCGCGCGATCGTGATCCACGACCTGCAATCGCTGCGCACCCTGCGCCGCCTGCCGCCGTCGCGTGTGCGCGCCAAGGCGGATGCCGCAAAGGCCAAGCCGGCCGCTGCTGCCGCATAAGACTGCCCTGCAAGACGAAAGGCCCCGCGATGCGGGGCCTTTTCATTTGTGCGTGTCCTGCACTCAGGCGACAGCCGGCGCTTCGAACAAGCGTACGAGATCGGCAGCGGGCATCGGACGGCCGAGCAGAAACCCCTGCAACACGCCGCACCCCGCCCCGCGCAGGAAGTCCGCCTGCTCGCGTGTCTCCACGCCCTCGGCGACCACCTTCAATCCCATCTTGTTGGCAATCGCGATGATCGCTTCCGTGATGGCAATGTCATCCGCGTCGCCCGGAATTCCCTTCACAAATCCGCGATCGATCTTGAGGCTGTCGAGCGGATATTGCTTGAGGCTGACCAGCGAGGAATAACCGGTGCCGAAGTCGTCGATCGACAGCGCCGCTCCCATTGCGCGGATGCGATCGAGCATGACGACCGCTTCCGCTGGATTCTGCATGATGGTGCTCTCGGTGATCTCGAATTCGAGGCGCGAGGCCGGCATGCCGCTCCCGTCCACGGCGGCGCGAATGGTGTCGAGCAGGTCGCCTGACGAGAACTGCTTGGCAGACAGGTTGACGGCGATGTGCCCGAAGTCGACTCCCGCATCCAGCCATTCCTTGCCTTGCCGGCAGGCTTCGCGCAGCACCCAGGCGCCGATCGGCACGATCAGGCCGTTCTGCTCGGCGAGCGAGATGAAGGTGCCCGGCAGCACCAGTCCCAGTTCCGGATGCCGCCAGCGGATCAGCGCTTCGACGCCGGCCACGGCGCCGGTGGTGGCGGAGAACTGCGGCTGGTAGTGCAGCTCGAACTCGCCGCGGTCGAGGGCGCGGCGCAGGCTGTTCTCGAGCAGGAGCTGCTCGAAGGCCTGCGTGTTCATGTCGCTGGTGAAGAACTGGAACGTGTTCTTGCCGCGCTGCTTGGCGCGGTACATCGCGACGTCGGCATTCTTGAGCAGCGTGGCGGCGTCGTGGCCGTCGGCCGGATAGCAGGCGATACCGATGCTGGCGGTGACGAACATCTCCTGGCCGCCGATGGCGAACGGCTGTCCCATGGCCGCGAGCAATCGCTCGGCGAGGTCGGCTGCCGCGCCGGACGAGAGCGGATCATCCAGCAGCACGGTGAATTCGTCGCCGCCCAGGCGCGCGGCGATGTCGTTCGGCTTGAGCTGCGCGCGCATGCGTCCGGCAGCAGCGACCAGCAGCTGGTCGCCGGCAAGGTGGCCGAGGGTGTCGTTGACGGTCTTGAAGCGATCGAGGTCGATGAACAGCAAGGCGAGCTGCCGGCCCGATGTGCGTGCGCGTTCGATCTCGAGGCTGAACTTGTTCATCATGCCGCTGCGGTTCCACATGCCGGTCAGGCTGTCGTGGCTGGCGAGGAATTGCAGGCGCGTTTCGTCTTCCTTGCGGCGCGTGTTGTCGGTGAAGACGCCGACGTAATTGGTGATGTTGCGCTCGGCGTCGCGCACGGTCGAGATCGACAGCCACGCCGGATACCAGTCGCCGTTCTTGCGGCGGTCACGCATCTCGCCCTGCCAGTGGCCACTGTTGGCGAGGTTGCTGAGCATGTCCTGGTTCAGCTCGGCGCCGGCGCCGGTCATCATGCGCGACAGCTTGCCCATTGCTTCCTGGGCGGTGTAGCCGGTGATGCGGGTGAAGGCGGGATTGACCGCCTCGATGCGGCATTCCGCGTCGGTGATGACAATGCCTTCGCTGGCGGAGTCGAACACACGGTTGGCCAGCCGCGACTGGTGTTCGAAGGCGACCTGCTGGCTGACGTCGAGGGCCACGCCCATGACCGCCGGGCGGCCTTCGTATTCGCAGCGGCTGCCATGCACGTCGGCCCAGACCACGCGGCCGTCGCGGCGTATCGCGCGGTAGGTATAGCGAATGCTCCTGACCTCGCCGGTCAGTCTGCGGCGGTGATTTTCCTCGAGGATGCCGACGTCGTCCGGATGGGTCAGGCTGGCGACCGGCGTGCCGAGCAGTTGTGCGGGGCTGTCGAAACCGAGGAGTTCGGCGGTCTTGTTGTTGGCATAGGCGATCTTCCCGTCCTGCACGACGTACAGACCGACCAGCGACTGTTCGACGAAATTGCGAAACTTGCGCTCCGACTCGCGCAGTGCGGCGTCGCTGGAAAGGGCAGGCGTGGTGACAACGACCCAGACGGCTCCGGCGATCGCCACTGCCAGCACCATGACCAGCCAGGTCGGCACATGCGGCGCCGCCAGCGTGATGACGGCGGCAAACAGGGCGAGCACCAGCGCCACGCGGCGGCGCGGCAGCCTTTGCATGCGCTGGGTCAGGTGGGCCGGGAACTCCATGGTTCTTCAGGCTCCGGAAGTTGGCGCGTGGCGGAAGGGGCGCAGGCGCCGGCCCGGCTTCCGAAATGCCGTTGCGGAATGCTTCATCTCCTCATCCATCTATTTGTTATATGACCATGGTACCGAGGCAGTTGTCCCGGAGCAACAGCTTACGTCGACACAGGGCGGAGGTTAGAGCGATTCCACCAAAAAGCAACAACATTTACTGACAAAGAAGCAACGATTCACCAGGAATTCAGCCGGCCACTGGGCGCACGTCGAGGGCCTGTGTTTCGCTCGCCTTCTGCACGGCCTGCTCGGCCACCGATGCCGCCAGCCCTTCGTTGGTCAGCGGGCAGCGGCCTGCGCGGATGTGCAGCGCCGGATGGTCGGCGAACAGTTCGGAAATCCACTCGACGAACACCCTGACCTTGGCCGACAGGTGGCGGTTCTGCGGATACACGACATGCAGCGGCAGGGGATCGATCGTCCAGTCTTCCAGCAGCAGTTCCAGTTCGCCGGACTGCAGGTAGGGGCAGATCACGAAAGCCGCGGTCTGCGCGATGCCCATGCCGGCCAGCGTCGCGGTCAGGTAAGCGTTCGAGTCGTTGACGGCAATGCGGCCTGGCACGCGCATCTGGAGCCGTTCGCCATCGCGGGCGAAATCCCATTCGGAGATCTTGCCGGTCTTGGCCGAGAAATAGTTGACGCACTGGTGCAGTTCGAGTTCGTTCGGATGCTGCGGCCGTCCGTTCAAAGCGATGTACGACGGCGCGGCGCAGGTGACGAAATGGATCAGGCCGATGCGGCGCGCGATCAGCGTCGAATCGGCCAGCAGGCCGCCGCGCACCGCGAGGTCGACGTTCTCTTCGATCAAGTCTACCGGACGGTCACTGCAGCCGACTTCGAGGTGAATGTCAGGATAGCGCGCCAGGAATTGCGGCAGCGATGGCATGAGCACATGCCTGCCCAGCGCCGCCGGCACATCGATGCGCAGGCGGCCGCTCGGGCTGGCCTGGGTCTTCGAGAGGGAGTCTTCGGCATCGCGTACCTCGGCGAGAATGCGCATGCAGCGCTCGTAATACGCGGCGCCGTCTGCCGTCAGGCTGATCTGGCGCGTGGTGCGGTTGAGCAGCTTGACCGACAGCGCTGTTTCCAGATTGCGCACCAGCGTCGACACGGTGGCCTTGGGCAGCTGCAGGTTCTCCGCGGCGCGGGTAAACCCGCCGGCGTCCACCACATGCACGAACACTTCCATCGCCTGCAACTTGTCCATTTTGCATTCCTCCTGACATAAGGCTGTCAGTAGCCCGTCCGTATATTGACGTCCTGGCACATCTGCTCAGTATTGTTCAAATCCCTGAACAGTCAATTCGAATTATTGCTGTTTATTCACATTCTAGAACAAAGCTATAGTGCGACGCATGGCATAAACGGCATCGCACGGAAATGGAAAACAGGACGCAACACAACGACGTCAAGGTGAAAACCCTCGCCGCACAAGGCGCGCAGGGCAAGCTGGAAGCGCGCCTGTATACGCCTGCCGGTCAGACGGCTGGCTTGATCGTCTTCTTTCCATACGGCGGCTTTGTGACGGTGGAACTGAACGACGCCGAAGAATTCGCGATGGCACTGGCGGCACGCACCGGGTACCAGGTTCTCGCCGCCGACTATACGACCGCGACGCAACGGCCGTTCCCGGCAGCAGTGGAAGATGCGCATGCGGTACTGAAATGGGCGGTGCGCAACCGGGCACGCCTGGGATGGAATGGCAAGAACCTGGTCACCGCCGGGATCGAAGCGGGCGGCAACCTCGCCGCAGTAGCGGCACTGATGGCGCGCGACCGCACCGGTCCCGCTCTGCACGCACAGATACTGATCATGCCGATGCTCGACCCCGGCCTGACCACCTGCTCGATGCGGTCGGTCGCGAATCAAGGAGGCGCGGCGCGTGCCGCCCATGCCTGCGCCGCCGGCTACCGCGACTACCTGCCGCGCGCGATCGACCGTACGCACCCGTATGCGTGCCCGATGCAGTCGAGCCGCATGAAAGGCCTGCCGCCGGCGCTGATCCTCTCGGCTGACGAGGATCCGCTGCGCGACGAGGGTGAACAGTACGGCGCCAAGCTGGCGACGGCAGGCATCAGGACAACGGTCAGGCGGCTGCCGCCGATCGAACTGGAAGAACCGGATGCGCGATGCAACTGCGCACGGAAGGAGACCGTGCTGCATGAGATCGCGACCTTCCTCGAAGGTCTGGAAGGCCCGGAATAAAAAACGCTTGACCCTCCCATCGCGGGAGGGTTGAAGCTCTGGACATCAGAAACAACTGCATAAGGAAGAACACCATGAGACGCATTTCGATCCACTCCCCCGCAGTCCGCACCGCGGCTGCCGCCACCATCTCAAGCGTTCTGGCAGCGCTGGTGCTGTCCGCCTGCGGCAAGCCCAACGCGCAGGAACTCGGCCAGAAGCCGGCCGGCGGCCCGCCCATTTCAGCGGCCGAAGTGATCGAGAAGACCATCATGGAAACCCAGGAGTTTTCCGGACGGCTGGAAGCGGTCGAACGCGTCGACGTCCGCCCGCGCGTTTCCGGATTCATTGCGTCGGTCAATTTCAAACCGGGCGCGGAAGTGAAGAAAGGCGACGTGCTGTTCGTGATCGACCCGCGCCCCTATGAAGCGGAAGCCAGCCGCGCCGAAGCCGCCGCCCTGGCCGCACGCGCCAAGGCCGACCTCGCGAAGGTGGAACTTGCCCGCGCGGAAAAACTGGTGGCCGAGAAAGCCATCGCCCAGCGCGAAGCCGATGAAAAGGCGTCCAGCGTGAAGGAACTGGAAGCGACCGCGCGCGCCGCGCAAGCCGCCCATGAAGCAGCGAAACTCAACCTCGGCTTCACCAAGGTGCATTCCCCGATCAACGGCCGCGTCAGCAAGGCGGAAGTCACCACCGGCAACCTGGTCGACGGCAGCGTGATCCTGACCTCGGTCGTCTCGGCCGATCCGATCTATGCGAGCTTCGACGGCGACGAGCAATCCTACCTGCGGGTCGGCGCGCTGGCGCGTAAGGGCATGCCGGTGACGGTGCGCATCGGACTCGCCAACGAAGAAGGCTTCCCGCATGAAGGCAAACTCGAATTCGTCGACAACCGCGTCGACCCGGCGACCGGCAGCGTGCGCATGCGCGCCGTCCTCAAGAACGCCGGCAACGAACTCGCTCCGGGCCTGTTTGCGCGCGTGCAGATCGCAAGCGGCAACGGCACCGGCGGCGAGACCAAGGCGGCCCTCATCAACGAACGTGCGATCGGCACCGACCAGAACCGCAAGTTCGTGTTCGTGGTGAACGGCGAAGGCAAGGCGGAATACCGTCCGGTGCGGCTCGGCCCTGTCGTCGACGGCCTGCGCGTCGTGCGTGAAGGCTTGCAGCCGGGCGAGAAGATCGTCGTCAACGGCCTGCAGCGCGTGCGCCCCGGCTCCCCGGTCACCGCGCAACTGATCCCGATGGACGCGGATCCGAACAAGCAACCGGCGAAAGCCGAATCGAAGGCCGATCAAAGCCTGGCGAAATCCTGATCCCCGGCAGGTAAGCACCCATCACCTGACATTTGGATTCCCTCTCCCACAAGGAGAGGGAGCGGGATCGCTCTCGCTTCTGAAACGTACCCAGAGAGAACATCATGAACTTCTCCAGATTCTTCATCGACCGCCCGATCTTCGCGGCTGTGCTGTCGATCCTCATTTTCGTGGCCGGTGTGCTGGCCATCTTCAAGCTGCCGATTTCCGAGTACCCGGACGTGGTGCCGCCCTCGGTCGTCGTGCGTGCCGTGTACCCCGGCGCCAACCCGAAGGTGATCGCGGAAACGGTCGCCGCGCCGCTCGAAGAGCAGATCAACGGCGTCGAGAACATGCTCTACATGTCCTCGCAGGCCACCTCCGACGGCGCGCTGGCATTGACGGTCACCTTCAAGATCGGCACCAACGTCGAGCAGGCCGAAACCCAGGTGCAGAACCGGGTGCAGCGCGCGCTGCCGCGCCTGCCGGAGGAGGTGCGCCAGATCGGCGTGACCACGGTGAAGAGCTCGCCGAACCTGACGATGGTGGTGCATCTGTCCTCACCGAACGGACGCTATGACGACGTCTACCTGCGCAACTACGCGGTCCTCAACATCAAGGACCAGCTGTCGCGCATTCCCGGAATGGGCGAGACCCTTCTGTTCGGCGCCGGCGACTACGCGATGCGCGTCTGGCTCGATCCGCAGAAGGTCGCCCAGCGCAATATGACGGCATCGGACGTGGTGCAGGCCATCCGCGAGCAGAACGTGCAGGTCGCTGCGGGCGTCATCGGCGCCGCTCCGGCGAAGAACGCAGAGTTCCAGCTCGTGGTCAACACCCAGGGCCGCCTGCAGTCGGAAGAAGAATTCGGCAACATCATCGTGCGCACGGGTGCGGACGGTTCGGTCACGCTGCTCAGGGATGTGGCGCGCATCGAACTCGGCGCTACCGACTATGCACTGCGCTCGCTGCTGAACAACAAGTCTGCCGCCGCCATCGCCGTCTTCGAAGCGCCGAATGCCAATGCGCTGCAACTGTCCTCCGATGTGCGCGCCAAGATGGAAGAGCTGAAGCAGGACTTCCCCGAGGGCGTGGACTACAGCGTGGTGTACGACCCGACGCAGTTCGTCCGCGAATCCATCAAGGCCGTGATCAAGACCCTGCTCGAAGCCATCGCGCTGGTGGTGCTCGTCGTGATCGTGTTCCTGCAAACCTGGCGCGCGTCCATCATTCCGCTGGTGGCGGTGCCGGTGTCCATCGTCGGCACCTTCGCGGTGCTGCTCGGTTTCGGCTTCTCGATCAACACCCTGTCGCTGTTCGGCCTGGTGCTGGCCATCGGCATCGTGGTGGACGACGCGATCGTGGTGGTGGAAAACGTCGAGCGCAACATCAGCTACGGCATGAATCCGCGCGATGCGACGATACAGGCAATGAAGGAAGTGAGTGGCCCCATCATCGCGATTGCGCTCGTGCTGTGCGCGGTGTTCGTGCCGATCGCCTTCGTGTCCGGCCTGTCCGGCCAGTTCTATCGCCAGTTCGCGCTGACGATCGCGATCTCGACCGTGATTTCCGCGTTCAACTCGCTGACGCTGTCACCCGCGCTCGCCGCAGCACTGCTCAAGCCGCACGACGCGCCGAGGGATGCATTGACGCGCGGCATGGACAAGGTGTTCGGCCCGTTCTTCAGCTGGTTCAACCGTGCCTTCGGCCGCGCGTCGAACCGCTATGAAGGCGGCGTGAAGCAGGTGCTGGCACGCAAGAGCGCATCGCTGGCTGTGTATGCGCTGCTGTCGATCGCCGCGGTGTTCGTGTTCAAGGCGGTGCCTAGCGGCTTCGTGCCCGGCCAGGACAAGCAATACCTCGTCGGCTTCGCGCAGTTGCCGGATGCCGCTTCGCTCGACCGCACCGACGCCGTGATCCGCCGCATGTCGGACATCGCCAAATCGGTGCCGGGCGTGAAGGATTCCGTCGCCTTCCCTGGCCTGTCGATCAACGGTTTCACCAATGCGCCGAACGCGGGCATCGTGTTCTTCGGCCTCGAGGCGTTCGACCAGCGCAAGTCGCCGGAGCTGTCGGGTGCTGCCATCGCGCAGCAGATCAACCAGAAACTGGGCGGCATTGAAGATGCGTTCATCATGGTTTTCCCGCCCCCGCCGGTGAACGGCCTGGGCACGATCGGCGGCTTCAAGCTGATGATCGAGGATCGCGGCAACCTCGGCTACGACAAGCTGTATGAAGCGGTGCAGGCAATGCAGATGAAGGCATGGCAGACGCCGGAGCTGGCGGGGGTGTTCTCCAGCTACCAGATCAACGTGCCGCAACTGTTCGCCGACGTGGACCGCACCAAGGCCAAGCAACTCGGCGTGCCGCTGTCGACGATTTACCAGACGCTGCAGATCAACCTCGGCTCGCTGTACGTGAACGACTTCAACCAGTTCGGCCGTACCTACCAGGTGAAGGTACAGGCCGATGCGCCGTACCGCTCGCATGCGGACGATATCGCCCAGCTGAAAGTGCGCAACAACAAGGGCGAGATGATCCCGCTGTCGTCGCTGATGAAGGTGAAGGACAGTTACGGCCCGGACCGCGTGCAGCGTTACAACGCCTACGTGTCCGCCGATATCAACGGCGCGGCCGCGCCCGGCTTCTCGAGCGGCCAGGCTCAGGCGGCAATGGAGCGCATCGCAAAGGAAGTGCTGCCCAAGGGCATCACCTACGAATGGACGGAACTGACGTACCAGGAAATCCTGGCCGGCAACACCATGGTCTTCATCTTCCCGCTGTGCGTGCTGCTGGTGTTCCTGGTGCTGGCAGCGCAGTACGAAAGCTGGACCCTGCCGCTGGCCGTGATCCTGATCGTGCCGATGTCCATCCTGTGTGCGCTGCTCGGCGTGAAGCTGACCGGCGGCGACAACAACATCTTCACGCAGATCGCCCTGTTCGTGCTGGTCGGCCTGGCGTCGAAGAACGCGATCCTGATCGTCGAGTTTGCGCGTGAGCTGGAGCATCACGGCCGCACGGTGGTGCAGGCCGCGCTGGAAGCCTGCCGCCTGCGCCTGCGCCCGATCCTGATGACCTCGATCGCTTTCATCATGGGCGTGGTGCCGCTGGTGTTCTCTTCGGGCGCGGGTGCCGAGATGCGCCATGCAATGGGTGTCGCGGTGTTCGCGGGCATGCTCGGCGTGACGCTGTTCGGCCTGTTCCTGACGCCTGTGTTTTACGTATTGCTGCGCACCTTCGCGCAGCGTTTTGAAAAACAAGTCCCGGCCGTCATCTCGCGTCCGGAAGGAGTGGTGTAATGATCCGCAAATTGCAAACCTCCCTGCTGCCGATGGTGGCTGCACTGGTGCTCGCGGGCTGCGCGGCGCCCGTACTGAAGGATCCGCAGGTCGAAGTGCCGTCCGGCTTCAAGGAGTCTGCGGTCGATGCCGGAAAATGGAAACAGGCGGAGCCGGCTGAAGCACAACCGCGCGGCGAGTGGTGGAAGGTGTTTAACGACAGCACCCTCAACCGGCTGGTCGATGAAGCCACGGCCGCCAACGCCAACCTCGCTGCAGCAGCAGCGCGCGTGAAGCAAGCGCGCGCCATCGCAGGCATTGCCGAGTCGGACCGCATCCCGAACGTGAGCATCGATGCCGGTCCGCAGCGCGGACGTCCGTCGGCCGTCTCGCTCGGACTGCCGGAAGGCACGCCGATGCCGGCAACGACGTCCTGGACGGGACGGCTGACCGCCAGCTACGAGGTTGACCTGTTCGGCCGCGTCGGCAACAACGTGAGCGCGGCGCAGGCCGACGCTGCGGCAGGCGAGGCGACCTACCGCTCGGTGCTGCTCGCGCTGCAGGCCGATGTCGCGCAGACCTATTTCCGCCTGCGCGCCACCGATGCCGAGCTGGCCTTCCTGAACGAGACGGTACGACTGCGCGAGGAGAACGTGCGCATCAACCAGCGCCGTTTCGACCTCGGCGACCTGGGCGAACTTGACCTGGCGCGATCGAAGACGGAGCTGTCGACCACGCGCTCGGAAGCAATCGCCTTGGAACGTCAGCGTGCCCAGCTCGAACACGCACTGGCCGTATTGCTCGGCAAGCCGGCGGCGGCGTTCAGCGCGGAAAGCAATCCGCTGCTCGCGTCGTCCGCCTTGCCCGGCATTCCCGCCGGCCTGCCGTCGGCCTTGCTCGAGCGCCGTCCCGACATCGCTGCCGCCCAGCGCACGATGATCGCCGCCAATGCCCGCATCGGCGTGGCGAAGTCGGCGATGTTCCCCGCGCTGCGCCTCACCGCCGCGGGCGGCGGTCAGTCGGAAGACCTGTCCGACGTCTTCAAGTGGAGCAGCCGCACCTGGCTGGTCGGTGCGCTGCTGTCCATGCCGATCATCGACGGCGGCCGCAACCGGGCGAACATCTCCCGTGCCGAAGCCGCGCTGGAGGAATCCGTCGCCGGCTATCGCCAGAGCGTGCTGAGTGCCTTCGCCGAGGTCGAGGACAACCTTGCCGGGCTGCGCACGCTTGCCGGCCAGGCACAGGCCATCGACGACGCGGTCGCCTCGGCACGCCGCTCGACCGAGCTGGCCAACAAGCTGTACCAAGCCGGCCGGTCGAGCTACCTCGACGTGATCGATGCCCAGCGCAACCTGGCGGCGGTGGAACGTAGCGCCGTGCAGTTGCGCGGCGCGCGTGCCACGACAACGGTGGCGCTGATCCGCTCGCTTGGCGGCGGATGGCAGGCGAATCCGGAAGTGAAGTAAGAAGGCATATGTACAGGCAGGATTCCGTTCTCGCGGAAATCCTGCCAAGGAGACAAAAGGTGCGTGAACTGACTGGCAGCAGCGATCGATTATTTCGGTTTCAGAAATGGTCTATTGCCGTTATTGCTGTTTTTCAACTTTCGCGCGATGGCTACACTGTGCTTCATCGATGAGCACACAACTGATGCGACTCTCGAAAGACGCGAAGGAAAGCAGGATGTCCTGACCAACGCGCCGGAGTCATTAACTTACATAGTGGAGTAACAAAATGAATGCGAAAAACCTGATTGCCGCCGTTTCCCTGCTCACCGCCGCCGGTTCCGTGCTGGCTGACCAGACCTACCCGTTCGTCGAGCACACCAACGTGGCATCGACCAAGACCCGCGCCGAAGTCGTTGCGGAAACCAGGCCGGCCGTGAACACCGAATTCGTCGAACACAAGAACGTTGCTTCCGGCAAGACCCGCGCTGAAGTGCGCCACGAGCTGGCCCAGTCCGTCGGCAGCAACCCGGAATTCGTCGAACACGTCAACGTTGCTTCGACCCGCACCCGTGAAGAAGTGCGCAACGAAGCGATCCAGGCTGCAAAGGGTACCCAGGTCAAAGGCACAAACTTTGGCGGCTGATGCCCTGATCAGGTCGGCGTACCCCGCCTGACTGTATTTCCGGGAATCGGATCCTTGGGGAGGAACCGGTTCCCGATACGAAGTCTCCTCCAGACTCTCCGAGAGTTGGATTTCACCCGCAGCCGTAACAGGTCTGCGGGTTTTTTTTCGTCAGGCCGACAGTATTTTTCGCGCAGCCTGGTATCCCCACCAGGCCGCTTCCTCGAACACGGAGAATCCGGACAGGTCGGCATGGGCGAAAAGGATGGGGCCGTCGATGTCGCGCAGGGAACGCAGCCCCTGGTTGGAGAGAAAACCCGGCAGCGGCGATGCCATGGCATGCGGGCGCAGGGTAATGTCGACGCGTTCGGCTGACAAGGCAAACGCGTCGCCGTAGGCAACCTTGAGATCGGCACTTGCCTGTTCCAGCAACTCCTCCGGCGTGGCCGTCGCGAGCCACTTGCGTGCGGCTTCCGGTGTCTGTCGGCTCAATGCCATATAGGCGGTGAAGACAGTTTTCTCCGGCGGTGCGACGCGGATGTCCTGATGCGTGGAGACGACGTAACCAAGGCCCTTCCCCTGGTAGATGACGTTATCCCACGACAAGGGCAGGTCGGGCAGCTCGCGTGGGAATCGCTTCATCAGGAAATTGCTGACCATCCAGGGCGCGTAGGCCGGCATGTGCCATTGCGTGTCGAAGCCGTACTCACGCAGGTCGAGCACGCGTGCTGCCGCGAACAAGGGCATGGCGCATATCGCCCGGCGTGCCTTCACGACAAAACTGCGGACCTCTCCGCTAACGAATTCAAAACAGTGCGCTTCGACGCCTCTTCCGGATGGTCCGAGAGACGCGACGGTGCCCGCCCGCCGCCGATGTCCCGCCGACCGGTCCATCAATGATGCAAGCGGATCGAGACCGCCGGGCCAGGTCAGCCATTCGGTGGCGCCAGTGCTTTCCGCCTCTCCACCGCGGCTGCAGAAATAATGCAGTCCCGCCCATGCCGACACCTTGTCGTATCCGGCGCCATAGTCATCCCGGGAACAATAATCGAGGTACCAGTGCAACGTCGGCGAGCGAAAGCGTTCGCGTTCGACCCACTGCCTGAACGTCAATTGGTCCAGTGCCCGCCATTGCGGATCGATGGAGGACGCCGTCATCGGAAAGACGAATGCCCGCCGCCCATCGCTCCCGCGCGCGGTCCGGGCGTGTTCCACGATGCGTGCGAACCGGTCGTGCTCCTCCCGTTCCCATTGCGGCACGCCCTCTCGCGGCAGCAGCCCGTCATGCCAGCGTCCGTCCAACAGCAGGCGCTCCTGCGGCGCATGCAGGAGGAATCGCTCGTCGACATGCGGGCGTTCGGCCGCCGGATTGCCCGTCAGGATGCCAAGATCGTGCAGCAGCTCACGCACATGGAAGGATTCCGCCGACGGCAGCGGCAGGTAATGCGCGCCCGTAGGGAAGGCAAGATCGCCGTGACGGCCTCCGGCCGCGTTGCCGTAAGGCTGCGGTCCGTCGAACACCATGAAGCGGCGGTGCCCCTCGCGGTGAAGTTTCCATGCCGCCATCAGTCCCGCGGCGCCGGATCCGAAGATGGCGACATCGGTGTTGACCTCGTAGGAAGGCGCAGGCAAGTCCTTCCCGTCACGCAGGAAATGTCCCTCGGCACGGCCGGGAGCATGGATGGTGGAAGGGATCTCCTGCAGCTTGCGATACGCTGCGCCCACGCCGAGCAACGCCGCCGCTCCCGCAGCACCGGCCAGCAGGAAGGAGCGCCGGTCCATCAGCGCACCACCCTCCGCCAGTCCTGTTCGAATTCATGCACCAGCGACTGGGTGTTGAGCCGGTTGGGCGGCATGTCGAGCCGCTGCATGTCGGGCGGGAAGGTGAACATTTCCCGCGTCGTTTCGGCATTGAGGTAACGCATCGGCAAGCGGTATTGCGCCGGCGGCTTGAACTGCTGTTGTGGCGAAGCGAGCACGAATCCCCACTCGCCGAAAGACGGCACGTAGAGGTGGTAGGGCCAGGTCCGCAGGCCGGCCTCTCGCAATGTTGCCTCGATGGTCCAGTAGGCGTGCGGTGCGAAGAAGGGCGAGGTCGACTGCACGGCGAGCAATCCATTGGCGGAGAGATGCCGCTTCACCATGCCGTAGAACGGTACCGAATAGAGCTTGCCCAGTGCGAAGCTGGATGGATCGGGAAAGTCGATGACGATGGCATCGAACACGTCTTCGTTTTCCTGCAACCATATCGCGGCGTCGGCATTCACGATCTTCACACGCGGATCGGAAAGCGATGCGTTGTTGAGTTTGACCAGTTCTTCGCGGCGGCCGAAGGCCTGCGTCATGGCAGGATCGAGATCGACCAGGGTGACCTGCCCCACATGCGGATAGCGCAGGATCTCGCGCAGCGCGAGGCCGTCGCCGCCGCCAAGTACGAGTACCGATCGCGCCCACGGCAGCGATTCCATGGCGGGGTGCACCAGCGCTTCGTGATAACGGTATTCGTCGCGCGAGGAAAACTGCAGGTTGCCATTGATGTAGAGCCGCAGGTCGTCCTTCCACTTGGTGATCAGCAGCCGCTGGTAGGGCGTGGTGGTCGAATAGATGACGTTGTCGCCCACCAGCGCATGCTCGCCCCATTGCACCAGTCGATCGGAAGCGGTGAACCCGACCAGCAGCGTGAACATGACGGCACTCGCGCGCAGGATACGTCCGGCGGCATTCGACAGCTCGCTCCGGAAGACATGGATGGTCCAGAAGGCAACGGCGACATTGAGCATGCCGAACAGGAATCCGGTCCTCACCAGTCCGAGATGCGGCGCGAGCACCAGCGGGAACAGCACCGACACCGCGAGCGCACCGAGGTAGTCGAAGGTCAGCACCTTGCTGACCAGTTCGCTGAACGCCGTCTGGCGCGCATTCAATGCAAGCATCACGAGCGGGATTTCCATTCCCACGAAGGCGCCGACCAGGAAGACAAGCACGTACAGCATGCTGCGGAAAGGCGCGCCCATCCAGGAAAAGGTGAGGAACAGCAAGGCCGCGGAGAGCCCGCCCACCAGTCCGACGGCGAGTTCGATATCGACGAAGCGGGAAAGAACGTCTTCGTCCTTTACATACTTCGACAGGTGCGCGCCCACGCCCATGGCGAACAGGTAGCAGCCAATGATGGTGGAAAACTGGAAAACGGAATCGCCAAGCAGGTAGCTCGACAAGGCGCCCGCGATCAGTTCGTACGCCAGCCCGCAGGAGGCAACGATGAAAACGGACAGGATCAGGATGTGCTTGCTCATCGGCCGGTGGGCGTTTCTAAAGCGCTGGACAGCAAAAAATTTTCGATTAGTATAGTGGCAATATGTTGTCAGGCATCCTTGGCCGGGATCGATTGTACGACGCACGCCTTCCTTGCGGACCATGCCGGATGCTCCCTGTCCACCCTGACCGAGAGACCAACTTGCCCGCCTTCGCCAATTACCTCGTCTACCTGCTGCTCTCAGGCGTGCTGCTCGTGTTCTTCTTCGTTGTCTACACGCGCGTAACGCCCTATAACGAAGTGCTCCTGATCCGGCAGGGCAACACGGCCGCGGCGCTCTCGCTGGGCGGGGCGATGCTTGGTTTCTCGCTGACAATTGCTTCCTGCATCATCCACACTTCGCGCCTCACCGAATTCCTCGGCTGGGCTTTCGGCGCGCTGGTCGTGCAGTTGCTCGCCTACATGGTAACGACGAAGTGCATGTCGATGTCGAAGGAACATATCGAATCGGGCAATGTCGCTTTCGGCGGCATCCTCGGGGCCATCGCCCTCTCTGTCGGCGCGATCAACGCCGCCTGCATCTCCTGAAACGAAAGGAAACCATGAGCCTTTTCTCCTTTATCAAGAAGCAGTTCATCGACGTCCTGCAATGGAACGAGGACACCGAAGGCGTGCTCGCCTGGCGCTTTCCGATGGAAGGTTTCGAAATCCAGAACGGCGCCGCGCTCACCGTGCGCGAGTCGCAGGTCGCCGTGTTCGTCAACGAAGGCCAGATCGCCGATGTGTTCGGCCCCGGCAACTACAAGTTGACCACCGCCACGCTGCCGGTGCTGACCTACCTCAAGAACTGGGACAAGCTGTTCGAGTCGCCTTTCAAGTCGGACGTCTACTTCTTCAGCACGCGCGTGCAGACCGGACGCAAGTGGGGCACGCCGCAGCCGATCACGATCCGCGACAAGGATTTCGACATGATCCGGTTGCGCGCCTTCGGCATGTTTTCGTACCGCGTCGCGGACCCGAAGGTTTTTTTCACCGAGCTGAGCGGCACGCGCGAGGTCTACACCCGCGACGACGTGGAAGCGCAGCTGCAGGGCATCATGCTGTCGTCCATGGCGACCTCGATCGGGGCGTCGCAGATTCCCTTCCTCGACATGGCGGCCAACCAGGCATTGATGGCCCAGCAGGTAAAGGGCGACCTTGCCACCGCGTTCGCGCGCTATGGCCTCGGTCTGGATGAATTCAATGTCGGCAGCGTGAGCCTGCCCGATGAACTGCAACAGGCGCTCGACGCGCGTATCGGCGCCGGCATGAAGGGCGGCCTCGGCGCCGGCAAGCTCGAAGGCTACACACGCTTCCAGACGGCGGAGGCTATTCCGCTTGCCGCACAGAACGAAGGCGGTCTTGCCGGGCTGGGTGCCGGACTGTCGGCCGGCATGGCGGTGGGCCAGGCGATGACGCAGGGGCTGGGCGGAGCGCCAGCGGCAGCGCCTGCGGCAGCCACGCCTGTGGCGCCTGCCGCGCCCGCCGAAGATGCGCCGGAGGTGCGCCTCGAAAAGCTCAAGACCATGCTCGACAAGGGCCTGATCTCGCAGGGCGATTACGACGATGCGAAAGCGAAAATCCTGCAGAAGCTGATCGGATAAACGCCAGATGCAGAATGTCTCCTGCCCGAGCTGCGGCGCGAATGTGCAGTTCAAGTCGCATGCCTCGGTCATGGCGGTGTGCGCGTACTGCAAATCGACCGTCCTGAAGGATGCGGATGCGGTCAAGGACGCGGGGCGCATGTCGGATGTGCTCGACGATTATTCGCCGATCCAGGTCGGCACGTCAGGCCGTTTCGGCAGCCAGGGCTTCACCGTCATCGGACGCATCCAGCTGCGCTACGACGCCGGGCTGTGGAACGAGTGGTATGTCCTCTTCGACGATGGCAATCCCGGATGGCTGTCCGATGCGTCGGGGCAGTACACACTGACCTTCGAAAAAGCCGATGCGGCATCGCAGATCGCATTCCAGGACATCCGTGCCGGCTCGCTCTACAGCATCCTCAACGAAAACTGGATCGCCTCGGATGTTCGCATTGCGCAATGCACCGGCGGCCAGGGCGAGCTGCCGTTCCGGGTCGGTGAGGGCTGGGTGGCGAAGGTTGCCGACTTCCGCCGTGGCGCCAAGTTCGTCACGCTCGATTATTCCGAATCGGACCGGCCGCGTATCTACGCAGGCCAGGCGGCCACGCTCGACCAGCTCAAGTGCCAGTTCCTGCGTGACGAGGGCACGATCCGCGACAGCGCGGGCAAGATCCGCGGACGCGTGGAGCGTCTCGGCTGCCCGTCGTGCGGCAGCAACGTGAGTTTCGTCCCGGGCGCAACCAGCCAGATCGTTTGCCCGAGCTGCCGCGCCGAGGTGGACGTGTCCACCCGCACCGCTGTCGTCCTCGAGGCGGCAACACGCATGAAGGCAGTCAAGACATCGGTCGAACTGGGCGCGAAGGCGACGATCAGCGGCGCCCAATATGAAGTCATCGGCGTGATGAAACGGCGCGATGAAGACGACAGCGTGTGGACGGAATACCTGCTGTACAGTCCGCGCGCCGGGTTCACCTGGCTGGTGGAAACCGACGAGGGCTGGTTTCACGCGACGGTGCTGGACGAATGGCCGGAATGGAACCGCGGCGACACGGCGAAGCTTGGCGCGCAGACCTACCGCAAGCAAGTCGACTACAACGCGACGGTGGACTTCGCCGCAGGAGCTTTCAACTGGCGCGTCCATGTCGGCGACACGACGCGGGTCATTGAATTCGCCCTCGGCAAGAAGAGCCTGTCCGCCGAACTGAGCGCCAATGAACTGACCTGGTCGCAATCCACGCCCGTGCCGGCGGACCAGATGCGCGCGTGGTTCGGCCTGGAGATCAAGGCCGCCGCGCTGCCGCCGAAGACTTCACTCCTGTCGGTGGCGAAATTCTTCGTGATCGCCATCCTCGTCGTCAATGCCATTCCGCTGCTGCTTGAGTTCGGCAGGACATGGGAATATGTGCTGTTTGCCTGTGGCGCCATCTATGTGCCGGCGTGGGCCATGAACCTGACAGGTGGCGGTGAGTCATGAACGGCAAGTTCATCCTCTATGCGCTGCTCGTCTCCCTCGTGTGCACCATGCTCAGCTGGGGCGAACTGACGGACGGATCCGGCGGCTCCACCCGCTCGGGCTCGGGCAGCACCTGGAGCTCCAATTCCGGAGGTGGCTGGGGCGGCGGTGGAGGGCACAAATGAACAGGTCGGTGCATCATTCGTCGGGCACGCATCTGCTGGCCGACTTGCACGAAGCGAATCGCGACGCGCTGGCGGATCCGTCCTTCATCGAGGGCCTGCTCAAGCGCGCGGCGCTGGCCGCGGGGGCGCACATCGTCTACAGCCACTTCCATCCTTTCGGCCCCGGCCTCGGCGTGACTGGCGTCGTGCTGCTGGCCGAATCGCATATTTCCATCCACACCTGGCCGGAAACCGGCTTTGCCGCCGTCGACATTTTCATGTGCGGCAAAGCGGTGCCCGGCCGCGCGCTCGCATGCATCCGCGATGGCCTGGCGCCGACGGCGGTCGACGTGCGCGACATCCCCCGGGGACATGGCCCCTCATGTGACCCAAAATGAAAATCCAGATTGCATCCGACCTCCACCTCAACCTGCTGCAGGAACGCTTTCCCGGTTTCCGCGCGGTCGAACCTGCGGCCGATGCCGAGGTCCTCGTCATCGCTGGCGACATTCACCATGGGACGGGTGCGGTCGACCTGTTTTCCGACTGGCCGGTACCGGTGGTCTACGTGCAGGGCAATCATGAAGCGTATGGCGCGGCCCTGGATGAAACGGTGCAATCCCTGCGTGCCGCTGCCGGCGGCAATGTGCACTACCTTGAGAATGATGTAGTTGTGTTCAACGGCGTACGCTTCCTCGGATGCTGCCTGTGGACCGATTACCAGCTGTTTCCGGACAAGCAACAGGCGGCCATGCAGGAATGTGAGGCGCGATTGCTCGACCATCGTGCCATTCGCATGGCGAACGGGCTGTTTACCGCCGAAGACGCGCGCCAGCTGCATCTGGCCTCCCGCGCCTGGCTGGCGGCGAAGCTGGACGAAACCTTTGACGGCCCGACCGTCGTCGTCACCCACCACAGTCCGCATCCGGGTTCCATTCATCCACGCTATGACGGCCAGCTGCTGAACGCCGGCTTCATCAGCGATCTCACGCCCTTGCTCGGGAAATCCGCGCTCTGGATTCACGGGCATGTGCATGACAGTTTTGACTACACGGTGAACGGAACGCGCGTCGTGACCAATCCGCGCGGCTATGCCCTCAACCGGCGCGCCGCCGCCACGCTCGAACAAATCCAGTGGGAAAATCCGGCATTCCAGCCGGCATTGTTACTGGAAATCTGACTCCGTCCGCGCACTTCCTGTTACGCTGTCGATGCAGCCTGCGCGGCAAGATGCAATAATTGCCGCAAGGCAGGGCAACACGACTGCACCGAAACTGATCAGGATCCGGGAATGGATAAAGAGGTTCTGGCACCCCTCACGCCAATGAGAGAGGCAGAGACAGCGGCAGCGACAAGCACAGCCGCGCCTGCCGACGCCTCGGACGCCCTGCGCGCCAGCGAGGAAAAATACCGCGGCATCCTGGAAACCATCCAGGATGCCTATTACGAAGTCGACCTCACCGGCACCATGGTGATGTGCAACAGCGCATTCTGCCGCATGCTCGGCTACACCCGTGAGGAAGTGCTGGGGCGAAACAACCGCACGTTGCAGCCGCCCGAAATCCAACCCCGCACCTTCGAAGTCTTCAACAAGGTCTATCGCACCGGCGTCCCCGAGGGTTTCGACTGGCAAATGCTGCGCAAGGATGGCTCGACCGTGACCGGTGAAGGTTCGGTGCAGCTGGTGCGCGACAGCAAGGGGGAACCGGTCGGCTTCTGCGGCATCCTGCGCGACGTGACCGAACGGCGTCGCGTGGAGCAGGCGCTGCGTGAAAGCGAGGCACGCTTCCGCTCACTGACCAACCTCACCTCGGACTGGTACTGGGAGCAGGATGCGGAGATCCGGTTCACGCGCATGGAAAGCCGCGACGCGAATTCCGATGCGGTCCGCGATTTCTTCCTCCGCAGGACACCATGGGAAACCGGCCTGCGCGTCGACCTTGCGCGCGGATGGGATGCCTTCCGCGACATGATGGTGGACCGTCGTCCGTTTCGCGACATCGTCTTCCACCGCACGCTGGAGGGTGGCAGTCCGTATTACGTGAGTGTGAGCGGCGAGCCGATCTTCGACAGCCACGGCAGGTTTACCGGCTACCGGGGCGTGGCGCGCGAAATCACCGACAGCAAGCTCGCCGAAGAGCGCATCCAGTACCTGGCCACGCACGACGGCCTGACGGGACTGCCGAACCGGGTGATGTTCAGCGAAATGCTGGCGTCCGCCATCCGCGCCGCGCGGCGGTACAACCGCAGCTTTGCAGTCCTGTTCATCGATCTCGACCGCTTCAAGTACATCAACGACACGCTTGGCCACCACGTCGGCGACACCCTGCTCAAGGAGGTCGCGACCCGCTTCAAGTCCTCCCTGCGCGCCAGCGACACGATTGCGCGCCTCGGCGGCGACGAATTCGTGGCCCTGATCCACGAGACGGCCGAGCCGGATTCGGTCGCCAAGGCAGCAGGCAAGCTCCTCGACGCCGCAGCGCGGCCCTTCGTGCTGATGGGCCGCGAGTGCCGCGTCAGCGCCAGCATCGGCATCGCGATGTATCCGCGCGACGGCGACGACGAACAGACGCTGATGAAGAATGCCGACATCGCGATGTACTTCGCGAAGGAAGAGGGCAAGAACAATTACCAGTTCTACGCGCGCGAAATTACCACGCAGTCGCTGGAGCGGCTGACGCTGGAGACCAACCTGCGCCGCGCACTGGAGCGCAATGAATTCTGCCTGCACTACCAGGCCAAGCGCGACCTGGCGACCGGCACGGTGACCGGAGTCGAGGCGCTGCTGCGCTGGAACAATGAAGAACTGGGCAACGTGCCGCCCTCGCAATTCATCCCGCTGGCCGAGGAAATCGGCGCCATCGTCCCGATCGGCAAATGGGCGCTGCGGACGGCCTGCGCGCAGAACATGGCCTGGCAGCGCGACGGCCTGCCGCCGATCTGCATGGCGGTCAACCTGTCGGTGCGCCAGTTTGCCGACGAACACCTGATCGAGGACATTGCGGCCATCCTGCGCGAAACCGGCATGCCGCCGGGCCAGCTGGAACTGGAGATCACCGAAGGCATGGTGGTGCACGATCCGGAACACGCGCAGAACCTGCTCAACGAAATCAAGCGCATGGGCATCCGCCTCGCCATCGACGATTTCGGCGCGGGCTATTCCGCGCTTGGCCAGCTCAAGTACTTCCCGATCGACACGCTGAAGGTGGACCGCTCGTTCATCAAGGACGTGGTCGACAACCCGGGCGACAAGGCCATCACCGAAGCGATCATCTCCATGGGCAAGACGCTGAAACTGACCGTGATTGCCGAAGGCGTCGAGACCACGGAACAGGAAAACTTCCTGAAGGACCAGGCCTGCGACCAGATGCAGGGGTTCCTGTTCAGCAAGCCAATGCCGCCGGAGGACGTCGCTGCGCTGTTGTGGACGCAGTCGGTCACGCAAGGGAAGGAGTAAGCGCATGCCGGACCTCGATGCGATCCGCCGGCAACTGCTCGCCTTCCGTGACGAACGCGACTGGAAGCAGTTCCATACGCTGAAGAACCTGATCGTCTCGCTGAACTTGGAATCGGCCGAGCTGCTGGAGCTGACGCAGTGGAAGACCGATGCGCAGCTCGATGCGGCGAAGGGCGATCCGGCCTTCCGCGAGGCGTTGCGCGACGAATGCGCGGATGTGCTGCTGTACCTGCTGCTGGTGGCGGACGACGCCGGTATCGACCTGCTGGAGGCGGCGCAGGCAAAGATTGCCAAGAATGCAGCGCGATATCCGGTGGAGCAGGCGTTCGGGTCGGCGAAGAAGTACACCGAGCTGAAGGACACAGCGCGGAAGAAGGCTCGGGAGTAGCCGCCGCACGCATGCGGGCTTGCCGCTCGCACATCATCTTCCTCCCCCCGTCATCCCCGCGAAGGCGGGGACCCATAGTGAGCGTGCTCGAATTTACTCAGCATGGATTCCCGCCTTCGCGGAAATGACGGGGAAAGGGAGGCGGCAAGAAAGCAGCCTTGTCCCGCTGTCATCCTCACAACACTCCTTATTTAGCCTCCATTTCCACCGGGAACTATCATTCCCCCCGGCATGTCTGTTCTTGTTCCGCGGCAACTTTCCGGACCAAGAACCCATGCCACACATGAAGTCAAAACCCCACCACCGCACCCTGCTTCCCCTCGCAGCCCTGCAAGGCGCCGTCGGCAGTTTCGGCGGCTTCATCGGCTTTTTCGTCATCGGCGCGCACGACCTGCACGCGCTGTTCCGTTATACGGCGTGCATGCTGACCGCCGCGATGGCGTCGACTTTTGTTGCCTACCTGATCAGCCCGCGCCTGCGCCTCGGCGGCGCCGCGCTGGTACGGCTCGGCCTGCTGCTGCCGGGCATTCTCCTGCTGGTGGCCGACGGCTCGGTTGCCTTGACGGCAATCGCCTTCGGCTCCTACCTCGGTGTCACATGGACAGGAAGGCATGCGCTGGAAATGTCCCTGCTCGCCGATGCCGACCGGGATTCCTATGCCGCCCGCTCCGGCACGGCTACGATCGTCCTCAGCTTCAGCGCGACGCTGGCGTCGACCCTGCTGCTGGCATCCTTCAGCGAGCAGAGCCGTTACGTGTACTGGCTGTACGGCGCGCTGTGCCTCTTCGGCGCACTCTTCCTCGGCAAGGCGATCCCGCAGACAAAACCGGTGTCATTGAAGGCGCCGCTCGCCGTCATCCGGCAGCCGCGCTTCATCGCTTGCATGCCGATCTTCTTCCTCGAATCCGGCCTGTTCGGCATCAGCCAGGCGATGTCCGCCACCGGTGCATCCAACGCGCTCGGCGTGGCCAGCCATTACGGATGGGTATCGACTGTGGCGGGACTGGCGGGCGGCATTGCGCTCTATGTCACGCGCAAGAAACGCAACAAGGACAACCGCGCGCACTGGTTCGGCGGTGCCTGCCTCGTCATGTCGGCGTCCTGGATGCTGCTCGGTGCGAGCGCCTGGATACCGGTGCTGTACATCGTCCATTCGATGATGCGCGCCGCGGGGTCGCCCTTCCTCGCGGCGAGCCAGCAGGTGCTCAACCAGTGTACCCTCGACATCCGCGGCGAACTCGCGGACCGCATCTTCGCGCGCGAACTCGTACTGTGGGTGCTGCGCATGGCTGCGCTCTGCCTGTTCTGGGCGCTTGCCATGGTGCTCACGCCGATGCACCTGTTCCTTACCGGAGCCGCCTTCCTCGCGACAGCGATGGCGACCGAATATGTGATCGGGCGCTCGCTCTTCTGGAGCAGCGCCGCGCACGCCCAACAAGCTGCCTAGTCCCATTAACCTCCGCCGCTTTTGATAAAAATCAGAAGCGGCGGCAGTCTCTTCCCGCACGCTTCGTCTCGCGCATTCCTCCCGGCGCATCGGGAAAAAATTCCTCTGCGGACACACTTTTTTTCGTGACTTCCGATGTCACGAGTTTGGCTCCGCAGGCCAACGCGCCACCCCTCGTCCTCCGCGAATCTTGTCTTAATCTAAACACACTCCATCGTCCTGCTGGAGTCCGTATCGAGGAGACGCGCCGACCGCATCCGCCGGCGCCAAGACAAACGAAAAGGCCGCAAAGGCCCGAGGATCAAGGCATGAAAGACAAGTACAAGCTGGTAGGCCCGATCTACGATTGGCTGAGCGATTTCTACAGCGGCAAATCGATCCACCACTGCAAGGTGGCGATGCTGGACAAGCTCAAGCCCGGCGACAAGGTGCTGTTCGCCGGCGTCGGCCATGGCAAGGATGCTGTCTACGCGGCCCGCCTCGGCGCCGACGTCACCGTGGTCGACCTGTCGGAAACCATGCTGAAGAACTTCCAGCGCAACCTGGACAAGGAAGGCATCAAGGTCCGCATCCGCCAGCTGCACAGCGACATCATGAAGGTCCGCGAGATCGAGAAGTACGACATGGTGGTCGCCAACTTCTTCCTCAACGTCTTCGACGAAGAGATGATGCATCGCGTGCTGGAACACCTGATCCGCCTCGGCAAGCCGGGTGCACATGTCGTCGTGGGCGACTTCGCCTACCCCACCGGGAACATCCTTTCGCGCCTTATGAAGAAAGCCTACTGGTACGGCGCCGTGCTGTTCTTCTGGGCATTTGCCGGCAATGCCGTGCACAAGATCTACAACTACCCCGAATCCATGCAGAAGCTCGGGCTGCAAGTCCGGGAAAAGAAGCATTACCGGCTGATGCTGCTGAACTGCTATTGGTCGGTGCTGGGGACGAAGCCGGCGAACCGCTAAGGATCCGCCTCCTTCCCCTTCAAGGAGAAGGTCGGGATGGGGATGGGTTTCTTCCGCAAAAGCACCTCCCCCATCCCCACCCTAACCCTCCCCTTGAAGGGGAGGGAATGCCCGCTCTTCGCTTCATTTCCCATCGCCCAGGGAGGCTGTTTTGCAAGAACAAGCACAAGTGCAAGTCATCACGCTGGACCGCCCGCTCATCGCGGACGTCACCCATCTCGACATGGCCAGGCGCGTCGCCTGCCTGAAGCAGTTCGGCTCGCATTCGATGGCGTTCTCGACGCTGCAGCCCGATATGTCCTACTTCGACATGCCCGGCGTCGGCTACATCGCCTATGCCTCGCACTGGGGCATGCGCTTCGCGCTCGCCGATCCGGTTTGCCATCCGCAGCACCGCGCGCTGATGCTCGACCGCTTCATCGAAAAATACCCGAACGCGGTCTTCGTACAGGTGACCAAGCCCGTGGTTGACCACCTGCACAGCCATTACGACTACTACGGCACGCAGTTCGGCAGCGAGTCGAAGATCGACCTTGCAACCTGGTCCTTGCGCGGCGCGAAGAAACAGATCATCCGCACTGCGATCAACCAGGCGCGCAACCAGGGCATCGAGATCCGCGAGTCGGGATTCAACCAGGATGTGAAGAAAATTTCCGAGGCCTGGATCCAGACGCGCCGCTGCAAGAACAACGAAATCCGCTTCCTGATCCGGCCGATGCTCATCGATTACCGCGAGGGCACGCGCTACTTCTATGCCTACCTCAACGGCGAGGCGGTCGGCTTCATCTTCTTCGACCCGGTGTACGCGAACAACAAGCTCATCGGCTACGTGCCCAACATCTCGCGCTCGTCGGCGAACTTCAAGCAAGGCCTGTGGTACGCGCTGATGGCGCACGCGATGGACGTGTTCAAGGCGGAAGGCGTGGAATACCTCGACCTCGGCCTGGTGCCGCTGATGATGGCCAAGGAAGTCGAACCCCAGGAGTCGCGCCTGCTGCGCATGACCATGTCCGTCATCCGCGAGCGCATGGATTTTCTCTACAACTTCAAAGGACTGGAATTCGCGAAGTCGCGCTTCCAGGGACGGGTGGAGAAGACCTATTGCTGCCACCGCAACGCCATGCCCGGCATCGCCATGACGGCGATGTTCCGCCTGACCCGCATTATCTGAACCCCTCGGAGACCACGCAATGACACGCCGTACCACCCCGCTCAGCGTCCAGACCGCCCTGTCCGGCAAACGCGTCCTGCTGACAGGGACCACCGGTTTCCTCGCCAAGGTGGTACTGGAAAAGATCATCCGTGCCGTGCCGCATGTCGGCCGCGTGATCCTGGTCCTTCGCGGCAACGGCAACTGCCGCACGGCGCGCGAGCGCTTCGAGAAGGAGATCGCCACTTCATCGATCTTCGACAAACTGCGCGAAGAACAGCCTGCCTACCTCGCGCACTTCTTCGAAGAAAAGATCGAATGCGTCACCGGCGAGATCACCGAGCCGAGCTTCGGCCTGCACGCCAACAAGTTCATCGAGCTTGCGTCGCGCATTGACGTCGTCATCAATGCTGCCGCCAGCGTCAACTTCCGCGAGCCCCTAGACCAGGCGCTCGCCATCAATACGCTGAGCCTGCACTACCTGACCGCGCTGACCCGCGTGGCGAACGCGCCGCTGGTCCAGGTTTCGACCTGCTACGTCAACGGTTACAACCGCGGCGAGATGCGTGAGGAGGTGGTATCGCCGGCGGGCGCACCCATCCCGCGGCATCGCGACGGTTACTACGACGTCGAGACCTTGATTACGAAGCTCACGCAGAAGGTCGAGCAGGTGAAGTCCGCCGTGCGCGATCCGAAACTGCTGGAGCGCCGTCTCACCGAACTGGGCATAGCAGAATCCAACCGCTACGGCTGGAACGACACCTACACCTTCACGAAGTGGATGGGCGAACAGCTTGCCATGCGCGGGATGGTCGGCCGCTCGCTGACCATCGTACGGCCATCCATCATCGAAAGCACGCTGCAGGAACCGGCGCCCGGGTGGATCGAGGGCGTCAAAGTCGCCGACGCCGTCATCCTCGCCTATGCGCGCGGCAAGACCAGTTTCTTCCCGGCGCGGCCCGAAGGGGTCATCGACATCATCCCGGCGGATCTCGTTGCCAACAGCATCCTGCTCGCCACGGCGGAAGTTCTGTCCGATTCGGTCGCACACCGCATCTACCAATGCTGCAGCGGTTCGAGCAACCCGATCCGCATGGGCGACGTGATCCGCCTGCTGCAGGAAGAATCGAAACGCCACTGGAAAAAATACGACCGACTGTTCTACACTGAGCCGAAGCACGACTTCCGCGTGGTCGGCAATGCCACGTTCCGGCTCATGATGGGGACGATGCGCGCGGGCGTCAGCATGTGGAGCGGCATCCGCCGTGCGTTCGGCGCCAATGGTGAAACGAAGGCAATGGAAAAAATGCGCACTACGCAGACGCTGGCCGTGACCTTCTCGTTCTACACGCAGCCGCGTTACCGCTTCCACAACAAGAGCCTGCTGGCGCTCGTGAAGCGCTTCCGCACGCATGACAAGGTGTTGTTCCCTGTCGACGCCAAACTGGTCAACTGGGCGGATTACCTGTGCCGCGTGCACATGACCGGATTGAATCGCTACGCGCTGCGGCGCAAGGAGGCAAAGGTGGTGGAAGTGGTCACGCCGCCGGTGTCCGTTGCTGCGGAAACAGCAGCGCCTGCCTTGCCCGCCGTGGAGGCGGTGCAGTAATCACACGCCCATGTAGTGCTCCTCTCGCCGGGCGGATGCGTTTCCGTCCCGGCATGCCTTCCTGTTCATCTTCCTTTTGATTCCCATTCCCCGCGGAACCTTTTCCCGCTCGCAACCTCAGAGATGTTGCAGCCGGTTACGAAATTTCTTTTGACAAAGATTGAAAAGGTCCGTTGTGAAGGTCGTCGCAATTCTCCGCAAGCATTACTCCCTCTACGCCCTGTTGCCTCTCGCCGCCATTTTGTGCGGCTGCGGCGGAAGCCCGCTGGAAGAAGACCCGATGCTCGCGCCGGCGAAGCTGCATGGCACGTCGGCCACAAGTGCTGCCGGCAAGCGCGCGCCGCAGCAGGGCGAGTTCAACCTGGACATCTGGAACGAGCACAAGTGGTACGAGTGTGATTGCGCACGCGATTCGACCCCGCCAGTGGGAGGCTAAGCATCCAGTTCCGGATAACGCCGGAAGAGATCATCATTGTTGAATGGAATCCGTCGCTTCGACTTCAGGTACGACTGTATCCGCTTGCGTTTTGCCACACGTGCATGCAAGGACACCAATCGGGGATACCCCGATTCGAGCCGCTCCATCACGCGTGGAAATGCGTAGCGCAAACCTTCCACCATCTGGAACAGCGAGAGGTCGGCATAGGTGAGCATGTCGCCCGCCAGCCATTCGCCCCCGCTCCGCTGCAGTACTGCCTCGAAGTAATCGAAAAACTTTGGCATCCGCGATCCGGTAAATTCCGTCGCGCGGCGCAGCGCTTCTTCCTTCTGCTCCTCGTAATACAAATCTACCCCGATCGGATGGTGCGTGTCGTGCGCCTCCACCGCCAGGTCCGCCATCGTCAATTGCAACTGATGCACCCATAAGCGCCCGGCCTCATCGTCCGGAGCCAGGCCGAGCCGCGGCCCCAGGAAGAGCAGGATGTTCGCCGTCTGCGCGATCACCTGCTCGCCGGCACGCAGGAAGGGCGGCGCAAAGGGAAGTTGCCGCAGGCTTGCGTCCTCCATCAGGCGAAACATCGCCGCCATCCCCATGCCGCTGCGCTCGGAACGACGCGCCACATCCACGTAATCGGCACCGCCTTCCTCCAGCGCCAGCCGGACGAATTCGCCGCGCCCCTGGATCTCTGGCCAATAGAACAATTCATAGCGCATGGAACAGCTCCCACATGGGATTGTCGAACAACCAATTATCAATTTGCCACGCATCGCAGCGCAGCGTTGACGCGCTTTTGTTTCCGCTATCTAATGACGCTCCGCGCTTAGCTTATTCACATTTTTATATAAGCATAGTCGGGAAAAATTGTTGTCCTCTGCCCAACGCGCCACTACATTGCGTTATTACCAAAAGTAATTCCGGCAGGCCAAACCATAACCTGCGCCCTCAGTGCGGCTTCCCCTGCCGCCGGCGCCACCCCAACACATCCTGATGAAGCTGTCGTTCAACAACATAAAGAAGCGTTTTTCCGAATTGCAGGTCATCGACGACTTCAGCCGCGAGTTCGATGAAGGGCAGCTCGTCGCCCTGGTCGGCCCATCCGGCTGCGGCAAGTCGACGCTGCTGCACATCGCCGCCGGGCTGGAAAAGCCGAGCGCCGGACAGATACTCGCCGCAGGCAAACCGGTCGAGGGCCCGAAGCCGGAACGCATGCTGATGTTCCAGGAAAACGCGCTCTATCCATGGATGACGCTGGTGCAGAACGTCGCCATGGCGCTCGAGCTGCAGAAGGTCGACAAGAAGCAGGCGCGCGAACAGGCCGTCGCCTGGCTGAACAAGGTCAACCTCAAGGGCTTCGAGGATTACTACCCGCACCAGGTGTCCGGCGGCATGCGGCAGCGCGCGGCGCTGGCGCGCGCCTTCATCACGCATCCGAAAGTGCTGCTGCTGGACGAACCCTTCGGCGCGCTCGACGCTCTTACCCGCATGACACTGCAGGATGTCTTGCGCGACCTGATCCGCGAAGCACGGCCGACGGTGTTGCTGGTCACCCACGATGTGGACGAGGCGCTGTTCCTCGCCGACCGCATCCTAGTGTTCAGCCACCGCCCGGCGAAGGTGCTGAAGGAATTCAACCTCGAGCATTTCGAGAAGACACACGACCTGTCGGACTTCGCCGATGTGCGGCGCGAGATTTTAGGATTGCTCGGCATCCATGCAGAGCACGAGGACATACCATTGACGGAAGGAGCGGGAATATGAAATCCGGGAAACTGTTGCTGTCCGCAGTCGCGGCATTCGCGATCGCCGTGCAGGCGAATGCGGAAGAGAAATTCAAGGTGGGCTATCTGCGCGTGATGGACGACGCGCAGGCGATCGTCGCGCAGGAGGCCGGCCTCTACAAAAAATACGGCCTCGACGTCGAACTGGTCGAATTCAAGTCCGGCACCGACCTCATCAAGGCCATCGTCGGTGGCCAGCTCGACTCCGGCGTGCTCGGCTTTACCAATGCGGTCGCCTGGGCATCGAAGGGCGCGGACCTGAAGGTCGTGGGCGGCGCGCAGCATGGCTACCATGCGATCATCGCGCGCGATGAATCCGGCATCAAGAAAGTGTCCGACCTGAAGGGCAAGACGCTCGCCTCGCAGGCCGAGGGCAGCACCGCCGACACCGTGCTCAAGGGCGTGGTGCTGAAGCAGGCCGGCCTCAAGCCGGACGACGTCAACGTGATGGGCGTCAGCCCGCAAGTCGCGGTGCAGTCGCTGATCGGCAAGCGCGTCGACGCCGCCTTCCTGTTCGAGCCGCAGGCCAGCATTGCGCAACTCGTCGCCCCCGTGAAGCAGGTCTACGAGATCGGCGAAGTGTGGCCCTTCCCCTGCATGGTGGTCATCACCTCCGGCGACACACTGAAGAAGCGCAAGGATGCGCTGTGGAAGTCGCTCGATGCGCAGAAGGATGCAATCGACCTGCTGCAGAAGAAACCGCAGGATGCCTCGAAGCTGATCGCCGGCTACTTCATCAGCGAGCCGACGCTCAAGACCCTGAACAAGGGCGATATCCCGCGCGAGACGGTCATCACCGACGCCATCAAGAGCCAGACCTTCAGCCCGGTGCTGACCGTGAAGGAGCAGGCGCGCATGCAGGAAATTGCGGATATCCTCCAGGAGCAGGGTTCGCTGAAGACGCGTGACGGGAAGCCGTTCGACGTAAAGTCGATCCTGGATTTGAGCTGGCAGCAGCAGCGGAAGTTGTAAGTTGAAGGCACGAGGCTGCGGATGACTCTGGCTCGTCATCCCCGCGAAGGCGGGGATCCATACTGAGGTTCCACGAGCGAACGCACTATGGGTTTCCGCCTTCGCGGGAACGACGGGGAAAGTAAGCCGAAACGTCAATCGCACGTTCCCGCAAGCAAAAGCAAAAAACCCATGGCCGGCCTTCCGCCGGCCATCGCATTTAAAACAACATGAGCACCAAGACACGCATCAGCGGCAACAGCAAGAAACTCGCCTTCGTCCTCGCCGTCGTTTTCATCCTCCTCGGCTGGCAGGCTGCCGCCTGGTCGCTGCCTGATTTCCTGATGCCGGACGTGCATACCGTCATGATCCGGCTGTGGAACGAAATGCAGTCCGAGAACTTCCGCGCCGCGCTGTGGGGCAGCCTGTTCCGCCTCGGCTCCGGCTACGGCTCGGCGATGCTGTTCGGCGTCGGTTTCGGCCTGGTCGGCGCGATCCTGTTCTTCTTCCGCGAAGTGCTCAAGTCGGCCATCATCATCCTGCAGTCGATTCCCTCGATCGCCTGGGTGCCGCTGTTCCTGATCCTGATGGGCTTCGGCAATACGCCCATCATCGTCGTCGTGGCAATCTCCGCCTTCTTCCCGGCTGCGCTGTCGGTCATGAACGCGACCGAAAGCGTGCAGCAGGTGCACGTGTCCGCCGCGCGCGTGATGGGCGCGTCGCACTGGGAATTGGTCAAGCGCGTCTACCTGCCGGCCGTCATGCCCGAGCTGATCACCGGTGCGCAGCTCGCCTTCGGCAATGCATGGCGCGCGCTGATTTCCTGCGAAATGCTGATCGGTTTCGGCAAGGGCCTCGGCCGTTCGCTCTCCTACTCGGGCGAAACCGCCGACATGGTGGGCGTGATGACCAACATCCTCGCCATCGCCATCATCGCGCCGCTGATCGACCAGCTCCTGCTCGAGCGCCTGAAGCACCGCGTCCTGCGTTACCAGTACGTTTGAGATGAACACCGCATTCCTCCCTGTCCTGCTCGCCACCGCCATCGCCGGCGGCGCGGCCCATGCGAACGGGTTGGAGCGAGCGAAACAGCGCGGAAAGCTGCTGGCCGGCATCCACTATGTCGTGCCGGAATACAAGGGCGGCATGAAGTACCGCACGCCCGAAATGCTGGACAAGGCGCTGCTGGAAGACGTCGCGAAACGCCGGCAACTGCCGCTGGAAGCCGTACAGGCCTTGTCCGGAAAACAGGCCGCGCTGCTGGCCGCCGGCAAGATCGACCTCGCACTCGCGACCGTCGCCGAGAACGATCCTCTTCATCGCACCCATACCGTCATCCCGACGGGTTACATGTCCGCGCCGATGGCCATCATGCGTACGGATACCGACATCAAGTCCTGGGCGCAGCTGAAAGGGCGCAAGGTCTGCGTGTCCGAAGGCGGCCTGCATGTCGGCACCATCGCCGCACAGTACGGCGCCATCGAGAAAGTCTACAAGGCACCGGCAGATGCATTCATCGCGGTGCGCGTCGGCGAGTGCGATGCCACTGTCCACGACAGCGCGATGCTGGAAGAGTTGATCAGATATCCCGAGTGGAAGAAATTTTCCGCACGCCTGCCGGCCGGTCCGCAGTCTGTACTGGCCTTCGTCGTGCCGGCGGCCGACAAGAAGGGCGCGGATGTCCTCAGGCAAGTCGTGGCCGACTGGAAGGCAAACGGCCTTCTCGACCAGACATTGAAAACCGCCGTGCGCAATATCGCCTTCGAGGTCTATCTCGACCAGAACGCGCCCGATTGCCATTAAGCAATCGCCGGCGCGGGTTGCGGTCGCGGAGGCATTCCCCTACATTGGTACTGCTCCATACTTCAAATGAGGCCGGTGCCATGCCCAGAAACAGCAAACCGAAGAAGAGGATCCTCCTTGCCTTGCAGGGTGGCGGCGCGCATTCCGCCTATGTCTGGGGCGTCGTCGACCGCCTGTTGCAGAACGAGGATATCGAGATTGCCGCCGTCAGCGGCACGAGCGGCGGCGCCATGGTTGCCGCCGTGCTTGCCTACGGATTGAGCATGGAAAAAGGGCCGGACGGCACGCCACTCACGGACGCCGGACGCCGTGCGGAAACGCGCAGGCTGCTCAAGCAATTCTGGACCAACGTCGCGGCCATCGGCGACTTCACCTTCAATCCCTACCGCTTCGTCGCCAACCCGCTCCATCCCTCCTGGAACATCGACGGCACACCGGTGCCGGTGGCGCTGAATGCGCTGTCGCTCGTCATGTCGCCGTATCAGCGGTTGTTCGACCTGCGCCAGAATCCGGTGTCGATGGCGCTCGCCGATTGCATCGACTTCAAGGCCCTGCGCGCGAGCAAGACTGGTCCGGCGCTCTATGTCTGCGCGACCAATGTGCGCACCAGCCAGTTGCAGACTTTCAGCAAGCGCGAAATCGATGTCGAGCACCTGCTCGCCTCGGCCTGCCTGCCGGTCGCGGACCGCGCGGTGAAGATCGGCGAGGAATACTACTGGGACGGCGGTTATGTCGCCGACCCCGCGCTCATTCCCCTGGTCCAGCACCACAAGCAGGCGTCCCGCGACCTCGTGATCGTCGGCGTCAACCCGATCGTGATGGACAAGACGGCGCTGCCGCCGGATACCGCATGGGAGATCATCGACCGCATGAACGAGATCACGTTCAATGCCTCGCTGATTTCCGAGATCAAGCGCATCCATGAAATCAACGAACTGCTGCGCCAGCTACGCCCGCATGCGGAAGCGATGAAGGCGTGCAAGACGCTGCACGACAAGGTGGAAGTGCTGATCCATTACATCCCGCCGCATGCCGACATGGCCTGCATGGGTGTGGCCAGCAAGAGCAATACCGCGCTGGGCTTCCTCAAGCACCTGCGGGAGCTGGGCCGCGAAGTGGCGGCGGCATGGGAAAACGGCAAGATCGACGGCGGCGGGGCGCCGCTGCTGGGCATCGCGTCGGATACCAACCTTGTTCGACTGTTCATCGATCCGCATCATGCGGATGCGGAAACGTTGCCGAAGCCGGTGCAGGGAGCACGCACCATTCCCGGCGCGCCGGCCCCGCTGCAGGAGGCCGTCGTCGAGCCGGCAGGACAGGAAACGAACGCCTAGTCCTCGCCTGCCGCCAGCCGCACCGTGTACTGCCCCGTCTTGTCATCGCGCGTGATCGTCAGCATGTGCCGCTGCTGCGCATCCTCGATCAACTCGCGGAAGGTGCGGTACCCGTAGGCCGACTCGTTGAACCCGGGACGGCGCCGCTTCATCGTCTGCTTCACCATCGATCCCCAGATCTTGTCGTCGCCGCGTTCGGCCGCGAGGGCTTCGACCGTTTCGACGGCGAAGTCGAGCACTTCCTGGCGCCGGTCGTCCTCGCTCTTCGGTGGCGGTGTCTTGGCCGCGCCATTGCCCCCCTTCTTTGCGGCAGGCTTCTTCTCCGCCGGCTTGCGCTTGGACTTCTGCTCGCGGACCAGGTCGTCGTAGAAAATAAACTCGTCGCAATTGGCCGCCAGCAGGTCGGAGGTCGAATCCTTGACGCCGATGCCGATCACATACTTGTTGTTCTCGCGCAGTTTGGACACCAGCGGCGAGAAATCCGAATCGCCGCTGATGATGACGAAGGCATCCACGTGCGCCTTGGTATAGCAGAGGTCGAGTGCATCGACGACCATGCGGATGTCGGCCGAGTTCTTTCCCGACTGGCGCACATGCGGAATCTCGATCAGCTCGAAGGATGCCTCGTGCATCTGCGCCTTGAAGTCCTTGTAGCGGTCCCAGTCGCAATACGCCTTCTTGACCACGATGCTGCCCTTGAGCAGCAGCCGCTCGAGCACACGGCGGATGTCGAAATGGGCGTACTTGGCGTCGCGCACGCCCAGTGCGATGTTCTCGAAATCGCAGAACAGCGCCATGCTGGTGATTTCTACCTGGCCGGCCATGAGGGCTCCCGAATGATGTGAAAGGGGGAATTATTGCACTTCCCTTATCCACCGTCGCGAAGAGCCGCCGAATAAAAGAAAAGGGGCCCCGCGGGCCCCTTTCCTGATGCCAGAATGCAGCCTTATCCCACTAGCGGATAGTCAGCAGTCGTCGTCGAGGCAACGCCGATGGGCTGGATGACCACTTCCGAGGGAGCGTTATTGATCTCGTCGCGACCCCATACGGTGCCATTGCCGAAATCGATCGTCTCGATGCCGTTGCCGGCGTACTGTCCCGCCACCCGTACTTCCTCTCCGTTGAACAGGCGAATCAGCAGATCCGGTCCCTGGCGAAGCATGATCACGCTTTCCGGTGCCACGTAGTTGCTGAAACGGAGCGTGTCGATCTCGCCAGCGTTGACCGACTCGCGAATGACATCGCGGCCATCGCCGAAATTGAAGAAGTAGGTATCGCTGCCCTCGCCACCCTGCAAGGTATCGTCGCCACCCATGCCGTAGATCAGGTCGGTGCCTGCATGGCCGATCAGATAGTCACTGTCGCCCGTGCCAAAGATCTCGGACGGCACATTGTTGATTTCGCTCGCGCCCCAGACCACGCCATTGCCGAAGTCGATCTTCTCGATCCCGTTGCCGGCGTACTGTCCCGCCACCCGTACTTCCTCTCCGTTAAACAGGCGAATCAGCAGGTCCGGTCCCTGGCGCAGCATGATCACGCTTTCCGGTGCCACGTAATTGCTGAAACGAAGCGTGTCGATCTCGCCGGCGTTGACAGACTCGCGAATGACATCGCGGCCATCGCCGAAATTGAAGAAGTAGGTATCGCTGCCCTCGCCACCCTGCAGCATATCGTCGCCACCCATGCCGTAGATCAGGTCGGTGCCTGCATGGCCGATCAGATAGTCACTGTCGCCCGTGCCAAAGATCTCGGACGGCACATTGTTGATTTCGCTCGCGCCCCAGACCACGCCATTGCCGAAGTCGATCTTCTCGATGCCGTTGCCGGCGTACTGTCCCGCCACCCGTACTTCCTCTCCGTTGAACAGGCGAATCAGCAGGTCCGGTCCCTGGCGAAGCATGATCACGCTTTCCGGTGCCACGTAGTTGCTGAAACGGAGGGTGTCGATCTCGCCCGCGTTGACGGTTTCGCGAATGACATCGCGGCCATCGCCGAAATTGAAGAAGTAGGTATCGCTGCCCTCGCCACCCTGCAGCATATCGTCGCCACCCATGCCGTAGATCAGGTCGGTGCCTGCATGGCCGATCAGATAGTCACTGTCGCCCGTGCCAAAGATCTCGGACGGCACATTGTTGATTTCGCTCGCGCCCCAGACTACACCGTTGCCAAAGTCGATCTGCTCGATACCATTGCCGGCGTACTGTCCCGCCACCCGTACTTCGTCACCGGTGAACAGGCGAATCAGCAGGTCCGGTCCCTGGCGAAGCATGATCACGCTTTCCGGTGCCACGTAGTTGCTGAAACGGAGGGTGTCGATCTCGCCCGCGTTGACGGTTTCGCGAATGACGTCGCGGCCATCCCCGAAATTGAAGAAGTAGGTATCGCTGCCTTCGCCACCCTGCAAGGTATCGTCGCCACCCATGCCGTAGATCAGGTCGGTGCCTGCATGGCCGATCAGATAGTCACTGTCGCCCGTGCCAAAGATCTCGGACGGCACATTGTTGATTTCGCTCGCGCCCCAGACTACACCGTTGCCAAAGTCGATCTGCTCGATACCATTGCCGGCGTACTGTCCCGCCACCCGTACTTCGTCACCGGTGAACAGGCGAATCAGCAGGTCCGGTCCCTGGCGAAGCATGATCACGCTTTCCGGTGCCACGTAGTTGCTGAAACGGAGCGTGTCGATCTCGCCCGCGTTGACGGTTTCGCGAATGACATCGCGGCCGTCGCCGAAATTGAAGAAGTAGGTGTCGCTTCCCCCGCCCCCCTGGAGCATATCGTCCCCGCCCATGCCTTTAATCAGGTCGGTACCGGCGGTGCCGAGGAGAGCGTCATTGGATCCCGTGCCGGTGATTTCGTGCGGCGCGCTATTGAACTCCATCGCTCCCCAGGTTGTGCCGTTGCCGAACTCGATCTTTTCGATGCCGCTGCCGGCAAATTGGCCGGCGACACGCACTTCATCGCCACTGGACAGGCGGATCAGCAAGTCGCTTCCCTTGCGGAGCAGGCTCACTTGTTCCGGCATTGCGGTGGTAAAGCGGATCATGTCCGTCTCGCCGGCATTCACTGTCTCGACAATCGTATCGAGACCGCTGCCGGAAGCGAACAGGTAGGTGTCGCTGCCGGCACCGCCCTGGAGCATGTCATTACCCGCCTTGCCGTCGATCACGTCACTGCCGGAGGAGCCGACCAGGACGTCGCTGCCGGTTGTGCCATTGATCGTCCGCATCGTCCTGTTGAGGTCCGGGCCATACCAGACTGTCCCGTCGCTGAACTGAATCTGCTCGATGCTGTTGCCTGCGTAATGGCCGGCGATCCGGATTTCGTCACCGGTCACCATCATGATGGTCAGGTCGGACCCGTCGCGGTCCAGGCGCTTCACATGGCTGGGGCGCATGTCTGTAAAGCGAATCACATCAATGTCCGCGCCGTTGACCGATTCACGGATCGTGTCGCGTCCGCTTCCCGCGGAGAACACATACACATCGCTGCCTGCGCCACCGAGCAGGGTGTCGCTGCCTGTGCCGCCGTCCAGCAGGTCATCGCCGGCGCCGCCGCTCAGCGCGTCATTACCTTCGTAACCGTAAATCTCGTCCGCGCCCGCCGTGCCATCGAGCTTGTTTGCCGCTTTCGTGCCTTTGATGATGAACGCCATTGTGTTCCTTTCTTATTAGAAATTATTCTGTCCCCGCGCCGCGCAGTCAGCGATACCGGAGAGAGCTTGCATGGAAAATGGATGACACCGCGCGTGCGCGGTGGAGAGACGACTGCAGAATTGCGTCCGGACGAAACCGGATTCGAATTGAATAGATGGGCCGTGCACGACGTTATTGTTTATGTTGGATGGCAGGTCGCATTCGGGCCCAATCATAGGAACGGCCATCGAAGATGACAATGCGAAAAAGCGGCATTCCCCTCAAGAAGAGGGTGCCGGTTTTAATTTCCTTGATCCCGATTAGGCGCAGTCCCGGAATTGGGAAGGAAGTGTGGAGGGGAGGATTGCGGATGCGCGGGGCACATCCGCCAAGGTGTTACTTTTCGAGAGAATCGGGCGTGATTTTCACGTCCATGCTCTTGCCGTCGCGCTGCACTTGGGCGGTGACCGTCGTTCCCGGCTTCGTCCCCCCGACGAGTCGCGCGAGGTCGGCCGTGGTTTGCACGGGCTGCCCGTTGTAGGCGACGACGACGTCGCCCGGACGGATGCCCGCCTTGTCCGCCGGGCCGCCTTGCTGGACTGCGGCGACGAGCGCACCCTGCGCATCCTTCATGCCGAGCGAGGACGCAATGTCCTGCGTCAGTTCCTGCAACTGCACGCCGATGCGGCCGCGCGTGACCTTGCCCGATGCGCGCAGCTGGTCCGAAATCCCGACCGCGATATCGATCGGTATCGCGAACGAGATCCCCATGTAGCCGCCGGTCTGGCTGTAGATCTGGGAGTTGATTCCAATGACTTCGCCCGTGGTCGAAAACAGCGGCCCGCCGGAGTTGCCGGGGTTGACCGCGACATCCGTCTGTATGAAGGGGACGTAGCTGCCGTTGGGCAGCAGGCGGCCTTTCGCGCTCACCACGCCCACCGTGACGCTGCTTTCAAAACCAAACGGCGCACCGATTGCCGCCACCCATTCGCCCGCCTCCACGGAAGCGGGATTACCGATCTTCACAGCAGGCAAGTCTTTCGCGTCAATCTTGATCAGCGCCACGTCGGTATAGACATCGGCGCCGATCACTTTGGCCTTGAACTGCCGCTTGTCGGTCAGCTTCACCGTCACGACGTCGGTCTGGTCAATGACATGGGCATTGGTCAGGATGTAGCCGTCGTTACTGATGATGAATCCCGACCCCAGGCTCTGCTGCGGGGCCTCGCCCATGTCGGGCGCACCGCCGAAGCGGCGGAAGAATTCGAACAGCGGATCGCCCTGGCGCAGGCCCATGTTGTTGCCCTGCCGGATGGCACTGATGTTGACCACGGCCGGTCCCTGCTGCTTGACGAGGTTGACGAAGCTGGGGAGCTGGACGCCGCTGCCGGTGACGGGCGGGGCCGCGGGCGCTTGTGCCGCGGGTGCGGCGCGCGGCGGCGGCACCTCTTCCTGTTTCGGCGAACAGGCGGCAAGAAGCATGGCAAGGGTAACGACAGCGGCCGGCCTGCGGCCAACGAACGCATGCAGCATGGAGACCTCCCTGGGTTAAATCAGGGGAAAGATAAGGACGGCAAGCCAGTTTTCAACCTAATCCACCTTCACTTTCACCTTGTGCGGCATGCCCGGATCCGCCTTCGGCAGTTCGACGCGCAGCACGCCGTTGCTGTAGCTCGCCGTTGCCTGGTCCGCGACAACGGGGACGGGCAGGGGCACGGCGCGTTCGAAGGCGCCATACGCGCATTGCAGCACGCGATAGCGTCCATCGCTTTCCTCACGCTCGAAACGCTTCTCGCCGTGCACAACGAGCCGGTTGTCCAGCACCTCGATATCCAGGTCGTTCTTGTCGACACCCGGCAGCTCGAGGCGGACGACGACGCGCTTGTTGTCCTCGAACAGGTTGGCGCCCAGCATCGACCAGGTGCCGGAAGGAATGTAGAACATGTCGTCCACATCGACCTTGTCCGGCACGTTGGTCTGCGCGCTCGGCCGGAAGGAAGTAAGGGCGCTCGATGCCGTCTGGCGCATGTGCTGCCAGCCGCCGGACATCGAATCCATCAGGGAAGACAGGCCTTGCTTGAGTTCATCCAGGTTCATGATTTGCCTCGTTCGATAAGAGGGCCGCGGCAGCGGCTCCCGGTCCTCATTGTGCGACGGTGTACAGCATCGGTCTTGGGACGGCGCAAGCTGTGGTGGCAAACAGGACGCGCCTGTTTCTTGTTGGCGCGCAGGACGCACGTCCGCAGCGCGCCTAGGATGAGTTGACGATCATCTTTCCTTGCGACATGGCCTATCGCTTTTTCCTGCTGTTTTTCGTGGCGTTCCTGTCCGCTTGTGCCGGCAACCAGGCCTACTCGGACACCACAAACACGCAGGAGCGAAAGGCGTACGTCACCTGTGCAGTCACCCGCGCCTTCCTCAGTCCCGATTCCACACGCCCCGCGACAGAGATCGCACGCCGTGCAATAAGCCAGTGCGACAGCGAGCGCCAGGCCGTCCTGCTCAAGCTGATCGAAGAGAACGCGGACAAGCCCTTCGGCATGAAATTCGTCGAGGCCTACATGGAAGAGCTGCAAGCGGCGATGCTCGACCACATCGCGCTGCGGCTTTCGCAATCACGCGCGCAGGCTGGAACCAGCACGGGCACCTGAAAAACCGGCAGTCGCACGGCGGGCGGCTATCATACGCGCATGTCATTTCCCGTCCGCATCATTGCCGTGTTGTTCCTGCTCCTGTGCCAGGCGTGCAGCCATATTCCCCTGCAGGCCGGCCGGGTGGGCAGGCACAAGTTTGCGTTCGCCGACGGCGGGACAGCGCGCTATTTTGTCCTCGACAAGCCGTCTGACGCCGTGCTTCCGCCATCGACCTATCTGTTCATGATCCCGGGCTCCGACTGTGGCAGCATGGACGGCGTCCTTCCCGGGTACTTCGACGGACTGGACGGCAGGGCAGGCGCGATACGGATTTTCATCCTGCACAAGCGCTTTATCGGGGCCGACGCGCAGGGCAGCTGCAGCGCCGAATTCATCCGGGCTGACCATCCGGAACGCTGGCTCGCCGACCAGGAGGAATTCATCCGGGCAGAACTGTCCGCCGCCCGGGTCAACGACCAGCCGCCGGAGCGCATCGTCATCGTCGGCATGTCCGAGGGTGCGGAGATCGCTCCCCTCCTTGCGAAGCGGATTCCAGGCGTGACGCATGTCGCCTTGCTCGCCAATGGCGGCATGGATCCGTTCGACACCTATCGCCTGCAGATGCAGCGACACGGCTTCCACCAGGCGGTCGCAGATATCGAGCGTGCGTGCGCCTTGCCGTCGGACGAGATGGTGGTGTCGGAGCGAACCTGTCGCTACTGGCAGGAACTGCGGACACTGCGCCATGCGGACAACCTCCTCGCGCTCGACACACCGGTCTTCATCGCGATGGGCGAAGAAGACACCCTGGTGCCGATTGAATCGGCATGGTTCATCAGGGAAAAATTCACGACAGCAGGCAAAAAAAATCTTCACCTGCTTACCGTCCCCGGCACTGGCCACGATTTCCTGCGAGAGGGAAAAAGCGCCCTCCCATATTTGTGGGATGCCTTAGAGCAATGGCTGCAGAAATAGTTCAATCCGGAACGGAAAAAACCTTGTAAGCGCGCAAGCTTCGCTGCGATACTTGTTGCCGCATGGCGCTGCCATCGACAACAAGACAAACAACGAATAACACTATGCGCTCCTATCTCCTTCCTCTCGCGGCCACGCTGATATTGACAGCGTGTGCCACCGGTCCCACACACGACAGCAAACTCGCCAGTTCCCTTGCGGCAACAACGCGCGGGGATATCGACGAAGCGATCAAGACGCTCGACGCCCAGATTGCGGCAGGCAGCGACAAGACCGACCTGCTGCTGAACCTTGAAAAGGGCGAACTGCTGCGCATTGGCACGCGTTACAAGGACAGCCTCACCGCCCTCGAAATTGCCGATCAGAAAGTGAAGCTGTGGGAAGAAACGGCAAAGACCGCGCCTGACCAGTTGCTGAACCAGGTGGGTGCCTTGTTCATGGGCGACAGCTCGCGTACCTACGAAGGCCAGGATTACGAAAAGGTGATGCTGACCACGCGCATGGCGATGAACCGCATCAACCTCGGTGACCTCGACACGGCGCGCGTCGACATCAAGCGCACCCACGAGCGCGAAGCCGTGATCGCCGAATTCCGCGCGCGCGAAACCTCGAAGGCCGAAGAGGAAGCGAAGGAAAAGGGCATCAAGACGGAAGCCAAGGAACTCAACGGCTATCCCATTGAAACCCTCAAAGACCCCGAAGTGCTGAAGCTGAAGAACGGCTACCAGAACGCGCTCAGCCACTACCTCGCCGGCTTCGTCTACGAAGCGCTGAACGAGCCAGGCCTGGCCGCTCCCGGCTACCGCAAGGCGATCGAACTGCGGCCCGACCTGCCTGTGCTCGAGGAAGGCCTGCGCGGGCTTGACCAGCGCACCAGCTTCCGCCGCCAGAAGCATGTGACCGACGTGCTCTTCATCGTCGAATCCGGCAACGCGCCGGCGCGGCAATCGAAGAAGATCCAGTTCCCGATCCCGACCACCAACGGCATCGTTACCGTGTCGTTCTCGTTCCCGGTCATCTATCCGAACAAGGATGCGATGGAACTGGCCCAGGTCAACCTCGGCCCGCACTCCATGCAGACCGCGCTGGTCACCGACTTCAATGTCATGGCCCGGCGTGCGCTGCAGGATGAGCTGCCGGGCATCCAGACCCGTGCCGCCGTGCGCGCCGTGGCGAAGGGCCTGGTGCAGGACCAGATGAACAAGAAGATGGGGGCCTTCGCCGGCCTGATCGGCAACCTTGTCGTCGCTGCCACCGAAGGCGAAGCGGACGACCGCATGTGGCGCGGCCTGCCGGACCGCGTATTCATCGCGCGCGGCTTCGTCCCGCCGGGCGAATACGACCTGCGCCTGCCGAGCCAGCCCGACAGCAACCGCAAGCTGGTTGTCGACGGCCGCTACATGGTGGTGCCGGTGCGCGTCTATCGCAACAAGACCTACTTCGGCGAACCGGTGAAGATCGGCATGCTGCCGCCGGTCATCACCCCCGCAGTCGAAGAAGCGCCGGCGGCTCCTGCCGCCCCCGCCAAACGCCCCGTCAAGCCGGCCAAGCCCGCCACCGCCGGCAAGGTCAAGAAGGCATAACCATTTTCATTTGAACCAACGACATCGAACGCCATGACTCTCTCATTCAAACGAATCGTCCTCTGCGCCAGCCTCGCACTGCTGGGCGCAGCGGCACAGGCACAACAGGACGCGCCGGCCGCGGCCTCCAGCGGCATCGCCGCCAAGCTGATCGTGCGCGGCGAGCTGCAGGGCCTGCAGGCCGTGGACCTGCGCGCGCAGCGCCGCAACGACGTGCTGGTGGTGCAGGCCGAAATCATGAACATGGACACGCGCGACCTGCGCCTGTACTACCGCTTCCGCTGGCTCGACGCCAACGGCTTCCAGGTGGGCGACGGCGAAGTGTGGAAGCCGCTGGTCTTCCTCGGCAAGCAAAGCCAGTTCATCAAGGGCACGGCCTATGGCCCGCAGGCCACCGACTTCAAGATCGAGATGAGCAGCGAACCGCGCTGATCGCGACCACGACATTTCAACGGACACACATCATGAACAAGAAATCCCTTTCCTCCCTCGCCGTCATTGGCGCCGTCATCGGCACCACCGTCATGCTCGCAGGCTGCCCCACGACGCTGTCGCAGCCGACCGTGCGCTTCTCGCGCCAGACCGTCAACTACGGCGATTCCAAGGCCGTCGAGACCGTGACCAATGAATTCGGTTCGACCGACCTGCAGATGATCGCCGAGAAGATGGTCGGCTCGCTGCTGGAAGATCCCATCCTCAACAACCGCCCGACGATGACGCTGTCCGCCGTGCGCAACAAGACCAGCGAGTACATCGACACCAAGGCGATCATGAACAGCATCCAGACCGCGCTGGTCAAGAGCCGCAAGGTGCGCTTCACCCGCAGCTCCGACGAGATGCAGGCCGGTGTCGACGAACTGCAGCGCCAGAACCAGAGCGGCCTCTACAAGACGCAGGGCAAGGCCAAGGTCGGCAACATGACCGCCGCCAAGTACACGCTGGAAGGCGAAATCGTGTCCATCGTCAAGCAGAACGCCAACACCAAGGATGTCTTCTACAAGATGACGTTGAAGGTGTACGACGTGGAAGAAGGCACCATCGAATGGCAGGACGAAAAAGAAATCCGCAAGACGTCCACGCGCTGATCCACACCACACGGGAAACGAACATGCAGAACGCATTCACCAAGACCTTGCGCGCCGCCACGGCCCTCGTGTTGGCAGCAGCAGCGACCGCCGCCTTTGCGCAGCCGAAGATCGCCGTTACGGACCTCACCTACGAGGAAAAAGTCAGCGAATACTTCCGCGTTGTCGCCGCCCACAGCAAGGGCAGCGTCAACGCCAGCAGCAGCGAGCGCGAGACGCCCAACACCTACTCCGCCCGCGATCGCGTCAGCGCCAAGCATGAAAGCAGCTACTACGAAGCGGAAGGCACCTACACCTGGATCGACCGCGGCGAGTTGCGCAACTACACCGCGGACCTGAAGGGCGCGATGATCAAGGGCGGCGGCGTGCGCCTGGTGCAGGCCAAGCCGTACTCCGGCCCGCCGACCGAAAAGATCTACGACATCATCGACCGCATCAAGAAGGGTTTCTACCCCGGCGCCGACTATGTGCTGTTCGGGACCGTCAGCAACATCGCCTTCCGCCAGGAGACGATGCAGCTGCCCGGCACCCATTCCTACACCGGCATCCTCAGCCTCGATCTGGTGGCCGACTTCAGCCTGATCAACACCAAGACCTATGAAGTGAAAGCGGCCTTCAGCGCCAGCGGCGCGGGTCAGGAAACGAAGATTGTGTCGCGTCCCGGCGACCGCGTGGTGTTCAATCGCGGCAAGGTGATCTCGGAGACCTCGAAGAGCCTGGCCGATGCGGCATATTCCGAACTGATGGTCCAGTTCGGCGTGCCGCGTGGTGCGCGTGTGACGCCTGCAGGCACCGTGATCAACGTGCAGCCGGTTGAAGTCCAGCGCAATGAACCGGTGACCGTGTACAAATAACAGACAGGGTGCGCGACCGTCTGGATCGCGTACACTTTTCGGCTGCATGAAACGCCTGTTTCGCGAAATCGAAACAGGCGTTTTTCATTGGGCCGGACGATGCAGTGCACCAAAGACTGCTTCCTGCCAATGCTTTTGATTCCCCGCAATTTCCTAGCGCTCCGGTCGTGATCTGCTTGCAGTCGGCGCAATCGTGCGCCACCCACTGCCATGAAGGAGAGACTCGATGCCAAGCATTAAAACAAGATGGCTCACCACAATCACGATCGCGCTACCCCTGATGTCCGCTGCTTATGCCAACAATGAAGGCGGATTCGACAAGACGACACGCGCGACGGAGTACGGATGGATCGACGGCGCGGTCGACGCCGGCAGCAAGACCTTGTCATGGAAGGGCATTCCCTATGCGAAGCCGCCGGTCGGAGAACTCCGCTGGCGCGCACCGGCGGACCCGGACAAATGGAACAGCGTGCTCAGCACCAAGGCGTTCGGCAACGCCTGCTCCCAGTACGGCCGCATCTACGGCCCCGGCGCCAACAACCGCTACGACGAGACCATCGGCACCACGCTGAACACGGCTGTCGGCCATGAAGACTGTCTGTACCTGAACATCTGGCGCCCCGCCAACAACGGCAAGAAGCTGCCGGTCATCGTGTTCTTCCACGGCGGCAGCAATGTGTCCGGCTATACCGCCGATCCGATGTATGAAGGCGCCAATCTCGCGCAGCGCGCGAACGCGGTGGTCGTCACCGTCAACTTCCGCCTCGGCATCCTCGGCTTCCTCAACCAGCCGCAGCTCAAGACCGGCACCGACGCCGACACGCAGTCGGGCAACTTCGCCATCCTCGACAGCATCAAGTCGCTGGAATTCCTTCAGCGCAATATCGAAAACTTCGGCGGCGACCCGGGCAACGTGACGATCATGGGCGAGTCGGCCGGCGCCATTAACGTCTATGCGCTGCTGACCTCGCCGCGATTGGCGAATGCGCCGACGAAGCTGTTCCACCGCGCGGTTCCCCTCTCCGGCGGCCTCTCGCTCGCCACCAACCTGCCTCCCGGCACGGTTCCCACGATGTCGCCGGCGTCGACCTACGCCCTTCAGGGAAATGCCCTGTTGCACCAGCTGCTGATCGTTGACGGCAAGGCCACCGACGTCCCGTCAGCACAAGCCTATGTGGCGAGTCAGACGGAACAGCAGATTGCCGCCTATCTCCGCTCGAAGACCCCGGCGCAACTGTTCAGCGTCCTGCTGACACGCCTCGCACTGCAGGGACTGGCGGGATCGGGCCCGATCCCGGACGGCGCCATCGTGGCCAGCAACCCGGTCAATGCCATCTACGCCCAGCAGTATGTCAAGGTGCCGGTCCTCGCGGGCAACACGCGTGACGAGGGCAAGCTGTTCCCGAGCTTCCTCCCGCTGGTTGGCGGCACGGGGAGTGCGCGCGCCGTCACGGACGCGCAACTGTTTGCCAACCACTTCAGCTACAAGCCGAACGACCCGCCGCAGACGGCGATCGAACAGTGGATCGCGCCGTCCTACCTGCCGGCCGACGCGCCCGTCACCGGCTTCACTGCGCGCGCCGAACAGTTCAATCGCATTTTCTTCCTCGCGAGCCGCGACAACATCCTCAATGCGCTGAAGGCGAAGCAGCCGGACGTCTGGTACTACCGTTTCGACTGGGATGAGCAGCCGTCGCCGTGGAACGTGATCTACGGCGCGGCCCACCTGTTCGACCTGCCCTTCGTGTTCGGCAACTTCAGCCCTTCGCTCATGGCCAACATCATGAACACGACGGCCAACAAGCCGGGCCGCCTGGAATTGTCGGATGCGATGATGCGAAGCATCGGGGCCTTCGCCAAACACGGCAACCCGAACAATGATTCGCTCGGCGTCTACTGGCCGACGTGGCCGACGGGCCTGACCTTCGATGCGACGCAAACACAGAAGGTGATCGGCGTGCAGAACATCGAACCGGCGATCAAGTAAGCCAGACTCCTGCATTCCCCGGGGAAATGCTTCTCCGGGGACGCCCTCCTGAATCCCGCATCCCGCCTTGCCGCGTCCGCATGTCGAACGGAACATTACGCCGTTTTGATGTTCCTATATTGGCAATACACTTTCCATTCCCACTTGTGTTTCAACGTGCAGTAACGGCTCGCCGCAACAAGCATGCCGCTCCAGATGCAGTTAGAAAATATCCCGCAAAGGGCCGCCCACTTGTGCGACGCCCCGGCCGCGTTGCTGGCTTTCATCAACGAACGCCAGCAGTGGTTCCGGTCGACGGTCGGCATCGAACTTGAAGGAAAGGGCGGCACCTGTTTCTGTGCCCAGGCCGTCTGCGGCACGGATCTGTACGTCGTCGCCGATGCCAGCAGCGATCCGTTGTTCATGCACGAACCCCTGGTACGTGAAACCGGCGTCCGTTTTTACGCGGGCATGCCGCTCGTCTCCCCCAGCGGATTTCCGTTCGGCACACTTGCTGTGCTGGATTTCAAACCACGGACCCTGTCGGACACGCAAGCCGAGGCGATCCGCATGTTCGCCATGCAAGTCATGACGGAACTGGAACTGCAACGGCAAACGTCCCGGCTCGAGGCACTGCAGGAAGAATTGCGCTGCCAGGAAGATCTCCTGAACGAACGCAGCCGGCACCTTGACAGCGTTCAACGCCTGAACGGCATGGGAAGCTGGGAAATCGGATTGCGCAATCGGCAACTGCGCTGCTCGAATGAGATGTACCGCATCTTCGGCATCGAGCGGAAATCGCCCGCAGACGACATCAATGCCTTCATGCAGCACATTCACGCCGAAGACCGGCAGAACGTTGTCCTCGCCCAGGAACGCGCATTGCGGGGAAACGCGCCGCTGGATACGGAATTCCGGGTCGTGCGCCCTGACGGCGAAGTACGCTTCGTGCACATGCGCGCCGAGATGGGCGTCAATTCCGTCTGTGAAGAATCGCTGTCGGGCACGGTGCAGGACATCACCGCGAAACGACAGGTGGCAGAGCACCTGCACCTGCTGGAAACCAGTGTGGCGCACCTCAACGACATGGTCATGATTACCGAGGCGGTGCCGGAGGACCCGGGCCCGCGCATCGTGTTCGTCAACGGCGCGTTCGAGCGCCACACCGGCTACAGCCTGGAGGAAGTGAAGGGACGCTCTCCGCGCTTCCTGCAGGGCCCGAAGTCCGACCGCAAGCAACTCGACCGCCTGCACGAAGCCATGAAACGGCAGCAGGGCATCTGCATCGAGGTGGTCAACTACAAGAAAAACGGCGACGAATTCTGGGTCGAGATCGACATCGTTCCCGTGCTCGACAGGCACGGCAGGGCGACGCACTTTGTTGCCGTCCAGCGCGATATCACCGAACGCAAGCAGCGCGACCTCGAGCTGGACAAGACCACGCGGGCGCTGCACATGCTCAAGCGCTGCAACGAAGCGCTCATGCGCGCGGAGGACCAGCGCGAACTCCTGTACCAGATCTGCGAACTGGCTGTGGAAAACGACGGCTATCAGTTCGCCTGGGTTGGCCTGGTGCGCGACGACGACCGCAAAACCGTCCAGCCAGTCGCGCATGCCGGACTGCTGCACGACCTCGCGCAGGCGGCGGCGACACAGATCAGCTGGTCGCCCACATCGGCATACGGGCGCGGCCCGATAGGCAGGGTGGTCTGGGAAGGCAAGCCGGTCCTCGTCGAAGACCTGGCGCAAGACGCGACCATGGCGCCATGGGAAGAATGGCTCCGTGCCGAGGGCTTCAGGAGCATGATTGCCTTGCCGCTGGTGACCAAGGGGAAGGTGTTTGCCGTCCTCGTCCTGTATGACCGCAGCGCCCGCACCTTCGCGCAGGACGAAGTAAAACTGATGCAGGACCTCGCCAATGACGTGTCCTTCGGCGTCGAGCACCTGCGCGCCCAACAGCGCCAGCGCCGGCTCGAAGAAGCGATCGTCAAGGTGGCCACCAGCGTCTCGGCCAGCACGGGCACCGAATTTTTCGAACAGCTGACCCGCAACCTGACCGAGGCGGTCGATGCGCAAGCCGGATTCATTGCACGCGTCATTCCCGGCGAGCCGCTTCGCAGCCGGACGATTGTCGCCGTCGTCGATGGCAAGGTCGTCGACAACTTCGAATATGTGATCAAGGGCACGCCCTGCGAGCATCTGCTGACGGAAAACCACTGTGTCGTCCTCGACAAGGTGGCCGAGCGTTTCCCGGAATCCCCGTCGCTTTCCGATCTCGGCGCCCGTGCCTACGTCGGCAGCCGCCTGGTCGATGCATCGGGCCAGCTCATGGGCCTGCTGTTCGTCCTGTTCCGCACGCCGCTGAAGCAGCTGGACCTGGTGAATTCGACCTTCCGCATCTTTGCGGCGCGCGCGGCAAGCGAGCTGGAACGGCAGGACGCGGACCTCCGCATCCGCGACCAGGCTTCCCTGCTCGACAAGGCGCAGGACGCCATCATCGTATGCAACATGGAAGACCGGATCACCTTCTGGAACAAGAGCGCGGAGCGGCTCTACGGCTGGACCGCCGAGGAAGCACTCGGCCGGAACAAGCAGGAACTGCTCTACAACGACGAGACGATTTTCCAGAACGCCATGCGCGCCGTCCTGCGCGACGGCGAGTGGAGCGGTGAAATCCCGCAATTGCGCAAGGATGGATCGCGTCTCGTGGTGGAGGCGCACTGGACGCTGATCACCTCCGACCAGGGCGAGGTGCAGGCGATCCTCGACATCCACGCCGATATCACGATGCGCAAGGCAGCCGAGGAAAAGATCCAGCAGCTGGCCTTCTACGACCAGCTCACGCGCCTGCCGAACCGGTCCTCCCTGATGGAACGCCTGCAGCACGCGGTCAGCGTGTGCAGCCGCCGCCGCACGCTCGGCGCCCTGATGCTGATCGACCTCGACAACTTCAAGACACTGAACGACACCCTCGGTCATGACAAGGGCGACATGCTGTTGCAGCAGGTGGCGTCGCGCCTGCTGCCCTGCGTCCGGCAGACGGATACGGTCGCGCGTCTGGGCGGCGACGAGTTCGTTGTCCTGCTGGAAGAGTTGAGCAGCCATGCCAACGACGCGGCTATCCAGGCCGAAGTCACCGCGGAGAAAATCCTGTCCGCCCTCAACCAGCCCTACCGCCTGGAAGGCTACGAGCACATCAGCACGCCCAGCATCGGCGTAACACTCTTCCGCGGCGGCGGCGACACGGTCGACGATGTGCTCAAGCGCGCCGACCTCGCGATGTACCAGGCCAAGGGGGCCGGCCGCAACACCATACGCTTCTTCGATCCGGGGATGCAGGCCGCCGTCAAGCACCGCCTCGGGCTGGAAGCCGACCTGCGCAATGCGGCGCGCACCAACGAGTTCGTGCTGTATTACCAGGCGCAGGTGGACAGGAACGGCTTCCAGACCGGCGCCGAAGCATTGATCCGCTGGGAGCAGCCGAACCGCGGCGTGGTATCGCCGGCCGAGTTCATTCCGCTGGCGGAAGAGACCGGCCTTATCCTGCGCCTCGGCGAATGGGTGCTGGAGACGGCATGCGGGCTGCTCGCCGAATGGCAGACCGATCCACAAACTGCGCACATGACCATGTCCGTCAATGTCAGCGCGCGGCAGTTCCGCCATCCGGATTTCGTGGAGCTGGTCTTCGGCGTACTGGAACGTACCGGCGCCAATCCGAACCATCTCAAGCTGGAGCTGACGGAAAGCCTGCTGATCGACGACATCGAAGCGACCATCGACAAGATGACGCAGCTCAAGGACCGCGGCGTCGGCTTTTCGCTCGATGACTTCGGCACCGGATATTCCTCGCTGTCCTACCTGAAGCGCTTCCCCCTCGATCAGCTCAAGATCGACCAATCCTTCGTGCGCGACGTGCTGGTCGATCCGAATGACGCGGCGATTGCCCGGACCATCGTCGCGCTCGGCCAGAGCCTGGGCCTGTCGGTCATCGCGGAAGGCGTGGAAACCGAAGCGCAGCGCGATTTCCTGGCGGAGCACGGCTGCCAGGGATACCAAGGCTATCTCTTCAGCCAGCCGGCGCCGGCTGCCGACTTCCTGACGCACATCCGCACGCTCAACACGATTCATTGAACGCATTGAGCGCGCAACTCTTCGTTTACCTCACAAGGCGCGCTCCTCTTCTGAAATACAGTCAACGTTATTCATTCCCGCATGTCGAACCAGTTTCGACCGCCTTGATGCGGTCGACGTCCATTTACAGTTTCGGACCACTTCATGGTGACGGACACACTCTCCGATGGCAGGTCATCCCGGCAGAGGTCGCTTCTTGGTGATTGGCAATTTCTCAAGAAGAACCTCGGCCTTCTGCTCTTCTGGCCCCTCAAGTCGATCATCCTCGGCCTCATCGGCTGGCACTTCCTCGTCACACATCTCGATGCGGAAAAAATCGATGCGGAACAAGCCGCGCTGCGCGAAGCGGAGACGCTGAGCCGCGCGTATGCGCAGCACCTGTTCCGCGCCCTCGAGGCCGTCGACCAGATCACGCTGTACGTCAAGAGCGGATGGGAGCTGGGCGGTAACAGCTTCAAGCTGGAGAAGATGGGCGGTACCGGTCTCTTCACGGAAAGGGCCGGCTTTTACGTCAGCATCATCGATGCGGACGGCAATCTGCGCACCAGCACCATCCCCGAGGCGCACCGCGTGAACATTTCGACGGAGCCGTACTTCCAGGTGCATCTGGACCGCAGCAACGAGTTCTATATCGGCACGGCGCGCATCGGCAATTTTTCGCGCACGCCGGTGGTTCCGTTCTCGCGGCGGCTGGAAGACGCCAACGGGTCATTCCAGGGCATCGTGCTCGTGTCCGTTGTGCCGGATTACTTCACCTCCGGCTATGACGAAGTCGCGCTGCGGCAACTCGGCTTCATTGGCATCCTGAGCGCCGACAAGGTGATCCGCCTTGCACGAATCGGCAACGAAATCTTCCTGCCGCACGGAAGCAAGACAGCGGTGATGCGGGAGCTCCCCTTCCATGAACCTGCGGGCAGCGCCATGCTGGAAGGCAACGAATGGTTCACCGACCGCCGCACACGTTACGTCGGCTGGAGTGCGACATCCGGATACAAGATGATCACCGTCGCCGGTCTCGATCGAGAAACCGAACTGGCTCCCTACCGCGAGGCGCGCCGTGAAACCATCAACCGCGGCATTGGAGCGAGCGTGGTCCTCGCCCTGCTCACCCTCGCGGCCATGCTTGTCTCGCTGCACATCGTCTGGCGGCGGCAGCAGATGCGTTCCATGCAGGAGACCTACCGGCGCGCGACCGAAGTCGGCAATGACGGCTTTCTCATCGCGCGCGCCTTGCGGGATCCCAAGGGCAACGTGGACGACTTTGAAATCACCGACTGCAACGAACGCGGCGCCAACCTACTGCGCTACCGCCGCGAAGAGCTGATCGGACAACGCATATCCTGGATGTACCAGGGCGCCGCAGTCGAACAGACGATGCGCATGCTGTGCCGCGCGATGAAAACCCGGTTTTACGAGGGCGAATCCGAGCTGGCGAGCCTCGGCCTCGAAGGCGGCCCTCGCTGGCTGCATATCCGGATCTCGCGACCCAACGACGACCTCGCCATTACCCTGCGTGACATCACCGATCTCAAGTCGCACGTCGCCGAACTCGAACGCCGCGGCAACGAGGACGCACTCACCGGCCTGCCCAACCGCCACTGGCTCAACTCCTTCCTCCCGCAGGCGGTGGAACAGGCGGCAGCCGCCCGCAGGATGCTCGCCTTGCTGTTCATCGACCTCGACGGCTTCAAAGCCGTCAACGACACGATGGGTCACAACGCCGGCGACGAAATCCTGCGCAACGCCGCGCAACGCCTCAAGGACGCGACGCGGCCCCAGGACCATGTCGTGCGCATCGGCGGCGACGAATTCCTGGTGATCCTCGAGCGGATAGGACATGCGTTCGACGCCGCCCAGGTCGCCGACCGCATCCTCGACGCCTTCGGCAGCGCCTTCAAGGTCAACCAGGGCGTGCGCGCCATCGGGGCATCGATCGGCATCAGCCTCTATCCGATCGACGGCGCCGACGCCAACACCCTGCTCAACAATGCCGACATCGCCATGTATTCCGTCAAATCGGACGGCAAGGGCACCTACCGCTTTTTCGACCCGCGCTACTCGGAAGCCATCCGCGAACGGCACCGCAGCGAAGCCGAACTGCACTATGCACTCGACCACGACCAGTTCGTCATGTACTACCAGCCGCGCGTCGACGTCTCGACCGGGGTCACCTCCAGCATGGAAGCGCTGGTACGCTGGGCGCATCCGACGCGCGGTGTAGTCGGACCGAACGAGTTCATCCCCCTCGCGGAAGAAACCGGCCTCATCATCCGGCTCGGCGAACAGGTCATCGAAAAGGTCTTCGCTCAGGTCGCCTACTGGGCAGAGCAGGGCCAGGAACTGGTGCCCGTATCCATCAATGTCTCCGCCCGCCAGTTCCGCGAATCGAATGTCGCCAAATTGCTGTCGACCTGCCTGGAACGCTACAAGGTTGACCCGGCGCTGATCGAAATCGAGCTGACCGAATCGTCGATGATCGAAGAAGGCCACAACGTCGTCGAATGCCTGCAAGCCATCCAGGCCACGGGCATCAAGCTGCTGGTGGACGATTTCGGCACCGGCTATTCATCGCTCTCGCAGCTGCAGCGGCTGGACTTCGACGTGATCAAGGTGGATCGTGCGTTCACGGCCGGGATGAAGGACTCAAAGGAAGGCATGGCCCTCATCACCGCCATCATCACCATGGCGCACGCGCTCGGCATGCGCGTCGTCGCGGAAGGCGTCGAAACCATCGAGCAGATCGTCGCGCTCAAGCAATTGCGGTGCGACGAGGTGCAAGGCTTCTTCATTTCCCGGCCTCTGCCGCCGTCGAAAACACAACCCATCCTGCCGCGCTGGTTTTTCCCCTCGACAACTTGACATCCTCTCGGGCATGGCCTCGTTTTATTGCCATTTTGCCAATTTTGCGCTATTGTCGGCGGTCTCGATTTCTTTCCAAAAAGACAATCAATGCCCGCCGATTTCCCCTTCTCCGAGGCGCTAGCCTTCACCCAGTCCGGCCGCCTGTTCACGCTGTCGTTTGCGCCCGGCTCCAGCATCGAGGATGGCGTGCTCTTGCCGCAGGAACTGTCCGGCGACGAAGCGGTGTCTGAAGGCTTCACCTACACCCTGACCTGCCTGTCTTCCGATGCGCACCTGGAACTGAAGCAGTTCATCGGCTTGCCGGTCCAGGTCTCCCTGCTGACCGATGGCGGCGAAGAGCGTGCCCTGTGCGGCCTGGTCACCCGTGCCGAATTCGCCGGCTCCGACGGCGGCTTCACCCGCTATGTGCTCACCCTGCAGGATCCCTTCGCCGTGCTGTCCCGCCGCGTCAACAGCCGCGTGTTCCAGGACCTGTCCGTTCTGGAGTTTGTCGATGTGCTGCTGCAAGAGCACCGCCAGAACAATCCCGTGCTGGCCTCCTGCTTCGACCTCGACGACCGCTGCATGGGCGAACATCCCGCCCAGTCCTGGGTCACCCAGTACAACGAATCCGACACCGCATTCATTTGCCGCTGGCTCGCGCAGGAGGGGATCAGCTGGTATTTCGAGCATGGCGAGGCCGGCGTGCCGGGCGAACACCCGAAACTGACGCTGGTGCTGTTCGACGATGTGTCGGTACTGGAATCTGCTTCTGCGGACAAAGTACGCTTCCACCGCGACGATGGCACCGAATCCGAAGACAGCATCACCGCATGGCAGGGCGTGCGGACCTTGCAGCCCGGCGGCACCGAACGCGCGAGTTACGACTACAAGTCTGTCGTCACCAGCACCCAGCAGGATGGCGCCGGCATCGACCAGGGCGAACACGGCGAAAAGCTCGCCAGCACGCTGGAAGACGTGCGTTACGAACCGCACCACAGCGCCAATGATGAGGATGATTACGCGCGCTACGGCAAGCTGCGCATCGGCGCGCATGAATTCGCCAGCAAGACCTTCAACGGCAGCGGCAGCCACCGCGAACTGACGGTAGGCAGGTATTTCGAACTGGCCGACCATCCGGTGCACGATCAGGATGCGCCCGAGGACCGGCAATTCACGGTACTGCGTACCCGGCTGTTTGCCCGCAACAATCTGTTGCAGGAAGACAAGGGCAATGAACCCGTATTCCGTACCGACTTCGATGCCACCCGCCGCCATATCCCCATCATCCCTGCCTTCAGCACCACCGAACATTCAAAGCCGGTCGCCCCGACACTGCTGACTGCCGTCGTCGTCGGCCCACCCGGCGAGGAAATCCACGTCAACGAGTACGGCTGCATCAAGGTCAGGATGCCGTTCACCCGCAGCCTTGACCATGCCTTTGCCGAAGGCGCGGGTGCCAGCGGCACGGACAAGGATTCGCTCTGGATCCGGGTTGCGCAACCGTGGACCGGCAGCCACTACGGACAGGTATGGATTCCGAGGATCGGCGACGAAGTCTTAATTCAGTTCATCAACGGCGACATCGACCGGCCCATTGTCACTGGATCCGTCTACAACGGCACACATCGTCCTGCGGCGTTCACTGATGCCGGCAATCTTCCAGGCAACAAGGCGCTGTCTGGCATCAAGAGCAAGATGTATAAGGGACGGGGGCTGAATGAGATCGTGTGGGATGACAGCACGAATGAGCAGCGCATTCGTACTGCCACTGACCATGGAAAGACCTCACTCAATCAAGGCTATCTCGTTCATCCGCGCAGGGATGGAAAAGGAGAACCGAGGGGCGAGGGATTCGAGCTAAGGACCGACCAGTACGGCGCCCTCCGCGCAGGCCGAGGCATGCTCATCAGCACCGAAGCCAGGAACAATGAAAACAGCACGCATCTGGACAGCAAGGAGCTGGCCAACCAGCTGGCGAGCAACCTGGAACTGTCGAAGTTGCTATCCGATGCGGCGAAGGACCACAACGCCGATCCGCTGGAAGCGAACGAGGAAGCGGAACGGCTGATCAAGGTCGCCAGCAAGACGTACACACAGCAAGGCGGCACAGGACAGAAGGCGGAAGTGCCCGGCTACGAAGAACCGCTCCTCGCGTTCTCCAGCCCGGCGGGCATCGTGAGCGCGACACCCAAGTCACATGAGATAGCAACGGGCGAACACATTCACCTATCAAGCCAACAGGACACAAACATCGCAGTCGGCAACAAGCTGTCGATGGCAATCAAAGAAGCATGGAGCGTCTTCGTCGCCAAGTCCGGCATCAAGCTCTTCGCCGGCAAGGGCAAGGTGCAGATCCAGGCGCAGGATGATGAGATCGAGGCGATCGCGAAGAAGGATATCAAGGTTACGTCTGTTGACGGACATATCGATATCACTGCTCCGAAGAGTATTCGACTTACTGCAGGGGGATGTCAGATTGAAGTTGGTAATGGGCAGATTACGTTGAAGGCACCGGGGCCGGTGAACATTCATGGCAGTGTGAAGAACTTGACCGGACCTGCAACGACAGCAGCTGTATTCCCAGCCCTACCAAGTACCGATCTTAGAGCGATAAAGAAAAATACCCAACTTGTTGTGCTATCGGACGAAGATGGTCATATCTTAAAAAACCGCCCCTATCGAATATGGATGAAAACTGGAGAGGTTATAGAAGGCACCACTGATCGGTATGGAGCGACAAAAGTACTCGAATCAGATGCACCAGCCGTTGGAAAAATTGAGATCCTGAAGCGAATTTCTTAGAGGTCAAGGGATGAACAAACATGTTGTACGAAGCGGAGAAACGCTGTCGTCAATTGCCACTCGCTATTCTGTAAACGCACAGGAATTGCAAACTAAGAACGGCATATCGAATCCGAAACACCTTCAACCCGGCCACGTCCTTTTAATTCCGAGCAATCGAATCCGACAAGCTGCCGCAAGCCCCGAAAAGCCGAAAAAATCAAGCAAGCAACCGGCAAAGGCGAATTCTGGAAGCGCTGAAAGACACGAGCATGAGGGCCAATTCAAGTTTAAGTGGATTTCGTTTGAATGGTTGGATGAATTACTTGAAAGGCTACGCGCGAAAGAAGCCGACGAGCACATTCAGAAATCGGAAAAAGTACAGCTCACACCGCAAGACTCAGGAGCAAAACCTTCGCCGGCACCAGCCGCAAAAAAATCGAGCAAAGGAAGCAAAAAAATCAGCGAGGTGACTGAGAAAATCAAAGAGACCTTAAACAAAGAACCACATGTTGTGACCTTTTCCGGGGTACGGCTTACCGAAAACGAAAGGAAACAGATTGTAGCTGCTGTGGCTTGCTGCGAGATGAATGCAGACGGATTCGGCAGTGTCAACCCAGATACAGAATTCATTGGAAGAAAGTTTGGAAAAAAGGGAATTGAAACAGGCTACTCACGTATCGTGCATATCGGTCTTTCATACGGGGTAATCCAGTACACGCAGGACTCAGGAAACATTGGAATCCTGTTAAAGAAACTGCAGGAAAAAAATTCTTCGAAATTCGTTCAAATTTTCGGCGGCGGAAACAAGGAAATCGCACAGTCCCTTATTACACTAACTAGTGATGGCCGCCCTGATTTACGGGGCGACAACTCGATTCCGTTATGTGGCCAAGCGTATTGGGAAGAAATAAGAGCGACCGCCAAAGGAAAAGAAATGAAGACTCTTTCAGAGCAGGACAAGGACGGCGATGGCAAATCTGACCTTCCTGCACACAGAGAGATCCGCGGAAAGCGCGTTCAACCAATCCCTGCAAACCCGAGCGAAATGCCGACTGATATATGGACGGGAACATGGAAGCAGCGATTTCTAGAGGCAGGAAATGAACTGGACTTCCAAGAGGCGCAGTTAGACTGTGCAGTAGAGATGTTTTTCAACCCCATTATTGGCCTTGCCAAGAAAAACAAAGTAAGGTCCGCACTCGGACTGGCATTTGTCACAGCGTGTGCGGTTCGCGGTGGCACGAAGTCGAAACTAGCCACATTGATATACCGAGTTGCAGGTGAACTAGGCGTTACATTACCGTTTGAGAACTCCGAGGATGAAACGCGCTGCGTCAAAGCTGTGGCAGACGCAGATGGAAAGGTTGGAAAAGTAAAATTTCACAAAGAAGAATCGAAGCGCGCGCGGCTATTGCTTGAGGACAAACTAGGATTTCTCGCAGAGGACTTATATGATCTTTCGACTTACTAACAGTATTCAACGCTTGTGCATATACATCGGATTTTCATTCTTCCTAGTGTCTCCATTCGCTTTCGCAACTTGCGATCTTGGGAAGACTCCGTTAGTAAATAATGAGTCGTGTTTGGAATTCAAAGACTCTGATCGATCCCTTAACACAAACTATCGTTCGCTAATTTCCAAACTGGATAACGATGCGAAAGAAACATTGCGCACCGTACAAAGAGAATGGATTAAATGGCGTGACAAAAAATGTTATCAAGTGCAAGAAGAGAGCGGCTGTAATCGAAACGGATCCTGCAATGGCGTAGCTCACGACATGTGCATTGTTGAACTAACAGACCAACGTGCAGACGAACTTAAGGAATTTATCGGAAACATCAATTTGGCGAAGAGGAAGAATTTCACCTATTCGAAGGACTACGACTAATAGAAGCGCGCCAGCGAATACCTCACAAATCGCTCGAGAGGCATTTTGTTTGCGAGCGCTTGTGCAATCCACCGCCCAGTATTCACCGACCCAGTAACCCCCAGATGCCCATGCCCAAATGCGCACCACAACCCAGGCAGTCTACTAACCGGCCCTAACACCGGCAACGAATCCGGCAAACAAGGCCGATGCCCCATCCACATCGTTGGCGCATTTAACGCCAGCCCCGGCAACCCCTGAACTGCAGCCTCGCCTAGTGCCTCAGCACGCCGAGCGGTCGGCGGCATCTCCAGTCCGCCAAACTCCACCGTCCCGGAAATCCGCAACCCATGCTCCATCGGCACCGCAAACACCTTTCGGTCTGCAAACACAATCGGACGCCCAATCGCGATGTTTGGCGACGCCACGTGCAGGTGATAACCGCGCTGGCTCTCCAACGGGAGACGCAGTCCCAACGGCCTTAGCAACTCAGCCGACCACACGCCGGCGGCCATGACTACCAGATTCGATTGGTACGTGCGCTCCACACCCTGCACCTTCCAGCCGCCTGCATGAGGCGCCAGCATCCGCACGCGATCACGCACGAAATCCACACCGCGTTGCCGCGCCGCCTCCGCAATTGCGTGTGCATAGGCGAACGGATTCGTCACCGCGCCTTGTTCGGGCATGAACATCGCCAGTGTGTAATCGCTGCTTACTGCAGGCTCAAGGTCGCGGATCGCCTTCGCGTCCAGGCGCTCGCATTTCACGCCGTGCCGCTCTCGTAGCCGCCACGATCCCATGTCCTTGTCCAGGGCGGCTGCATTCCGATACAAATGCAATTGCCCCGTCTGTACCACTCGGTCGGGGCAGCCGATCTCTTTGGCTAATGCGCGATGATTCTCCACCGCTCCGGTGAAGAGGTCGGTCAGCGCGGTTGCGATCTCCTCCACGCGCTGCGGCGTTGCCGACGCAACGAAGCGCCAGAGCCACGGTGCCGCGCGAAGCCAGTAGTGCGGCGGAACGTACAGCGGGCTGTCTGCTTCGAGCAGCATCTTCGCGGAACTCTTGAGGATGCCGGGCATGGCCAGCGGTGCGACCGAGCCCGCGGATATCGCGCCAGCATTGCCGAAGGAGCACTGGGAGCCAGGCTCTTCCGGATCGATGACCCGCACGGCGAACCCTTCCTTGCGCAGCGCGTAGGCTACGCACAGGCCGACAATACCAGCGCCGATGACGGTGACGTGCTGAGATGCGTTGGAATTCATATGGGAATCGACGGTGAGTTGGTATGAATGCGAAGCGGTCGCGCCGACCTAACCCGCCACATCCCGAAACCCGCGCAACACTTGCGCCACATTCACCCCAATCTCCTCGACCGCATAACCGCCCTCCATCACAAACAGTGTCGGCAATCCCAGCCCGGCGAGTTGTCCGCCCAACCGCAGGTATTCCGGCGCATCAAGCCGGAATTTCGAAATCGGATCGCCGACGTAGGTGTCCACGCCGAGGGAAATGACCAACGCGTCCGGCGCATAGTCCCGGATGCGCTTGCACGCGGAATCGAGTGCCACGAACCATTGTTCGTTGCTGCTCCCCGCCGCCAATGGATAGTTCTGGTTGAAACCAAGGCCAGGGCCGGCGCCGGTTTCGTCGGCGTGGCCGAGATAGAACGGGTACTCGGTCTTCGGGTCGCCATGAATGGACTGGAACAGCACATCGGCGCGGTCATAGAAGATCGATTGCGTGCCGTTGCCGTGGTGGTAGTCGACATCGAGAATCGCCACGCGCGAGGCGCCGCCGTCGAGGAAGGCCTGCGCAGCGACCGCCGCATTGTTGATGAAGCAGTAGCCGCCGAGGAAATCCGGACCGGCGTGGTGGCCGGGCGGGCGGGACAAGGCGAAGGCGGCACGCGCGCCCTGCGCAATGCGCCGCTGTGCCGTCAGCGCGATGTCAGCCCCCAGCCGCGCCGCACGCCAGGTGCCCGAGGTGAACGGCGTGCCGCTGTCGAAGGAGTACATGCCCAGCTGGGCAATGAAGTTGTCCGGCTCCACGTCATGCCGGAACCCGCGGATCGGCCACACGGCAGGAATCGCGTCGTGCGTGTTGCCGAGGGCGGTCCAGCTGTCCCAGGCGCGCTCGAGGAAACGCAGGTAGCGGGGCGCGTGCACGCGTTCGATCGGCGCGAGCGGGAAGCTGTCGGGTGCGGAGACCGGACCGATCTGGTGGCCGGTGACGGCCTTGAAGATGAAGTCGGCGCGCTCGGGCTTTTCGAAGCAGGGGACGAGCTCGCCGCGGTAGAACTCGAATTCGCCGCGGTGGGCGTGGTGGTCGGGGCTGTAGATGATGTCCATGGGCTGTTCTTGCATTCAAGGTCGAAACGCATGTGCCGGTATTAAACATCATTTCCAATGAGCAACGGATTCCTGCCACAATAACCGGTCCGTCCTTCCCGGAAGGCATGCGCTTCGCACGTTTCAGACCAGTTATTCAAACAGATATCCCATGCTCCTGCTCGAACTCGTCCTGATGCTCATGATCTGCGCCGCCGCCCTCAGCTGGCTCGCGCGCCAATTCAAGCTGCCGTACCCGATTGCCCTGGTCGTGGGCGGTGCGCTGCTGGGCCTGATCCCGAACCTGCCGCAGTTTCCGTTCGACCCGCAGCTCATCCTGGTGATCGTCCTGCCCCCGGTGCTGTACCAGGCGGCGCTGCTGACCTCATGGACCGACTTCAAGACACACATCCGCCCGATCAGCCTGCTGGCCATCGGGCTGGTCATCGCCACCACGCTGGCCGTCGGCTTCGCGCTCAAGTTCATGGTGCCGTCGGTCCCCTGGGCCGCCGCCTTCGTGCTGGGCGCCATCGTCTCGCCGCCGGATGCCGTGGCCGCGACGAGCATCCTGTCCCGCCTGAACATCCCCCGCCATGTCGTGACCATTCTCGAAGGCGAAAGCCTGGTCAACGACGCGTCCGGCCTGGTCATCTACAAGCTCGCGATCGCCGCCGTGCTGACCGGCGCGTTTTCGTTTGCGGAGGCGAGTGCGCAGTTTGCGCTGGTGTCAGCCGGCGGCGTGGTGATCGGGACAATCCTGGCGTTTGTGTACATCGCCATCCATCGCCGCCTGCACGATCCGTTCATCGAAGTCATCGCCGTCCTGACGATTCCCTATACCGCGTACATCGCCGCCGAATCGCTGCATGTCTCCGGCGTGCTGTCCGTCGTCGCGGCGGGGCTCGTGCGCGGGCGGTATGCGCCGGAAATCGTCTCGGCGGAAATGCGGATCATGGCCCGCTCCGTCTGGAACGTGCTCGTCTTCATCCTCAACAGCCTGATCTTCATCCTGATCGGCGTGCAGATGTCGGGCGTGATGGACAAGCTGCACCTGTATTCGCTGTCCGAACTGTTCATGCTGGGAAGCGTGATCACCCTGGTGGCCGTCGCCGTCCGCTTCGCCTGGGTGTTTCCGGTGGCGTATCTCCCGCGCTGGCTGAGCGGCAGCCTCCATGAACAGGCGCCCAAGCCACGCAACCGCGAACTGGCGATCATCAGCTGGTGCGGCATGCGCGGCATCGTCTCGCTCGCCGCCGCACTGGCGCTGCCGGCCGCCCTGCCGAACGGCGAACCCTTCCCGGCACGCGACCTGATCATCTTCATCACCTTCTTTGTCATTGCCGCGACGCTCGTCGGGCAGGGTCTCACGCTGGCTCCGCTGATTCGGAAACTGAAAGTGGGCGCGGACTGGTCGACGAATGATGAACAGCAGCATGTGCACGCGGCCATGCATGGGGCAGCGATTGCTGCCATCGATACCCATGTGGCACAGGCAAAGGCGCCTGCGGAGTGGGCGGATGAACTGCGGATGGAAATCGCCAACCGCGTTGCGCCGGGTGCGGCGGAGGGATTGGATCTCATCCCAAAGGATGAATTGTTATTGCAGCTGCGCCGAGCGGCGATCAAGGCGGAACGCAAGGAACTGATCCGGCTGTGGCGGGAGAATGAGATCAGTGATGAGGTGATGCGGCATCAGGAGGAGGTGCTGGATTATCGCGAGGCGCAGTTGTAGGGGACAGTGAAGCGGTAGTTTGCTCCTACAAATCGTCTACTGTGCGCCAATAAAAAGCTTAAAACATCGTCAACATAAGCGCACCCGCCTTCTTCAAACCCGGCAGAGTGTGACTCATAGTCCGTAGACTGATAAGTCTCATCAGCCGAATATCGTTCAGTCAATTTTCAGGACTGAACATGGAAGACAAGCAGCTAACTGCATTCGGCCTACGTTTGAGAGAACTACGTATTGAACGCGGTCTCAGCCAAGAAGAACTGGGTCTCCTCTCCGACCTTGACCGTACTTACATTAGCGGCATTGAACGTGGAACGCGGAACGTTGGGCTGATTAACGTCTTTCGAATCGCGAAAGCGCTTAACGTTCCTCCTGCTGCGTTGTTCAATGAAACAAAGGCACGCTAATGGGAGTACGTGCCTTCTACACTGCGACTGTCTGCGATTTCCTCCAAGAGTCTGTCGATTCAATTGTTGGAAAGATTAGCCAGCAACACTGCCAAGACATCGTCCAACTCCAAATGGGGGCGTGGCAAAGGGAGATCGAACTCTTAAAGGAATGCTTACCGCCCTTTGAAGGTGGACACATACTGATTGAACTTCAGATCCCGAGGATGGGACGTCGCGCAGATGCTGTCTTGATCTACCAGAACATCATCTACGTAATGGAGTTCAAGGTTGGCGCAAAGGCGTACCATTCTCACGATCTACGACAAACCCACGGCTACGCAATCGACCTTCATCATTTTCATGAAGGTAGCCATAACAAGACCATTGTCCCGCTTCTAGTAGCAACTGAGGCACCTGCGTATCAGCTCGCACTTTCGCAACCGGTAGATCATGTCCATTCGCCACTGCGCGTTAGCGCCAAGACCTTGCAGGAGGCACTTACGCATTGTGTCCGTACGATACGCGAACCAGCCCCAATCGATTTCCAATATTGGTTCGAATCTGCCTACAAGCCGACACCAACCATCGTTGAGGCAGCACAAGCGCTCTACGCCAATCATGATGTTGCGGACATTGCCCGCAACGACGCCGGAGCACATAACCTTCATGTCACGTCATCGGCAATACTGGATATCGTCCATAGAGCTCGCGAAGAAAAGCAGAAAGTAATCTGCTTTGTGACAGGAGTGCCGGGCGCAGGAAAGACGCTAGTTGGGTTAAACATTGCAACGACGAGCGTCAATATCGACGATGACGAACACGCAGTTTTCTTGTCCGGAAACGGTCCGCTGGTCGACGTGCTGACGGAAGCACTGGCACGTGACGCAAAAGACCGAAATTCCAACGCGAGCAAAGAAGTAGAACTACGTAAGGCAGCCGCGCGAATTCAAAACATTCACAAGTTCAGAGACGAGGCACTCTTGAATCCGGGAAAAGCGCCACCCGAACGGGTCGTCATTTTTGATGAGGCACAACGAGCTTGGGATGCGGAAAGCACCGCGAAATTCATGGTTCAGAAGCGTGGACAAAGAAGCTTTGATCAATCAGAGCCAGAGTTCCTAATTAGCGTCATGAACCGACATCCCGATTGGTGCGTCATCATTGCATTAATTGGTGGCGGTCAAGAGATTAATACTGGAGAGGCCGGACTCAAGGGTTGGATTGATGCTATTCGCAGCCGCTTCAACAATTGGCATGTCTATTACTCGGACAAGTTGAAGCAAGCAGAATATGCGGGCGGTGACGTAGAAATCAATGGCATTCAGCATGCGAGATCTAGAGTTGCCATGCACCTTGCGACGTCAATGCGGTCCTTCAAAGCCGAGCGCCTTTCTCACATGATTCATTATTTGATCGAGAACCAACCCGATCGTGCTGCAGCTTGTTACGCATCGTTCAGAAGTCGATTCCCAATTGTCGTTACACGAGACATCAAAAAAGCCCGTACATGGATAAAAGATCGCGCCCGAGCAAATGAAACCAAAGGCGTAATCGCGTCCTCGGGCGGCGCGCGGTTAAAACCGGATGGCATCTTTGTGAAGAACAAAATTTCTGCCGCCGACTGGTTTCTAAATGAACCTGAGGACGTACGTTCTTGTCACTTCTTAGAGGACGTTGCCACTGAGTTTGATATTCAAGGTCTCGAGCTCGACTGGTGCCTGATTGGATGGGATGCAGATTTCCGCTATAACCAGGGAGCCTTCGAGCATTGGAAATTTACTGGATCGAGTTGGAAACAACGAAATCGCTCAGCACAAAAACGTTACTTGGAGAATGCTTACCGAGTACTCCTCACACGCGCTCGCCAAGGCATGGCAATCTTTGTCCCGCGAGGTGAGCTTGAAGATCCAACTAGGCCTCCTCAGCACTACGACGAAACGTACAGCTATCTAATCAGATGTGGCGTCCAGGCTCTCGAATCTTGATTATTTCAATCGAAACGATCAATTAAAAATGGGCTCGCAAGGAGCCCATTTTGTTCAACGCCGTAGGAACATCAAACGTCAATATTCCCCGCCTGCAGCGCATTAGTCTCAATAAACGCCCGACGCGGCTCCACATCATCCCCCATCAGCGTCGTGAAAATCTGATCCGCTGCAATCGCATCCTCAATCTGCACCTTCAACAACCGGCGCACCGTCGGATCCATCGTGGTTTCCCACAGCTGTTCCGGATTCATTTCACCCAGCCCCTTGTAGCGCTGCTTGGACACGCCGCGCTCGGCTTCGTCGCGCAGCCAGTTCATCGCTTCGTGGAAGTCGCGGATCGCGATTTCCTTGGCCTTGTCGCCCTGGCCGCGGCGGACTAGTGCGCCCGGGCCGATCAGGCCCTTGAAGGTGGCGGCGGCGGCCGACAGCACCTGGTAGTCGGGGCCGTGGATGAAGTCGGCGTCGATGACGCTGACCTTCAGGTTGCCGAAGTGGCGGCGCTGGATGCGCAGCATGTGCTTGGCAGAGAGTTCGTCCGACTTCACCACGACTTCGACGGCCGGGTCGTTGATGGCCTTGGCCAGTGCCTGGGCCGAGGTCTCGGCGTTCTCGGCGTTGTCGAGGTTGAGCGTGACGCCGGTCATGATGGCCGACAGCGCTGCCTCGTCCATCGCGCGCGCGAGGCGCATGATGATGGCGTTGGCGGTGTTGTACTGGCGGACCAGTTCGGACAGGGCTTCGCCGACGATGGGTTGCGCGTTTTCGGTCGGGATGATGGCGGCGTCGTTGAGCGCGACCTTCATCATGTAGCTGGCCTCTTCGACGTCGTCCTTGAGGTAGCGCTCGTCCTTGCCGTGCTTGACCTTGTAGAGCGGCGGCTGTGCGATGTAGACGTGGCCGCGCTCGACGAGGGCGGGCATCTGGCGGTACAGCAGCGTGAGCAGCAGGGTGCGGATGTGGGCGCCGTCGACGTCCGCGTCGGTCATGATGATGATGCGGTGGTAGCGCAGCTTCTCGACGTTGAATTCGTCCGGGCCGATGCTGGTGCCGAGGGTGGCGATGAGCGTCGTGATCTGCTCGGAGGAGAGCATCTTTTCGAAGCGGGCTTTTTCGACGTTGAGCACCTTGCCGCGCAGCGGGAGGATCGCCTGGAACTTGCGGTCGCGGCCCTGCTTGGCGGAGCCGCCTGCGGAGTCACCCTCGACGATGTAGAGCTCGCACAGGGCGGGGTCTTTTTCCTGGCAGTCGGCCAGCTTGGCGGAGAGGCCGAGGCCGTCCATGATGCCCTTGCGGCGGGTCAGTTCGCGTGCTTTGCGGGCGGCTTCGCGCGCGCGGGCGGCTTCGACGATCTTGCCGCAGATGATCTTGGCGTCGTTCGGCTTTTCCATCAGGAAGTCGGTGAGCGTCTTGGCGACGATTTCCTCGACGGGGCCGCGCACTTCGGACGACACGAGCTTGTCCTTGGTCTGGGAGCTGAACTTGGGCTCGGGGACCTTGACGGAGAGCACGCAGGTGAGGCCTTCGCGCATGTCGTCGCCGGAGATTTCGACCTTGGCTTTCTTGGCGAAGTCGTTTTCTTCGATGTACTTGTTGATGACGCGGGTCATCGCTGCGCGCAGGCCGGTGAGGTGGGTGCCGCCGTCGCGCTGCGGGATGTTGTTGGTGAAGCAGAGGACCTGTTCGTTGAAGGCGTCGTTCCATTGCATGGAGACGTCGACGCCGATCATGGTGCCTTGCTCGGAGACCTTCTCGCCGGTGGCCTGGAAGATCGTCGGGTGCAGGACGCTCTTGTTCTTGTTGATGTACTCAACGAAGCCGCGGGTGCCGCCTTCGAACGCGAAGTCTTCTTCCTTGCCGGTGCGCTGGTCGGTGAGCTTGATGTGCACGCCGTTGTTCAGGAACGAGAGTTCGCGGATGCGCTTGGCGAGGATGTCGTAGTGGAATTCGACGTGCGTGAAGATTTCTTCGTCGGCCCAGAAGTGGACTTCGGTGCCGCGCTTGTCGGTTTCGCCGGTGACCTTGATCGGTGAAATCTGCACGCCGTCCTGGACTTCGAGTTCGCGGTTCTGGACCACGCCCTTGGAGAATTCCATCTGGTGCACTTTGCCATCGCGGCGGACGGTCAGGCGCAAGAGCTTGGAGAGTGCGTTCACGCAAGAGACGCCCACGCCGTGCAGGCCGCCGGAGACTTTGTACGAGTTCTGGTCGAACTTTCCGCCGGCGTGCAGCTCTGTCATCACAATCTCTGCGGCGCTGCGCTTGGGATCGTGCTTGTCGTCCCACTTGATGCCGGTCGGAATGCCGCGGCCGTTGTCGGTGATGGAGATCGAGTTGTCGGAGTGGATGGTGACGTGGATCTCGGTGCAGTGGCCGGCGAGTGCTTCGTCGATGGAGTTGTCGAGCACTTCGAATACGAGGTGGTGCAGGCCCGTGCCGTCGGAGGTGTCGCCGATGTACATGCCTGGGCGCTTGCGGACTGCTTCGAGGCCTTCGAGGATCTGGATCGAGGATGCGCTGTACGAGCTGGTCGGTTGTTGCTCACGCGGTGCTTCTTGGGGGAGTGCGGACATGGCTACCTTCTAAAACGAAACGGCTGAAAGAACGGGCTTTTCGGCTCCTTCCCCTTCAAGGGGAAGGTTGGGATGGGGATGGGTTTCTCGCGTGCTTCGAGGTTTCATTGCTGAAACCCATCCCCACCCTAGCCCTCCACTTCGCAGCTTGCAAGCTGCTTAGATTCGCACGGCGCAAAGCATGCTTTGCGAAACCCCGTGCTCATCCCCTTGAAGGGGAGGGAACCGATTGGCTATAAATTTCGGATTTCCATAAATGTGGCAAAGGGGCTCGCCTTACCCACGGCAGCCCCCTTGGCAAATTGTCTTTTCTAAATCATTAAATACGCATCGGCATCACGACGTACTTGAAGTCGGCGTTGTCCGGCACGGTGATCAACGCCGATGAATTGGCGTCGCCAAGCGCGACGTTGATGTTGTCGCACTTGAGGTTGTTCAGCACGTCGAGCAGGTAGGAGACGTTGAAGCCGATGTCGACGGTGTCGCCGCCGTAATCGATTTCGAGTTCTTCCACGGCCTCTTCCTGGTCGGCGTTGGTGGAGCTGATCTTGAGGCTGCCCGGTGCGATGATGCAGCGGACGCCCTTGAACTTATCGCTCGTCATGATGGCCGCGCGCTGCAGTGCGTGCAGCAGCGTCTGGCGGTCGATCGTGAAGTTGTTCTTGTAGCCCTTCGGGATCACGCGGGTGTAATCCGGGAACTTGCCTTCGACCAGTTTCGAAATCAGTTCGATGTCGGCGAAGGTGAGCTTGACCTGGTTGCTGGCGATCTCGAGGTCGACGGTCTGGTCGCTGTCTTCGAGCAGGCGCTGCAGTTCGAGAATCGTCTTGCGCGGGATGATGACTTCCTGGCGCTGGAAATTCTGGTCGGTCTCGACCTGGCAGAACGCGAGACGGTGGCCGTCGGTGGCGACTGCGATGACGTTCTTGCCGTCGACGACGAGCAGCAGGCCGTTCAGGTAGTAGCGGATGTCCTGCTGGGCCATCGCGAAGTGCACCATGTTGAACAGGTGCTTCAAGGTCTTCTGCGGCAGCGTGACCTTGGCGTTGAAGTGTTCGGCTTGCGCGACGGTCGGGAATTCTTCGGCGGCCAGGGTTTGCAGGGCGAAGCGCGACTTGCCGGACTGGACGGTCATGCGCTTGTTGGCCAGCGAGAGGGTGACGTCGCCGAAGTCGGGCAGCGCGCGCAGGATGTCGAGCAGCTTGCGGGCGGCGACGGTGGTCGCGGCGACTTCACCGCCGCTGCCGACGTCGGCGGTCGTGGTGATCTGCACTTCGATATCAGTGGACAGGAAGGAGACCTTTTCGCCGTCCTTGCGAATGAGGATATTGGCCAGAATCGGCAGCGTGTGCCGACGCTCGACAATACCACTCACGATCTGCAGAGGTCGGAGAAGCGTGTCTCGTTGGGTTTTGACCAATTGCATGCTTTTGTCCTTGTAGTAATTGAGTTGAGACAGTGCGGTAAGTCAGGGTGAAAAGGCAGGTCTAAAAAGGACAGATTCCCGCCTGGTCAAACAAATGCAAAACAACCTCTATTTTGACAGAAAAGGGGGGTGCCCAAGAAACCAAAGTGAGGCTTTTTTGCCTGCTTTACAAGGGCTTCGGCAGCGCCGGGGAGGCGCTGCTTTAAATTTAGGCAAAGGGGGTTGAAAGGTTATCCACAGGCCAACAGGCAGCTGTGGATTAGCCTTTCAGGGTCTGCTCGAGGACGTGCAGCTCGTGGTTCACTTCGGGGTTCTTGGAACGGTCAGCGGCAATCTTGCGTACGGCATGCAGGACCGTGGTATGGTCGCGGCCGCCGAAGAGTTCGCCGATTTCCGGCAGGCTTTTCTGCGTTAGCTCTTTGGCAAGGTACATCGCAATCTGGCGCGGACGGGCAATGTTAGCCGGGCGCTTCTTGGAGTACATGTCGGCGACCTTGATGTTGAAGAAGTCGGCGACGGTCTTCTGGATGTTCTCTACGGAAATCTGGCGGTTCTGGACGGACAGCAGATCTTTTAGTGCCTCTTTGACAACATCGATCGTGATGTCCTTGTCGTGGAATCGCGAGTACGCCAGGATCTTGCGCAGCGCGCCTTCCAGTTCGCGGACGTTGGAGCGCAGGTGCTTGGCGACGAAGAAGGCAACGTCATCGTTCAGCACGACGCCTTCGGAGGACGCTTTTTTCAGCAGGATGGCGACGCGCATTTCCAGTTCCGGCGGTTCGACGGCGACCGTCAGGCCGGAGTCGAAACGGGAAATCAGGCGGTCGTCCATGCCCGTGATTTCCTTCGGATAGGTGTCGCTGGTGATGATGATTTGTTTCTTCGCAGCAATCAACGCTTCGAACGCGTAGAAGAATTCTTCCTGCGTGCGGCTCTTGCCGGCAAAGAACTGGATGTCATCGATTAGCAGCATGTCCAGCGAATGGTAGTAGCGCTTGAAATCGTCGAAACCCTTGCGTTGGTAAGCAGTCACTACGTCGCGAACATATTGCTCTGCGTGGATATAGCGAATGCGGACGTTCGGATTTTCCTGCAGCAGCTGGTTGCCGATGGCGTGGATCAGGTGGGTCTTGCCGAGGCCGACGCCGCCGTACAGGAACAGCGGGTTGTACGACACGCCCGGGTTGTTGGCGACCTGGATGGCGGCGGCGCGCGCCAGCTGGTTGGCCTTACCGGTCACGAAATTCTCGAAGGTCAGGACCGGATTGATCTTGCTCTGGTCGCGCTTCTTTGTTTCCTCGATGACAATATCGACGCGCTCGATCGGGTCGGGCATGTCGGCGTAGTCATTACCACCGCCGGCCAGCGCGAGCGCGGCCGAAGGCATCGATATTGGCGCCGGGGCGGGCTTGCGGACGACATTAGTGCGGGGGTCGAGCACGAACTGGACATCGATCGGCTGCTCCCAGTGCTCAGCGGCCAGGGCGGTAATGCGGCCGGCAAATTGCGTCTTGACCCAATCGAGCTTGAAGCGGTTCGGTGCGGCGATGCGCAAGCAGCCATCCTCGAAGTCGAGGGGCACGAGCGGCTTGATCCAGGCACTGAACTGCTGAGGCGTGAGTTCCTGCTCCAGTTTCGCGGAGCAAGTCTGCCAGAAATTTTCCATGAATTTTTTCTAATGTTTGCTTTGTGGAAAATGCACAAGGCCCTTCGTCCTGCTCTCCTCCGGCAGTCCGCTGCACAGTCCGGGCCAAGGTGGATGGTCTGCGCAGTGGAGTGCGGGAGCGGCATGTCGATCCGGGCCGGCTTCCACAGGGAGGGGTATTCTAACGCCGGGCCTCGCAGTTATCCACAGCCTGCGTCATTTTTCCGACATAAAAAAGTGCTTGCCAATGTGGATAATTTGGGCTTAGGGAAGGTGGGGGTATTGGTTATTACTGGTGGGAAGATAATAAGGTCCAAGAAGGTGGCGGGCGGGCGCTTGCGCATGATTCTCGGCTTCTTCTCCCCGTCATTCCCGCGCAGGCGGGAATGACGGGAAGGGTGACGGGACAGATCGGGCTTTGCTGCCCGCCTGCAGACATCAAATCCGCCCACGCTCGCCTGCTTGCTACCTTTTCCATCCCTTCCTTTCCCTAAGTAATTGACATACAAGCAGAAATTGAGGTTTAATTGCGGGTTCACTGCCTGTTGCGTTTTGTGCGCGTTCACAAGACAAGAATGGGCCGCGTGATTTCCCACCCATTTTTGCTTTAGCGAGACCTAAATGAAACGTACTTACCAACCTTCCGTCGTCCGCCGCAAGCGCACCCACGGTTTCCGTGTCCGTATGGCTACCCGCGGTGGCCGCGCCGTGCTGAATGCTCGTCGCGCCAAGGGCCGCAAGCGCCTGGCCGTCTAAGCCAAGCACTGCACCCAAAAAAAGCTGCCGGCGTGAGCGAAGAACGTTCACACAACTACGCACGCACCCGGCGCATCGTGAAAACGGATGATTTTTCATCCGTTTTTCGTTTGCGGCCCGTGCAGCGCACCGCGCATTTCGTCCTGTATGCGCGCAGCAATGCGCTGGACCACGCCCGGCTGGGCATCGTGGCCGCCAAGCGCTTCGCGCCGCGCGCGGTGACCCGCAATACGATCAAGCGCGTGACGCGCGAACTGTTCCGCCAGACCGCCCTGCCTGCGATCGATTGCATCGTCCGCCTGTCCCAGCCCGTGAATTCCAAAGCCGGTCCGGCGACCAACGCGAAGCTCAAGACTGAATTGCGCCGCGAACTTGCGCAGCTGCTCGGCTCGCAGGTGGCGAAACGCCCTTCGCCCAACGCGGAATCCCGCTGATGAAAACGCTTTTGCTGCTACTATTGCGCGCGTACCAGCTGGGCATCAGTCCTTTCCTCGGCCAGAACTGCCGTTTCTACCCGACCTGCTCCACCTACGCCACCGAAGCGATCCGCGAACACGGCGCGGCGAAGGGCGGCCTGCTTGCGGCGAAACGTTTGTGCAAATGCCATCCGTGGCATCCGGGCGGCGTGGATCCGGTGCCGAAGAAGGCGGCGGACGGGCATGCGGACTGTGCCTGCCAGCATCATTGAATTACTGATTACTCAAGCACAATAAAGAACTATGGATATCCAACGTACCATCCTGTGGGTTGTGTTCTCGCTGTCCCTGCTGCTGCTGTGGGACAACTGGATGCGCTATAACGGCAAACAGTCGATGTTCTTCCCGAATGCGACGCAGCAGGCGGACAAGCCGGCTGCGGCAGGCGGCACTCCCGCCGCGAAGTCGGACGTGCCGCAACCGACGGCGACCGCGCAGGCGCCGGCCGCCATTCCGGGCGCCACTACGCCGGTCAAGAGCGAGATCATCACCATCACGACCGACGTGGTCAAGGCGGATATCGACACGGTCGGCGGCGAGCTCAAGCGCCTCGAACTGCTCAAGCACAAGGACACCGTCGACCAGACCAAGAACATGGTGCTGTTCGACTCGACGGCCGGCCACACCTACGTGGCGCAGACCGGCCTCATCGGCGGCAATTTCCCGAACCACAAGTCGGGCTTCGTCGCTAAGCCGGGTCCGCGCACGCTGGACGGCAAGGACGAGCTGCAACTGGTGCTGGAATCCGAGCAGGGCGGCGTCAAGCTGGTGAAGACCTACACCTTCCGCAAGGGCGATTACACCATCGGCGTCAAGCATGATGTGGTGAACAACAGCGGCGCACCGATCGCTCCTTCCGTCTACATGCAGCTCCTGCGCGACGGCAGCAAGCCGGCGGGTGAATCGCAGTTCTACAGCACCTTCACCGGCCCGGTCGTGTACACCGACGGCGAGAAGTACCAGAAGATGGAGTTCGAAGACATCGAGAAGGGCAAGACCAAGCACGCGACCAAGTCGGACAATGGCTGGGTGGCGCTGGTGCAGCACTACTTCGTATCGGCGCTGGTGCCGGCGCAGAACGCGCAGCGCGAGATCTATTCGAAGAAGGTCGACAACAACCTGTACGCCATCGGTTCGATCCTGCCGGTCGGCACCGTGGCGCCGGGCGCAACCGCATCGCTGGACGCGAAGCTGTACTCCGGCCCGCAGGAAACCGACCGCCTTGAAAAGCTGGCGCCCGGCCTGGAACTGGTGAAGGACTACGGCTGGCTGACGCTCCTCGCCAAGCCGATCTTCTGGCTGATGGACCAGATCCACAAGGTACTGGGCAACTGGGGCTGGACCATTATCGTGCTGACTATCATGATCAAGCTGGCCTTCTTCCCGCTGTCCGCCGCATCCTACCGCAGCATGGCGAAGATGAAGACTGTGACGCCGAAGATGACGTCGATCCGCGAGCGTTACAAGAACGATCCGCAGAAGATGAACCAGGCGCTGATGGAGCTGTACAAGACCGAGAAGATCAACCCGCTCGGCGGCTGCCTGCCGATCGTGGTGCAGATCCCGGTGTTCATCGCGCTGTACTGGGTGCTGCTGGCGTCCGTCGAGATGCGCAACGCGCCGTGGCTCGGCTGGATCCACGACCTTGCCTCGCCGGACCCGTTCTACATCCTGCCGCTGGTGATGGCCGCGTCGATGTTCATCCAGACCAAGCTGAACCCGACCCCGCCGGATCCAATCCAGGCGAAAGTGATGATGTTCATGCCGATCATTTTCTCGGTAATGTTCTTCTTCTTCCCGGCCGGCCTCGTGCTGTACTGGGTGGTGAACAACATCCTGTCGATCGCCCAGCAGTGGGTGATCACGAAGAAGATCGAGAGCGGGCAGCCGGCCTGATCGATTGGATGACCGAAGAAGCCCGTGCGATGCGCGGGCTTTTTTGTTTGCGGTAAAAGGCATTGTTGCGTATGCACGCGGCCTTGGCGTTTGATCGTTTGCTTTCCGTTCCCCGTCATTCCCGCGCAGGCGGGAATGACGGGGGAAATGCAATGACGGTTTCACTTTATCCCCCTGCCAGCAAACATCATCGATGTTGCAATTGCGTCCCTACCAATTCTTTTCATTTGATCAGTCCCTTGCCCCAACTCTAGAATCACCCCATGAACTTCGACTCTTCCCCCATCGCCGCCATCGCCACCGCACCCGGTCGCGGGGGCATCGGCGTCGTCCGCGTCTCCGGCAAGAACATCGCGCCCGTCATGCAAGCCCTCTGCGGCACGGCGGAGCTCAAGCCGCGCTACGCGACCTATCTGCCCTTCCAGAATGCCGACGGCACAGCCATCGACCAGGGCATTGCCATCTACTTCAAGGCGCCGCATTCGTACACGGGCGAGGACGTGCTCGAACTGCAAGGACACGGCGGCCCCGTGGTGATGCAGATGCTGCTGTCGCGCTGCCTGGAAGCGGGCAAGGATATCGGCCTGCGCGTGGCGCAGCCGGGCGAGTTCACGCATCGCGCCTTCCTGAATGACAAGCTCGACCTGGCACAGGCCGAGGCAGTGGCGGACCTGATCGAGGCGTCGACGGAAGCGGCGGCGAAATCGGCATCCGCCTCCTTGTCGGGCGTGTTCTCCAAGACCATCCACGAACTGGTCGACCAGGTGATCCACTTGCGCATGCTCGTGGAGGCGACGCTGGATTTCCCGGAAGAGGAAATCGACTTTCTCGAAAAATCCGACGCGCGCGGCCAGCTGGAGCGAATCCGCGCGTCGCTGAAAGAAGTGTTCGAGCAGGCATCGCAGGGCGCGCTGCTGCGCGAGGGACTGAACGTGGTGCTGGCGGGGCAGCCGAACGTTGGAAAATCCTCGCTGCTGAATGCGCTTGCTGGTTCGGAAGTCGCGATCGTCACGCCGATTGCCGGCACCACCCGCGACAAGGTGACCGAGACTATCCAGATGGAAGGCATCCCGCTGCACATCATCGATACGGCGGGCATCCGCGACGCCGGCGACGAGGTGGAACGCATCGGCATCGAGCGCACCTGGGGCGAAGTGAACAAGGCGGACGTGATCGTGCACCTGCTGGACGCGAGCCGCGGACCGACACGCGGCGATGAAGAGATCGTGGATCGCTTGCCGGATAACGTGCCTGTGCTACGGGTGTGGAACAAGATTGACTTGTCCGGCCACAAGCCGGCAGTGGACCGCATGCCGGATGCCACGCATGTTTACCTGTCGGCGACCGACCGACGCGGCATCGACCTGTTGCGGACGGAATTGCTGCGCGTGGCCGGCTGGCAGCAGACAGGCGAGTCCCGCTTCCTGGCGCGCGAGCGTCATTTGCTGGCGCTGAAGGCGGCGCGCGACCACCTCGACGTCGCGGCGGAACACGTCGCGAAGAACAACCAGACCAGCGACCATGCGCTCGACCTGTTTGCGGAAGAATTACGAATCGCGCAGGAGCGTTTGAACAGCATCACCGGAGAATTCACGCCGGATGACCTGCTTGGCGTAATTTTCAACCGTTTTTGCATTGGAAAATGACGAATATTCGGTGCGTGTTCGATAAACGCACTTTTGTTTTTAGTTAAAGCCGTGTAGTATTCGGCCACCAAATAAAGAAATCCGATACCAGGATGATCGAAGGAGACACGGAAGCCCGCTCGGCGAAAGCCCTGCGGGCTTTTTACCGGCCGCTGTTATCAGCTTTATGAATGATTGTCATCACCAGAATAAAGCGGTGGGATTTGTTGCGGAGCAGTATGATTCCTCCTGTCTCCTCCAACTCTTCTTGAATTGGATTCGCCCGCTACCGAAAGGTCAGCGGGCTTTTTTTTTGCCCGTTGTCCGGGTGCCCGCCGGTTGCGCCCAAGCAGACCGCACACCGTGTGCCCTTGAGCGGCCACAAGATACCAAAATGACAAGGGCGATATACCTGTAGTTACTTGACCTACAGGAGCCCGATTGATGACTACCCCCCTCCCGGATTTCGACGTACTGGTGGCGTTGTACCGCCACGATCCTGCTGCGCTGGAGGACTTCCGGCGCCATATGCTGCGCGAGGCAGTCGACGAGGCCCCCCTGCGGCATCGCCCTTCCCTGGAAAGGCTACTGGATCAGATCGAGACCGCCCGCGCGAGTGCGGCAACCCCGATGGATGCCGCGCTGATTGCGTTCCGCATGATGCAGGATTCGGTGGCGCGTCTTCAGGACAACTGGACGCAGGCGCTGGAAGCCGCCGCCGGATTGCACGCGGCACTGATCATCGAGCGATTGCGTAACAATAGCTCGCTCCGCGCGGCATGAGGTGGACGCCCTAACCACTGCCTTGCGTTTAATCAAGGGAAAATTTCCCTTGTGAATCATGGATATAGGGCTGCTTATCCCCAGTTGTCCACAACCTTGTCCACGCCGAATGTGGGCAACTGCGATTCTGTCGCGGAGGGAAAGTCGAGGTTGAATGCCGCCTCTTCTTCCGGACTCATCGCGTGGACAAGAAAGACGCTGCCCGCGGCTGCGGAGACGGAGTGCCCGCAATGCGGACAGGTGATGGTGCCTCTGAATTCGGCGGTATGCCCGCCGAATTCATTAACCTGGAAAGGGCGGCGGCAACTGGAATGGATACAACGTTGGAAACGCATGGGCTTGCAGAAGTACGTGCGGGCGACGGATGCCGGCACGTATTCTAGGGTTGCCGCGAGGGCAGCGGTACCTGTCCGCCGTACAAATGCCCGCCCGTTTGCGCATCATCAAACAGCGCCTGTTTGCGTGTTGCAACGCCGCTACTCCGCACCGAACCTAGCCTTACGGCACACCCGCAAGGAGGCGATGCGCCAAGGCAATTGCCTGTTCAAGTGCCTGCTCCGGGCTGTCGGAGGGTGCATCCGCCGTGTGCTGTTGGTCTTCGCTCGCGGCACCGTGCTGGTGGCTGATCATCACCACGCCGCGGAATTTTCCACCTGCTTCTTCCTGGATATCGGCCTGTGCAACCCAGTCCGCCTTGGTGTATTTGATGGCTGCCATCATCGCCTCCTTCGCTTGAGCAGTTAGGACTATGCTCACTGGAAGATGTTCGCCGAGCAGCCTGCATTGATTTTCATCAACGAAGAAATTTTCTTGAAAATCATATGCTTAACCAACGTTATCCTCACTTGTCCACAGATTTGGACACAGGAAATGTGGGTAAGCTAGAAAAACGCGCCCACCGCCCAGAGGATAAGGCCGATGCTGACGGCGGCCGAGGCGGCGATGCACAGGAAAGCGCGGAGACGATTGCGGTTGAGGGCCATGGCCGTGGTCAGGCGGGCGAGGGCAGCTTGAGCACGGCTTGTTCGAGCGTGCGCAGCAGCGTCGTGGGGTTGTAGGGCTTCACGATGTAACCGGCGGCGCCGCCCTGCATCGCTTCGGTGACCGATGCCCGGTCGTTGTTGCCGGTCACCATGAGCACGACGGCCTGCGGCAGTTTTTCCTTCACCTGCCTGAGCACGTCGATGCCATTCGGCGTCGGCATGTTGATGTCGAGGCAGATGATGTTGGGCTTGAGGCGCTCCGCCAGTTCCAGGCCGAGCCGTCCGTTGCCGGCCTCGCCGACGACGCGATAGCGTTCGCTGGCAAGGATGTGCCGCAGCATGGAGCGGCTGACGTCGTTGTCATCGATGATGAGGACACTGACATTGGCAGGATTGGGCATGGCGTTCCCCTGGTGGCTGTCGCGTTATGCTGCCGATTGCTGCACGGCGGCGCTACCGACCTGTTGATCCTGCTGCGCGATCGCACGGAAGGTCCCTTCGATATGCAGGAAGGCGTGCAGGACGTCGGGATCGAAATGGCTTGCACCTTCCCGCATGAGACGCACGGCTTCTTCGTGACTGCAGCCCGTCTCGCGCGAGACCAGCGCATCGTATGCGCCGACCACCGCCGTCAGCCGTGCAGCCAATCCGATGTTTTCGTCCGCGAATATGCGCGAAAAGCGCGGATGTTCGCGCAGCCGTTCACCCAATGCCTGAGTGTAGGCCTGCATGCGGCCAGCGAGGGCGCCGCTGTCGCGCTGCTCCGGGCGTGCTTCCGTTTCCTCGCTCCGCAGCAGCTGGCGCGCGCGCTGCAGCTGGAGCTGAGTCGCCACGCGCGCAAGCACGATAGGCGGGCTGATGGGTTTCATGATGTAGTCAGCGGCGCCAAGGGAGAGGCCGAATTCTTCATCCTCGGGCCGCGTGCGCGAGGTCAGGAAAATGACCGGGATGTCGGAGGTCTGCGGATCCGCCTTCAGGCGGCGGCAGGTCTCGTGGCCATCCATTTCCGGCATCATCACGTCGAGCAGGATGAGATCGGGGGCGGGCGCGGCATGGGCAATCTGCAGCGCCTTCACGCCGTTGGTCGCGATCTTGAGCTTGTACTTGTCCTTGAGCAGCGCCGACAGCAGGGTGATGTTGTCCGGCGTGTCGTCGACCAGCAGGATCGTCGGTTTCTGTGCGAATGCGAACAGGTTGCCCATCTCGTCTCCTAGTCGACACGGAAGCCGGCAGCCTCTGCGCCGGTGCGCAGGGCAACCAGTGCCGCATCAAAATCGTAAAGCGTGACCGCACGCTCGATGTCGCTCCAGCTGCGCGCGTCGAGCGCCGCCGCGAGCAACCCGGCCGACTGGTCAAAGGCGTCCACTGCATCGCCGTCGCTTTCGCGCAGCAGAGCGCCGATACGCTGGATGGCTGCCTGCGCTTCCGCACGATCGTAAGCGTCGTTCTCGATTCGCGCAACCAGGGGTTCCGTGCCGGGGAGCACCTTCCCGATCGCGACGAACAGCGCGCTCAGCAGGGCATCGAGTTCGTCGAGTAATGGATGCAAGTCGCTGTCGGGCGCGCCGTTCCGCATGCACTTTTCCAGGTGGGATGCGAGTTCGCGCACCTCGACGGCGCCCAGCAGGGCCGCTACCCCCTTGAGCGAATGGGCATGGCGTTCGGCCAGTTCACGGTCCTGCCGCAGCGCGCTGCGAATGTCGGCCGCCGCATCGCAATGGCTGTCGCGGAAGCGCGTCAGCATCTGCAGGAAGAATTCACGGTTGCCGAGCGTGCGGGACAATCCGTCCTCGACGTCGATGCCGTCGATCACCAGTTCGGCATCCTCATGGGCGGAAGGCTGAGCATCCTGTCCTTCGTCGCTCACCACGCATTGCGGGCACCACCGGCTGATGGCCGCATACAGTTCGGAGGGATTGATCGGCTTGGCAAGGTGGCCGTTCATCCCGGCGGCGAAGCAGCGTTCGCGCTCCTCGACCAGCGCATGGGCCGTCATTGCCAGGATCGGCAGGCGGGCGAAGCGGGCGTCGGCGCGGATGCGGCGAGTCGCTTCGTGACCATCCATTTCCGGCATCTGCACGTCCATGAAGACGAGCCCGTAACGGCGTGGGCCGCCAATCATCAGGCGGTCGAGCGCGACACGGCCGTTGGCGGCCACTTCCACGCGGATGCCGGCCGCCTGCAGGAGTTCGATGGCGATCTGCTGGTTGATTTCGTTGTCCTCGACCAGCAGCACATTGAGGTCGCGGAAGCGCGGCATGCGCTCCGGCACGCCGCCGGCAGCGATGCGCGTGCGCGGCGCGAACATTTCGACCAACGTGTCGACCAGGCTGGACGTATTGACCGGCTTGAGCAGGAAACCGTCTGCCTTCATGTGCTCGACGCGCTGACGGGCCTCTTCCCGGCCGTGCGCGGTGAGCAGGATCATGCGCGGCGGCGCACCGAGCGTATCGTCGTGCTTGACGGCGGTGATGAGGTCGAGCCCGTCCATGCCGGGCATGTCGAAGTCCGTGAACACCGCGGAATACGGCGCACTGGCATCCGCGCTGCAAATCATGTGAAGCGCCTCGCCGGCATTGCGGGCAATGTCAACGCTGACGGGCAGCGCAGCGAGGCTTTCGGCCAGCACGGTGCGCGCCGCCGGGTGGTCGTCCACCACCAGCACCCGCAGTCCTTCGATGCCCTGTGGCGGCTGGCAGTGCCTTTCCAGCGCGTCCGCCAGACCGAACCAGGCGGTGAAGCGGATCGTGGTGCCCACGCCGGCTTCGCTCTCCAGCCAGATGGTGCCGCCCATCAGCTCCACCAGGCGCTTGGAGATCGAGAGGCCGAGTCCGGTGCCACCGTACTTGCGCGTGGTCGATTCGTCGGCCTGGCTGAAGGCGCGGAACAGCTTGCCGGTCTGCTCGGCCGACATGCCGATGCCGGTGTCGCGCACGACGAACTGCAACTGGATCTTGTCGGCGCTCGTGTCGAGCCGGCGGCACGCGACGAAGACTTCGCCTTCATCGGTGAACTTGATGGCGTTGTTGATCAAATTGATCAGCACCTGGCCGAGACGCAATGGATCGCCAACCAGCCCGCGCGGGATATCGAACGGGAACTGGAACAGGTATTCCAGCCGTTTCTCGTGGGCACGGGCACCGGTCACGGTCGCGACATTGTTGAGCACGTCGTCGAGATTGAAACTGACGTGCTCCATGTCGAGCTTGCCGGCCTCGATCTTCGAAAAGTCGAGGATGTCATTGATCACGCCCAGCAGAGAGAGGCCGGCGCTGCGGATCTTTTCGACGTAGTCGCGCTGCTTGGGATCAAGCCCGGTGCGCAGGGCAAGGTGCGCCATGCCGATGATGGCGTTCATCGGCGTGCGGATTTCGTGGCTCATGTTGGCCAGGAACATCGACTTGGCGCGGGTGGTTTCCTCGGCGTGGCGGCGGGCGAGTTCGGCTTCCTTCAGCTCGGCCTGGATCTGCAGGGTTTCGAGGCGGATGCGTTCCGCCATGCTGTGCTTGAGACTGTCCTCGAGGCGCTTGCGCTCGGTCACGTCGGTCACGAAGGACAGTGTCGCCGGTTTGCCTTCCCACTCGATCATCACCGCCGACAGCTGCACCCAGATCACCGCCTTGGTTTGCGCGTTGATGATGCGGAACTGGTAGTACTGCTCGACCTGTTCGCCGCGCAGTCGGCGCATGTGGTGGTCGACCACGAGCGGCCGGTCGTCGGGATGGATGGACGCTGAGAAGGGCAGCTCGAACAGCTCTTCCTGCGTGTAACCGGTCAGCTGCACCAGGCGCGGATTGCAGAAAACGATATGGCCGCCCTGCACGACCAGGATGCATTCGGTGGCGTTGTCGACCACCTGGCGATGGTGCTCTTCGGACTTGTTGAGGTCGATCTCGAGCTGGCGGCGCTTGGTGATGTCCATGACCACCCATACCGTGCCGCGGGAGAGGTCCTGCGGATTGACCGCGCGCCCGGACAGGTAGGCCCAGAACAGGGTGCCGTCCGCGCGCCGCATCTGCAGTTCGGCCTCGAAGGAGGCGCCGCGACGCACCGCGTCAGCCACCGCTGCTCCCGTTTTCAAATAGTCCTCGCGCGACGGGTAGTACGGCTCCAGCGATTTTCCGATCGGATCCATGCGCCCGACGCGGAAGATCTGGAACAGCGCGCTGTTGGCCCAGTTGATGCGGCCGGCAGCGTTCAGGAAGATCATGCCGACGATGGAGTTCTCGAGGATGGTTTCCCGCTCCGCCAGCGTCTGCTTGAGCTTGTCCTCGAGCGCCTTGCGTTCGGTGATGTCGTTGACGAAAGCCAATGCGGCGGGGCGGCCTTCCCATTCGATGGTGACGGCGGCGACTTCGATCCAGACGGTGGTGCCGGAAATTGCATTGACGACGCGGAACGCAGTCTTCTGCTCGACCGCTTCGCCGCGCATGCGGCGCGCGTAACGGTCCAGCACCATGGGGCGGTCGTCCGGATGCACGTCATGTCCGAGCGACTGGCCGATCAGCTGGTCGTGCGCATAGCCGGTCATCTGCAGCACGCGCGCATTGGCGAACACGATCCGGCCATCCTGCATCACGAGGATGCCCTCGGTGGCGTTGTCGACCACCTGGCGGTGGTGCTCTTCGGATTTCACCAGCGCATCCTGCTGCCGCCTGCGCTCGCTCTGGTCGGAAAGGAAGGCGAGCATCGCCGGCTTGCCTTCCCAATCGATGCGCACTGCGCTCGACTCGACCCACAGCACTTCACCGTCGCGGCGCACGACGCGGAATTGCGCATAGCGTGAACTTGCCGGCACGTCGCCCATGCGGCGCTGGTAACGCTGCATGACCTCGGCGAGGTCGTCGGGATGAATCAGGGAGGTGAAGGGGATCTGCAGCAGTTCGTCGAGTGCATAACCCGACAGTGCGGCGGTGCGCGGATTGCAATAGATGAGGTGGTTGCCTTGCACCACGACGATCGCTTCGCTGACGTTTTCCACCACGTTGCGGTAGAGGTCCTGCGACCGGCGCAACGCGGATTCTTCAGCTGCCTTGCGGGCGTCGATATCGGTGAAGGTGACGACCATGCGGCGCAAGCCGTCGGCGACCGTGATCAGCTGGAAGCTGACCAGCGCGGTCAGCAGGCTGCCGTCAACGCGGCGTACGCGCCATTCGTCAGGCAGGCGCGGGCGTTCGGAAAAGAGTTCTGCGATGAAGCGATGACCGTAGGCCGCGACCTCGGGCGGCGCGGCGAGGGTCCAGGGACGTCCGACGATCTCGTCCGGCGCGAAACCGAGCATGCGCGAAAAGGCGGGATTGACGCGAAGGAAGATGCCCTTTTCGTCAAGAAAGCAGACGCCGATGCCGGTCGCGTTGAAGCCGGCACTCAGCAGTTCGTAGTCATCGTGCGCAGATGGGTTTGTATGTGGCCTTGCCGTCATCGTGCCGCTCGTTGGTGGTCCCCTCACCGATAGCAAGGGCAGGCCAATCGCGCGGCGCGCTAACGTGTCTCCTTGTTATCAGGAAACACAATATCAGATTCATGCCGGGCTGGCAGCACTGCCGGCCCTACTGTGTCGTAAATGACCACTCCCGATTGACCGGCACGCCATCAACGGTTCCGACGAATTGCACATCGTAGGTCGTCCCCGGCGACAGCACGCCCAGTGGAATGATGGAGGCCGCGGAAGGAGGCGTGAGCGGATCGGCGGCGCCTGCCACGGACGCACGGTTCTGCAGCAATTGCACCTGGAGCGCACTGCCGCCGCGCGGACGGATGCTGAAGGACTGGACGTCAATGGTCGATGTGATATCGGCATGGATGCTGACCGGGTAACCGACTTCATTACGCGACGGCACCGGATCCGGCACTTCATGGTCGCTGAAGAAATTGCGCGGCACCCGCTGCTGGCCGGCGAAGGGATAGACGATGTACCTGCCCGCGCCCAACCCGCCGTCGAGGCGGTCGGCGACGAAGTTGGTGGTGAAATACGTGGATCCGTTGCGCACCGTCGCGGCGCCGGCGCCGACCTGCAGGAATACCGGGTCAAGGATCACGAAGCGGTGGTAGATGGCGGCGATCAGGTCTTCGGCCGCGTTGACGCCCGAGGTATCCGACGTGGCGGAAAGCACTTCGCCATAGGCGTAGGCGGAACGGAACTGGTAGCCGGCGGCGGCCAGCCGGTCGCCGACGGTGACTCCGGTAAAGCCCTGCGCGCCCGGCGTCTGCTCGTGCGTGATGACGTTGTGGATCTTCTGGTATTCGGAATGCAGCTGGGCGGCGGTATCGGCCATGGGAGCGCGCACCAGGGTGCGGACGCCTGCCTGTGACCTGCGGTAGTTGAACCAGGCCACGCCGTCGTTTGCCGTATTGCCGGTGGCGACGGGCGCGCCGGGCTCGTTCACGGCGGTTGCATTCTGCGTCGTGACGCCGCCACCGTTGCTGTCGCCGCCACCGCCACAGGCGGCAAGGGCGAGCGAGGCGAGGAGGGCAAGCAAAGCCGAGCGGGAGAATCGCTCCATGGATATTCCTTTAAGCAAAGAAGCGCACAGTCCTGTCTGAACCGTAGGCGCAAAAGCCGGTTTAGACGCCAACTTTTACATAAGGTTGCAAAGCTGCACCTGGCGTCAATGGGGGAAAAGTATCCTGACTTTCAAACCGGCACCTTGCGCGCCGTCCAATAATTCGATTTTCGCGCCATGCATGGCAGCGATATCGCGCACGATGGTCAGGCCCAGCCCGCTTCCAGCGGTGTTGACCGCTTGCGCGGAGGTGGCGCGGTAGAAGGGTGCAAACACGCGCTCGCGCTCGGCTTCGGGGATGCCGGGGCCGCTGTCTTCCACTTCCAGCATCGGCACATCCACCTTGAACACGCGCATGGCGACTTTGCCGCCGCGCGGCGTGTAGCGGATCGCGTTGTCGATCAGGTTGGCCAGCATTTCGTGCAGCAGCAGCGCGTGACCGCGCACCTGTACCTCGCGCTGCCCCTCGAAAGACAGGTCGATGTCCTTTTTGACCGCCTCCACCGCCAGTTCCAGGCCAACCTGCCGGACCAGGTCGCTCAGCGACAGCGTTTGCAGTTCTCCCTCGGCCGCGCCGTGCTCGGCACGGGCGAGCGATAGCAGGCGGTTGGCCAGGTGCACCGTGGCGTCGGTGGTCGCGCCGATGCCGTGCACGATTTCGCGCATCGCCCTGGGATCATGCTCGCGCTGTGCCAGCTCGGCCTGGGTCTTGAGCACGGTGAGCGGCGTACGCAACTGGTGCGAGGCGTCGGCGATAAAACGGCGTTGCCCGGCAATCAATGTCTGCAGGCGCGCCATGTAGCCGTTCATGGCGGCCACCAGCGGGCGCACTTCCTTGTGCACGAGCGCGGGATTGAAGTCGGACAGGTCGGTCGGCTTGCGCGCTTCCACGTCATCGGCCAGCCGCTTCAGCGGACGCAACGCAAAGCGCACCGCAAACCAGACGAGCACGGCGGCGGCCAGCACCAGCAGCGCCTCGCGCAGCAGCGTATCGAAGAGGATCTTGCGCGCCAGGTCGCGTCGCGCCTCCAGCGATTCGCCGACCTGGATCAGGGCAATGCCGCGAATCGTATCGTCGTACACCGGCTGATAGAGCGCGGCAATGCGCACCGGCTCGCCGCGATACACGGCATGATAGAAGTAGACCAGCGCGGGGTAGGCCTGCGAGCGTTGCACATTCTTCGGCAAGGGCGGCAGGTCGTCGTAGCCGGACACGAAATCGCCGTGGATACCGGTAACCTTGTAGTAGATCCGCCCGAGCGTGTCCGTCTCGAAACTGTCCAGCGCCACGTAGGGCACGTCCGCCACCACCTTGCCGTCGACAATGGAGACGCGCTCCGACAGCGCGCGGGTGGAGGCGAGCAGCGAACGGTCGTAGGCGAGGTCGGCAGCTTCGATCGAGGCGTGATACACGGTGACGGCGTCGATCGCGACCAGGATGGCGAGTGGAAAGATCATCCACGCCAGCAACTGGCCGCGCAGGCTGCCGATCCGCAATGCGTTCACTGCGGTTTTTCTTCCAGCAGGTATCCGAGGCCGCGCAGCGTGGTGATGGCAACGCGGCCGGGTTCGGCGCGTTCGAGTTTCTTGCGCAGACGATGGATGTAGATCTCGATCGCGTCGAGGTTGGCGTCGTCGTCGAGCGCAAACACTTCGTCGAACAGTTTCTCTTTCGGCACGGCGCGGCCGGCGCGCGTGATCAGGACTTCGAGCACGGAATGTTCGCGCGGCGTCAGCGCGAGCGGCGTGCCGCCGTAGGTGAACATGCGCGAGACGGTGTCGAAGGAAAGCGCACCGCAGTTCAGCACCACGGCTTCATTGCCCTGCGAGCGGCGCAGGAGCGCCTTGACGCGCGCTTCGAGTTCGACCAGTTCGAAGGGCTTGGCCAGGTAATCGTCGGCGCCGAGGTTGAGGCCCTGCACGCGTTCGTTCAGTCCGCCGCGCGCAGTCAGCACCAGTACAGGCGTCTTGCTGCCGCGGGCGCGCATGCGCTTGAGCACTTCCAGTCCGTCCATCTTCGGCAGGGTGAGGTCGAGGATCACCAGCGCGTATTCCTGCGTGTGGAGCAGCGCATCGGCGTCCGCGCCATTCATCGCGCATTCGACCGTCAGGCGCGCGTCCTGCAGCGCCTTGCTGATCCAGCGCGAGAGTTCGGCGTGGTCTTCGACCAGGAGGATTCGCATATTGAAAGCAGACTGAAAGCTTGGGCAGAGTAGTGTGGAATGTTGCGCCGCTCCTCAAGCCTGCATGACGTGCGGAACGGCGTTACCCATCATACTCAACTTCAACCTGTTTGCAAAAGCGGCGCTGTTTGTCGCGCTGCCGAATATCGGCAAGAATGACGTCATCCGGCATGACAAAAGAGATGCAAAATGACAATTCGCGCATGGCTCCTCCCATTGGCGTTACTGCTTGCCGCCCAGGCAGGCGCAGAGCCCGCGCGTCCGCCGGAATGCATCGTCCCCGCCAAGCCCGGCGGTGGCATGGACCTGACCTGCAAGCTGGCGCGCAAGGGACTGGAGCCGGTAGCCAAGCTGGCGCAAGTCAACCCTGCGCTGCGCATCAGCTACCTGCCCGGCGGCATCGGAGCCGTCGCGTGGAATTCGGTGCTGTCGCAACGGCGCGCGGAACCGGACACCCTGGTCGTTTTTTCCGGTGGCTCGCTGCTCAACCTGGCGCAGGGCAAATACGGCAAGGTGTCGGCATCGGATGTGCGCTGGGTGGCGGCGCTGGGCACGGACTACGGCATGATCGCGGTGCGCGAGGATTCGCCGTACAAGACGCTGCGCGACCTGCTGGAAGCGATCAAGCGCAATCCGTCCGGCATTTCCATTGGCGCCGGCGGCACGGTCGGCAGCCAGGACTGGTTGAAGGTTTCCATCCTCGCCAAGCAGGCCGGCGGCGATGCGAAGTCGCTGCGCTTCGTGGCCTTCGAGGGCGGCGGGGAATCGTTTACCGCGCTGCTTGCCGGCTATGTGCAGGCCGTGTCCGGCGATGCGTCGGAGGCGGCCCTGCATGCGGCCAGCGGCAAGATCCGCGTGCTCGCGGTGATGGCGGACAAGCGGCTGCCCGGCCCGCTTTCCCATGTGCCGACGGCGCGCGAGCAGGGCTTCGACCTGACCTGGCCGATCATCCGTGGCGTGTACATGGGGCCGAACGTGCCGGACAAGGATTACCGCAAATGGGTGGCTGCCTTCGAGAAGATGATGGCGCAACCCGCTTTCGAACAACTGCGCGCGGCGCACGGCCTGTATCCGTTTTCGATGACGGGCGATGCGCTGACCGCTTACGTGAACCATACCGTGGACGACTACGGCAAGCGGGCGAAGGAACTGGGACTCGTCCGCTGACCTATCCCTTGCCCGGCCGGTAGCATCAGAGATCATGCCTTTCCTCACGCGCGCGAACGCGCCGCCTTTCCTGCTTTCCCTGGCCATCGGTTTCATCGCCGCGCTTGCCTGTGACTGGCTCGACACGCCATTGCCGTGGATGATCGGCCCGCTGTTCGGCTCGGCCATTGCGCGCATGGCCGGCGCGCAACTTTACAACCCGGTGCAGGTGCGCGAGGCGGGACAGTGGGCGATCGGCACGGCGCTCGGGCTGTACTTCACGCCGGCGGTGCTGGGAGTGCTCCTGTCCTATCTCGGTTACATCGTCGCCGGCGTCGGGTTTGCCATGCTGCTCGGCGTGTTCTGCGGCTGGCTGCTGCACAAGCTGTCGGGGGTCGAGAAGACGACGGCATTCTTTGCGATGGCCGTGGGTGGCGCGTCGGAAATGGCAAGCCAGGGAGAGCGCCACGGCGCAAAAGTGGACAGGGTCGCGGCGGCGCATAGCCTGCGCATCATGATGGTGGTGGCCATCATTCCCTTCCTGTTCAAGTTTGCCGGCGTGCAGGGCAGCGACGTGTATGCGCCGGGAGCACGTGTCGTGCATTATCCGGGACTCCTGCTGCTGATCCTGCTGACGAGCGCCGGCGCCCTGCTGCTCAAGCGCATCCGTTCGCCGAACGCATGGGTGATCGGGCCGCTGGCGGTCGCGATCGGCCTGACCTCGACGGGCATCAACCTGTCCGCCCTGCCGGAGTGGATGGTGCACCTCGGGCAGCTGTTCATCGGCATTTCGCTGGGCACGCGCTTCACGCCGGAATTCCTGCACACGGCGCCGCGTTACCTGGCAAGCGTGGCGGTCTGCGCACTGGTGGCCATGGGGATTGCGGCCTGCTTCGCCTTCGGGCTGTCGGCCGTGAGCGGCATTCATCCGGCGACCGCGATCCTTGCAACTTCGCCGGGCGGTATTGCGGAAATGAGCCTGACTGCGAAGACGCTGCAGCTCGGCGTGCCCATCGTCACCGCTTTCCATGTGACGCGCATGGCGGCGCTGGTGCTGACCATCGGCCCGCTGTTCCGCCTCGCGCGGAACTGGGAGCGTCGCCGGCGGGGATAAAAAAAAGGAGTGACGCCTTTAAGGCATCACTCCGAACCCCAGGAGACAGCCGGGGTGAAAGACGCTGGCAAACGTCCCCGGCTGGCACCGATGCGCATCGTATGTGATGCCTGTCTGTCAATCCAATGCTGTGTATGCATCGCCTCATGCAGGCCATGCATAACGGAACGAGCGTTCGCCTCAGTAGCCCACGGTGAAACGCTTGCGTGCGTGCGCGGGACGCTCCAGTTCATCCACCATGGCCACCGCGTAATCCTCGACGGAAATGCGGCTGTCGCCCTGCTCATTGACCAGCAGCTGGTCGGCGCCGAGGCGGAACTTGCCGGTGCGCTCGCCGGGGGCGATCACCGCGGACGGGCTCAGCAGGGTCCAGTTCAGGTGAGGCTCTTCGCGCAGCAGCTTCAGCGCTTCGCGCGCGCCCTCGGCAGTCGGACGGTACATGTCGGGGAATCCGGGCGTGTCGAGCAGTTGCACGCCGGGTGCGACTTCGAGGCTGCCCGCGCCTCCGACGACCAGCAGCCGCTGCACGTCGGCATCCTTCACCGCGCCGATGATGGATCGAATGCCCTTGACGTAGTAACCGTGGACATCGCCCTGCGCATGGCCGCTGAAGGCGCTGATGACGGCATCGTGCCCCTTGAGCTGGGCCGCAAGCCTGGCCTGGTCGAGCACGTCAGCGCCCGCCTTCGTCAGACCGGCCGCCGTGGCAAGCTTTTCAGGATGGGCGACGAGTGCCGTGACCTCATGGCCGCGGGAGAGGACTTCCTTCAGGATGGCCGAGCCGATGAAGCCGGTGGCGCCAATGAGCGCGATACGCATGGTGTGGACTCCGTGTTGTTTGAATGCATGCACATCATCGCGAAATACATTGATTCGATAAACAGGCAAGTCAATAATTGATTGTTATCCAGATCAATACAATCAGCCATGTCCCTTCTCAACCAGATCGATCTCAACAGCCTGGTGGTCTTCGATGCCGTCGTCGAGGCCGGCGGCTTCACGGCAGCGGCGGAACGCCTTGGCGTAGCGAAGGCAAAAGTCAGCATCCAGGTCGGCCGGCTGGAAGAAAAGCTCGGCACGACACTGTTCCTGCGCACCACGCGCAAGGTCAGCCTGACCGATGCCGGGCGCAGGCTGCACGACGAATGCAAGCCGCTGCTGGCCGGCATTCAGGAGGCGATTGACCAGGTCGGGCACGAGCAGGGCGAATTGACCGGCACGTTGCGGCTGACCACCAGTGTCGACCATGCGGTGCAATCGCTGGCGCAGGCCGCCGCGGAATTCGCGGCGCGTCATCCCGCGCTGCAGGTCGACCTGCGCACCGGCGACCGCGTGGTCGACCTGGTGGAGGAAGGCATCGACCTGGCGATCCGGCTTGGCTGGCTCCGCGACTCCTCGTTGCGCGCGGTCAAGCTGGGCGAGTTCGACCAGTACGTGGTGGCATCGCCAGACTACCTGCAGCGCGCAGGCAAACCGAAGCGCGTCGAGGATCTGGCGCAGCATGAGTGGGTGGCGCTCATGCTGCTGCCAACGCCCTTCACCTGGAAATTTGCCCGCCGCGGCGAGACGCACACGCTACAGGTAAAGTCCCGCCTGCGCGTGGACTCTCCCGGCGCGCTGCGCGCCATGCTGCGGCAAGGCGCCGGCATTTCGGTACTGGACGCCTACAGCGTGCGGGATGATTTAGAGGCAGGCGCGCTGGTGCGGCTGCTGCCCGACTGGTCGCTGCCACGCGGCGGCATTCATGCCGTTTATCCGCAGGGCCGGCATGTGCCGCCGCGCGTACGGCAGTTCATCGATTTCTACAAGAATTGGCTGACACCTAGCTGAACGACAGGCGCGCATGCGTCCACGGATCGGGCGTCGTGCGACGCGCCCCGAACATGCCGGCCGCCGACACCTTCAGCCGGTCCAGCGAGAACTGGCGCAAGTGCTGGAAGATGCTCTGGTTGATGTCCATCGTGGCCTGCATGACCAGCATGTCGACTTCACGCCGGGGCCCACCTTCCTGCACCTCGGCCCGGACGCGGGCGGGTCGTGCGCGCGCCGCCTGCTCGTTCATTGCGCAGCGGAAGGCGTCTTCCAGCGTCACCTGACTGGCCTCCCGCGCGAGCAGCCAGCAACGCGGCTGGTCCGGATGCCGCCGCAGCAGCTCCTCGCGGCAGAGCATCGCGCACAGCCTGAGCAATTCCTTCGCGGGCCTGCCAGTGTGTTTTTCAAGGTGTGCGATGTCGACGGATCGCGGCGCGCAAGAGACGAAGCGTCCGAGCACTTCCGTGATCAGGCACAGCCGGTCGTAAAGCACACCGCTGCCGAGGATGGCCTGTTCGATCGTGCTCATGCCGCTTCACCCAAGAGTTCAGCCGCGTCGCGATAGCCCGTCAGTCGCTGCATGTCGGTGAGATTCAGCACGGTCGGCAGCGACGGATCCTTCAAGCAGGCAAACAGTTGCGCCACATCGAGCGCCTGGATGAGCAGGCGCCCTTCGTTGGCCTGGATGACCTGCTTGACGAGCAGGCCGTCGGCGTTGGCGGCGAACGGCGTCGGGACGATCTGCGCGGCGTGGAACTCGGGCACGCCATGCAGTTCGTCGACCAGCAGGCCGATGTCCTGGCCGTTGTGGCGCACCACGACCACCTGGCTGGCGCTGCCGATCTCCGATGCCTTGCCCCGCATCAGGTGGCGCAGGTCGAACACCCAGACGAAGCTGCTGGACTCGCCGACGCGCTGTTGCGCGAGCACGCCGATGCGTTCCTCCCTGCCGCCCATCGATACCGGCGAGATTTCCGAAGCGGGCAAGGCTTCAAGCACCGCGTCGGCCGGCATCGCAAACAGCATGCCGTCGATGAAGAAGCTTGCGTACTCGCGCCCACCTTCGGCGCCGATGCCGCTCTCGATGACGGCGTCCGCAGGCCGTGCGCTGCCCTGCTCGCGCACCTCGCCGAACAGGTTGTAGACGACCGCAATCACGTCTTCCCGGTAGCCGTCAGCCACCTTGAATTCACGGTAGCCGTTGGAGGCCGTACAGCCCATGATGGCGTAATGGCCGTCGTGCAGCACGATGCGCGAAGCGCTGCTGCCGTTGTCGAGTTTGAGCAGCGCCGGATCGATGTCCAGTTGCCCTCCCACGGGCCGGCACGGATCAGTGCTGGAAATGATGCGTCCGCCCCGGTCGATGAAGAGGGCGCTGACATTCTCCTTCTCGCCCAGCGCACCGCGCAGCATGGCGTTGAACTCCGGCTCGGCGTCGAACACGATGCCGATGCCGCCAACGACCGTCGCTTCGCTGTCGGGGTCACGAATGGCGGCGTGGTACACATAGGTGGGACGGTTGCCGTAGAGCGGGGTCGGCGCGAATGGCGTCACATGGTATTGCTGCTCGTTGCGCAGCGCCCGCACGCCCGCCAGCGTGGCCGGGTCGATCCGGGTACCGACCACGGACACGCCATTCTCCAGCGGATTGGTACTGGCGATAATGCGTCCGTCCGCGTCATACACGAAGATGCGGGTATAGACGGTGTACAGCCGATTGATGTAATCGAGGATGGCGGTGACGCCTTCCATGGTTTCGAAGTCCTTTTCGTCGGCGGCCAGCGCGCTGCGCAGCTCCGGCGTCAGCGCCCACCAGCGGCAGTCGTCCGAGCGCTCGTAGAGGTTGCGGTCGAGGAGGTCGACCAGCAGATGCGTGACGAATTCAGAGTCACGCAGGCTGGATGCGAGCACGGTCTCGTAAAGGTCGCGGATCGACTGCGAAAAGAGCTCGTTGCTGCGATTGCCCGTTTCGCTGATCTGGTCGAGGATGGTTTTCAGCTTGAGCAGCTCGCCGCGCTGGCCGGCGGTCATCACCTGGCCGTTCCAGACGACGCGACGAATGGTGTCGGCGGCGGTCATGATGTCGTACAGCGGCGGGCAGAACGAGCGCGCATGGGAGAGCAGTCCATCCGCGACGTGCCCGTCGAGTGCCGACAGGGCGTCGGTGCTGCCACCGCGGAAGGCGACGTCGACGGGAATCATGACCTGCCCCTGCCATCCCGGCGGCCCCATGTAACCCTGGTAGCCCTCAGCGACAAAAGTGCGCACGAGGTATTCGCGGCCGCCGTAGACCATCAGGCGCGCGCTGGCATCCCGGTTGACCGGCACGATGGCGCCGGGTGGAATCCAGCGCTCGTCGGCGCTGGCGATGACGCGGTTCTCGCCGTCGAGCAGCAGCATGTTCGACCGCTCTTCGGCGTCGCGGTGCGAGCGGAAGATGCCGGCCATCTCCTCCTCGAAATGGAAGCACAGGCACAGCACGCCGACGGGCGATCCTGTGTCGGGGTGCAGCATGCGCCGCGAGTAGACCAGCGCTTGCTTTTTCGCAGGGCGCAGGTCGGTGGCGCGGAAGGTTTCTACATAGGTGCTCGACGCCAGCGTCTCGGCCAGCAGCGGGTCGGTGCTGCCTTCAAGCGGCGTGGCCTCGTCGATCTGCACCAGCACGTTGCCCTGCGTGTCGAGCAGGATGATTTCATCGTAGACGGTGTATTTGCTACGGTAGGCGCGCAGGCGCAGGCGGACGGCATCGGCGTCGTCGTGCATGCCGGCGACAAAGGCGCACAGCTCGCGATCGGTGGCGAGGAAGCCGACGTCAGCGGTGCGTTCGTACAGGTTGCGCACCACGATATCGATTACGTACTGCGCCTTGGTGCCGATTTCGTCGAGGACATTGCCGACCTTCTCGCGCACGAGGCTGCTGACGAGCTCCTGCTCGAGCCGGTTGAATCCGGCGCGCGTCGCGGCCATCGTGGGGAGGATGGTCTTGGCTTCGACCGGGCAGTTCATCTTGGCGGAGGCCTCGATCATGCGCCACATCAGGTTCAGTTCGCGCAGCGATTGTTCGCAGCGCACCACGTCGCGCATGTAGGGCAGGAAGGTATCGATGGCCCAAGGGGCAGTGTCGCGCATGGGTGCTGTCCTCGATAAAGGTGGGCAGAGCGTCGCTGACCGGGTAGGACAGTGACGAGAAGGCACAAAATAGTGCGATGCAACAACATTGCAAGTTGCAGGCCAACGAGAGAAAAGGTGCCGAGAGCGTTTGTTCATTTCGCCCTGCAGCATTTCCGCTCGCCGGTTTTTTCCGTGAATTCAAGCCCTTGGGAGAGTCACTGCCGCCTAACCGCTTGTCGAGGAAGCGAAAAGGAATAAGCGTGAACGTGCACTTTTTTTGTGCCTCCGAGCAACATTGTGGGGAGTGCAACGTAGACTGAATGGCATGGCTTGCTGGCAAAAACCATTGAACAAATTGCTTCGCGGCCTGTCCGATCAGTGAACCAGGGAGCGGTCCTCCACGGCGGCGGACATGACAGGCAGCATTCTCGACTGCACGCACACCGCATCGCCACTATCCGCTGTGCACTCCATGCCGCCAGACGCGGAAGGCCCGTCCTGTTGCAGTGAAAAACCGAAGCCCAATCGCGGCAAAAATCAAGAGGTGATTTGTGCCGGCGAATGGTTTAGAGTGTGTTGAACACCTCTCGCCTTGCCCGCCATAGAGCGATGGCAAGGCGCGTCGTGCCCAGTGTATGAACCGTTACCGAATGCCCATGAAACCCGTTGCACCCGGCACCGTCATCTTCCATCGCCATCGCGGATATGGCGTCATCACCTCGGTCAACCTGTTGACCGGCTGGGTGTCGGCGCGCTTCGGCGACGAGGTGCGCACGCTGGACCTGAATCTCTCGCACGATGAACTGCAGCACGCCGACGGCGAGCCGATTCGATTCCGCCGCGATGCGCCGGATCGCATGCCGCATGCGCGGCTGATGGCCATGGTGCGCGAACTGCATCGCGCGGGCTATCAGCGCCTGTACCTCTACTCCTGGCCGAAGCCGTCGGGACTGCACTGGCGCTGGCACCTGTTCACCGGACAGCGCAACTGGATCGACCGCGCCTGGCGTGAAGGCTGGTACGGCTCGGGGGCGGATTACAACTTCAATCCCGTGCTCGGCTGGGGCGACCAGCCTGGCGCGACGGCGCAGGAACTGGTGCATTCCTTTGCGCGCTTCGATCCGCAGGGATTGGCCGAGGCATTGCGCCGCGACGAGGACCATACGGAATGGTTCGACGCGGTATGCGAGGCGCTGCTGCCGAATTATGCGTACACGCTCGGATGGGATTTACGCGATGGGCCGGTGCCGGACCATCTGCCGGTGATTCCAGTGCGCCGCGGCGTGCCCGCGTATGCCGGCCCGCCTTTGCCCTGGCCTCCCGGCTGGACGAAGATCTGGACAGGTGGACGTGCGGTCGTGAAGCACAGCTTCAGAACAGATCGCGCTGCCGCCCCTTCAGACGTCGTTCGTTGACCTGCGCGAGTGAGGTTTCCCGCTTGCCGGGAAGGAGCCTCACCGCATCGCCCGCTTCCAGCGCGCCCGTCTCGATCACGCGCAAATAGAAGCCGCTGCATCCTGCCTGCAGCATCATCTTCGCCGCGTGCGAAAACCCCATCTTCGCGTTGAACTTGTAGCAGGGCTGGCGCGGGTCGGTGACCTCGAACAGGACCGAACCGGCCTGCAGGCGGTCGCCGATCCATACATCGCTTTCCAGCAAGCCTTCCAACGTCAGGTTCTCGCCCATCGAACCGAACGGCAGCAGTTCGTCGCGCTTCAATGCAGCAAGGCGTTGCGCTTTCCAGAAGGCGTAGTGCTCGACGGGATAGGCATACACCGCCTTGGCCAGGCCGCCGTGCACGCTCAGGTCCGCCTGCTCGTCGCCGTCGAGGCCGAGCTTGCCGACCGTTACCTTTCCGGCAACCGGTTTCTTGTGTATTCCGGTGACCACGCGGCGCATCTGGTCCGACTGCGGGACGAACAGATCGGCGACAGCGCCAATATTCACGCTCAGGATCTTCATGCGGCCTCCATCATGCGCCGCCGATTGGCGAGGCTGGTTGCATATAGCGACACAATGATGGCGGTGGCCATCGGGACTGCGCTATAGAAGGACAGATTGGTGGTGCCCTGCGTCGACACGATCAGGCCACCGATGAACGCACCCACTGCCTGCCCGAGATAGATCGCAGAGGAATTGAGGGATACCGAGGCCGATGCCAGCGGCGGTGCCATCGCGACCAGTCTCGCCTGCTGTGAACCGTTGATCGCAAAGCATCCCAATCCCCAGAGCAGGATCAACGCCACGGTGACCGGCAGGGAGCCACGCGTGAGCGGCCACAGCGTGATCGCGGTCAGCATGCAGCCCATCGCCACGACGCCGACACGCATCGGCCCGATGCGATCCATCACGCGTGCGCCGATGACGTTGCCGAGCACGCCGGTAATGCCGAAGCAGAGGAACATGACGCTGATGACGGTCGGCGTGGCGCCGATGAAATCCTTTAGCAGCAATGCCATGTAGGAAAACATGGTGAACATGCCGAGCGCCTGGATCGCGGTCACTGAAATCGCGAGCAGCAGCGGTGTATTGGCAAACAGCGCCTTCCATGCGGCGCGATCCATGGGGGCGATATAGAGTTTGGACGGAATCTGCATCCACACCCCGGCCGCGAACAGCGCAGCGAGCAGGCCGACCAGTCCGAAGGTGGGACGCCAGCCGATATGCGCGCCGAGATAGGCACCAATGGGGGTGCCGACCACGGCGGCGATCGACCAGCCGAGGAATACCAGCCCGATGGCCTTGCCCCGTACTTCAGGCGCCACCATGAGACCGGCAGTTGCAGCCGCCTGCGCGGTGAAGACGGCGGCGCCGAGCGCGGTCAGCATGCGTGCGGCCAGCAAAGTGTGGTAGCCCGGCGACAGCGCCGCGAGCCAGTGCATGGCCGCGTACAGCGCCAGCGATACGGTGAGCAGCTTGCGGCGTTCGATGGCGCTGGTCCAGCCAGCGAGGAAGGGGCCGGTGACGCAGATCGTCATCGCAAAGGCGGAAATCAGCATGCCCACCTGCGCCGGCGAGATGGCGAGGTCGGCGCTCAGTTCATTGAGCATGCCCGGCACGATCATGACGCCGGTGCCGATCGCGAAATTGCCGAGGGTGAGGGACCACAATCTGGTCTGCATGGGGACTCCAGGAAAGGCCTACCAGTGTAGCGAAACATGAACGACCGTGCTGAAAGCGGTCGCGCCGCACGAATTCGGGGCAGATGCATGACTGCGCGTGCGCATCCCCGGTGCATGGAGCATGCTTTCCAGCGCTTGAACGACGGCACGCCTTTTGCTGAACGGACCGCACCGTCAACCACATCAACGAGGAAGCCCATGGATCGCAACGAAGTGACCCGCAAGATCATCGAAGCCAAAGTCAGGAAGGGCCTGAAGTGGAAGGACATCGCCGAACGCATCGGCCATAGCAAGGAATGGACGACTGCGGCATGCCTCGGCCAGATGACCTTCACCAAGGCGCAGGCCGAGGCCGCGCAAGGCCTGTTCGAATTGACGGATGAGGAAGCGGCGTGGCTGCAGATCGTGCCGTACAAGGGCTCGCTGCCGACGGCGGTACCGACCGACCCGCTGATCTACCGCTGGTACGAGATCGTGAACGTGTACGGCACGACCATCAAGGAATTGATCCATGAAGAGTTCGGCGACGGCATCATGAGCGCGATCGACTTTTCAATGGACATTACGCGCGAGCCCGATCCGAAAGGCGACCGCGTCAACGTTGTGCTGTCGGGGAAGTTCCTGCCCTACAAGACTTACTGACCGGCGAAGTCACCCGCGATTGCCTCGGACATCCTTGCCGGATCAAGGTATTTCTTCAGCGCCGCGTTCACTTGTTCCGGGGTGAGCGCGGCGTAGTCCTTGTCGCGCTGCTCGCGCCAGGTCATCGTCCTTCCCCAGAAGAGGTTGTCGGCCAGCATGGCAGCCACGGTGCGTTCCTCCGTAATCGACTGCCGGCGCACGCGCAGGATCGCGCTCTTCGCGAAATCCACTTCGAGCGCGGTGTAGCCATCGGCCAGCACCTTATCCAGCTCGTCGCGCAATGCCGCCTCGAAGCGCTCCCGGTTTTGCGGCGCGAACGTGCCAGTGATGGAAATGCGGCCGTTCCGGTCGCGTGTGCCCACGCGCAATGAAGCGTTCACGCCGTAACTCAACCCCTCCTTCTCGCGCAGTCGGTTCCAGAGGCGCGTACCGGCGCGTCCGCCGAGCAATTGGATGGCCGTAAAGAGCGCGGGCGTGTCCGCATCCGTTTCCTCGAGCGCGATCGGCAGGATGGCGGCATAGGCGGCATTGGTCTTGCCGGGCATGTCGAGCACGACGTTTATTGCAGGCACGTCCTGGTAGGGCCGCGGAATGCGCGTGAAGGCATGCGGGCTGCGCCAGGCGTCGAACAGTGTGCGCAACTGTTCGGCCGCCACCGCCGCATCAAGCGGGCCGACCATGGCGAGTTCGGCATGCGCGGCGCCGGCAAACTCCCGGTAGAAGTCCTGCATGCGTTCCACCGTCGCTTCGCGTGCAGCCTGGTGCGTTTCCTGTGCCGTCCATGCGCTGCGCGGGTCATCCTTCTCATAGCGCATGGTGTGACGGGCGAGCGCAGAGTCGGCATGGGTCGCAGGATCATTCTGCCCGGCCAGGACTTGCGCGACATAAGCGCGTCGCGCCTGTTCGAACTCGTCCGTCGGGAAGGCGGGGGTTCGCACGACATCGGCCAGCAACTCCAGCATGCGCTCGAGATTTTTCCGCGGGACGTTGAAGTCGATCGCGAGACCCACCAGACTGCCGCCGGCGGGCGCAATCGCACTGACCGCCATGGAGCTGTCCATGTCCGACAGCAGGTTGTTCAGCTCGGTGCGTGAGCGCTGAGCGGTGCCCTTGAGCATCATGCTCGGCAGCAGCAGCCCATCGGCACGCCTGCCGCGCAGGGTTTCGACGCTTCCCCAGCGCAGGCGAAGCGTCCCGTTCACGCGCTCGCCCTTCGTGGCGCGCGGCAGGATGGCGAGCTTCATGCCGCCCGGCAGGATGGAGGCCTGCGTACGCGCGTCGATTTCCGCGTTGGTCATCGCAAAGGTGTCGGCGTCGACCGCTGGCGGCCGCCCGCGATAGTCCTTCAGCAGGGTGTCGAGGTCCGCCACCTGGTGCACGGGCGCGCGGACCGCCTGCGCGGTGGGAATGAAGCGTCCGCTGGTGCGGTTGCTTTGCACGAGGATGGCACGCGCGAGACGATCAACGTCGGCGGGTGTCACCTCGCCTATCCAGTCGCGCATCGCGAAACCCAGGCGCCAGTCACCGGCAGCAATCGCGTCGGTCAGGCTCATGGCCACGCCGTGCGCGTCGAGAAGCCGGCGGTTGATGGCGTTGACGATGAGTGTCTTCGCGCGCGCGACTTCCTCCTCGGCGGCGGGCGCCATCGATTCGAGCGCATCGGTCATGGCCTTCTGCGCGGTGTCGAATTCGGCACTGTCCGCAAGCAAGGCGCCCAGGTATACGAAACCCGGTTCGCGCGTCGTTTGTGTCCAGTCGAACACCGAACTGGCCAGGCCCGCCTGGACGAGTGCCTGATGCAGCCTTCCTCCCGGTGCAGCGGTGAGCACCTGTCGCAGGACCGCGAGTGCGGCGGAATCGCGGCTGCCGCCAGGCACTGCGTGGTAGGCCACGGCAATCAGCGGCGAGGCGCCGGTCCTGCGCAGCGTGACATGGCGTTCGCCCTGCTGCACCGGTTCCCGGGTGTAAGGCGGTTCAAGCGTACGGGTAGGCGCCGGCAGCGTACCGAATACAGCGGCGATGCGTCCAAGCACCGCGTCCCGGTCGATCTTCCCGGCGACGACAAGCGCGGCATTGTCCGGCTGATAGTAATGTTTGTAAAAATTCTGCAGCCGCGCGATCGACACGTTCTCGATGTCCGACTGCGTGCCGATGACGGCACGGCCGTAGGGATGCCACTGGAAGGCTGCAGCGAGCACGCCCTGATAGAGCGCGACATCGGCGCGGACGGCGGCGCGTTCGAATTCGTTGCGCACCACGGTCATCTCGCTGTCCAGGTCGCGTCGCGCGATGGAGGCGTTGACCATGGAATCGGCTAGCCAGCCGAGATACCAGTCGAGGTTGTCGCCCTCGGCGTTGAAGGTGGCGTAGTAGTTCGTGCGATCGTAGGAAGTGGTGCCGTTCCACTGCATGCCGCGCTGCGCGAACTGCGCCTTCGGGTCGGGCGTGGACGACGTGCCTTTAAAGACGAGATGCTCCAGGAGGTGGGCCATGCCGGCTTCGCCCGCACCCTCATGGCGGGATCCGACGAGGTAGACCAGGTTGACGGTGACGACGGGCCTCGCGTTGTCCGCGGCGAGCAGGATGCGCAGGCCGTTCGCCAGCCGGTATTCGTCCACGCCTTCGACCGTCGTGACATGGCGGATACCCTCGGGCAACTGGGCCCGCGCAGATGCCAGTACACCGAGGCAGGCCATACAAAGCAGCAGCGCCTTCAGTGCACGCGTCGGTTCAAGTCGTGGCATGCATCTACCGGTTCAATGCGTCGGGATTCAGGATGTTTTTCGGCGTGCCGTTGGCGAAGTCGACCACGTTCTGGAAGGCGGCGCGGAAGTACAGCTCGTAGCTGTCTTTCTCGACGTAACCGATATGCGGCGTGGCCAGCAGGGTGGGAATGGACAGCAGCGATGTCTTCGGCGGCAGGGGTTCGGATTCGAACACGTCGATGGCGGCAAAACCGGGACGGCCCCGCCTCAGCGCAGCGTCAAGCGCGCCCTCCGCAAGCAGTTCTGCCCGGCTGGTGTTGACGAGCAGGGCGGACGGTTTCATCCGGTTCAGGTCTTCTTCCGTGACGAGACCGCGCGTGACGTCGCTGAGCCGAAGGTGCAGGGACAGCACGTCCGACTGCGCGAAGAAGGCTTCGCGCGAATCTGCCGCTGAATAGCCGAGCTGCCGGGCGGCATCGCGGCTGGCTTCGCTGCCCCAGACCATCACGTGCATGCCGAAGGCCTTGCCATAGCCCGCGACCAGCCGGCCGATGCGCCCGAGGCCCCAGATGCCGAGCGTCCTGCCCTTGAGCACGGTGCCCAGCGTGTTGAGTTCCGGATTGATCGAAGCCGTCTGCCACAAGCCATCGCGCAGGTTGGCGGCGTACTGCGGGACTTTCCGAGAAGACGCCATGATCAGCGCCCAGGTCAGCTCGGCCGGCGCGGTCGGGTCGCCCACGCCTTCGGCGATCGCAATACCGTTTTCGGTGGCCGTCGCGACATCGATGTGACCGCTCACCTTGCCGGTCTGCGAGATGAGCTTGAGCATGGGCAGCTTGCCGAGCAGCTGGCGGTTGAAGACAGTGCGTTCACGGATCAGGACCAGCGCATCGAAGTCCTTTAGACGCAGCGCAAGCTGTACTACACCTTTTGCGCTGTTCGTGAACACTTTGACATCATGCCCCTCTAACAGGCGGAAGCAATCGAGGTGCCGGACGCAGTCCTGGTAATCGTCGAGGATGGCTATTTTCATATGTTCTTGCCGAGGTTGTCATAAAACCGTAGCAAAGATACGAGTCTTGGAAGAAAGGGGAAATACCTACTACAAAACTCAACTATTTTTCCTACAATTTTGTTGTAAATCATTGAGCCGAGGGGTTGCGCCGTGTACAATCAGTAACTTATATGTCGTCACTCCCTCTGGAGCTGACGCCCCCACCAGCCCGACCATTATTCCATTTTTCGGGCAGCGCGGTCCTACATCATGACCGCCTTCGACATGACCGCCGTACCGCTAGACCACTGCACTAGCCGAGCCAAAAGCTGACGACGATCCTGCCGCACCGGGACAAGACAGGTTTCTTTATTGGCATTGGAGGTAGTTTTTTATGAACCAACCCGTTATGGGAGGCATTGCAGCTTTGAATGCACCAACTTACGTCAAGAACCAGAAGCTGATCAACTGGGTTGCCGAAATCGCGGCGCTGACCAAGCCCGAAAGCATCACCTGGTGCGACGGCTCCCAGGAAGAATACGATCGGCTGTGCGCGGAAATGGTCGCCGCCGGCACCATGAAGAAGCTGAACGACGCCAAGCGCCCGAACAGCTACCTGGCCTGCTCCGACCCGTCGGATGTGGCGCGCGTCGAAGACCGCACCTTCATCTGCTCTGAAAAAGAGGAAGACGCCGGCCCGACCAATAACTGGATGGCGCCCGCTGAAATGCGCGTGACGCTGAACGGGCTGTTCGACGGCTGCATGCGCGGCCGCACCATGTACGTGGTGCCGTTCTCCATGGGCCCGCTGGGTTCCCCGATCGCCCACATCGGCATCGAACTGTCCGACTCCCCGTACGTCGTCGTCAACATGCGCATCATGACCCGCATGGGCAAGGCCGTGTACGACGTGCTTGGCGCCGAAGGCGAGTTCGTGCCCTGCGTGCACACGGTCGGCAAGCCGCTGGCCGCCGGTGAGAAGGATGTGGCATGGCCGTGCAACCAGACCAAGTACATCGTCCACTATCCGGAAACCCGTGAAATCTGGTCCTTCGGCTCCGGCTACGGCGGCAACGCGCTGCTGGGCAAGAAGTGCTTCGCGCTGCGCATCGCGTCCACCATGGGCCGCGACCAGGGCTGGCTGGCCGAACACATGCTGATCCTCGGCGTGGAATCGCCGGAAGGCAAGAAACACTACGTGGCTGCCGCCTTCCCGTCGGCCTGCGGCAAGACCAACTTCGCGATGTTGATCCCACCGAAGGCCTTCAACGGCTGGAAGGTCACCACCATCGGCGACGACATCGCCTGGATCAAGCCGGGCAAGGATGGCCGCCTGTACGCGATCAACCCGGAAGCCGGCTACTTTGGCGTAGCCCCGGGCACCAACACCGCGACCAACTCCAACTGCATGTCCTCGCTAACGGCGAACACCATCTTCACCAACGTCGCGCTGACCGACGACGGCGACGTGTGGTGGGAAGGCATGACCAAGGAACCGCCGGCACACGCCATCGACTGGCAGGGCAAGGACTGGACGCCTGAAATCGCCAAGGAAACCGGCCGCAAGGCTGCGCATCCGAACGCGCGCTTCACGGTTGCCGCCACCCAGAACCCCGTGATCGACCCGGCATGGGACGATCCGGCTGGTGTGCCGATCTCGGCCTTCATCTTCGGCGGCCGCCGTTCGACCACCGTGCCGCTGGTCACCGAAGCCCGTAACTGGGTCGAAGGCGTCTACATGGCTGCGACCATGGGCTCCGAAACCACCGCTGCAGCTGCCGGCCAGCAGGGCGTGGTGCGCCGCGACCCGTTCGCGATGCTGCCGTTCATGGGCTACAACATGAGCGACTACTTCCAGCACTGGCTGAACATCGGCAAGAAGATTGCCGCTTCGCCGGCCGAGCTGCCGAAGATCTTCTGCGTGAACTGGTTCCGCACCGACGAAAACGGCAAGTTCGTGTGGCCGGGCTTCGGCGACAACATGCGCGTGCTGAAGTGGATGCTGGATCGCATCGAAGGCAAGGCAGGCGGCAGCGAAAACATCTTCGGTGTCACCCCGCGCTACGAAGACCTGAAGTGGGACGGCCTGGAATTCACCCAGGCACAGTTCGACCGCATCACGTCGATCGACAAGGCCGCCTGGGAAGCCGAGCTGAAGCTGCATGCCGAGCTGTTCGACAAGCTGAAGTACCATCTGCCGAGCGAACTGGAGTCGACCAAAGCGCAGCTGGAAAAGCGCCTGGCGGCATAACGCCTGCAGATTTCCCGCCCGGCTCGCCGGGCAGGAGTTGAAAAACGGCCGGATATTCCGGCCGTTTTTTTTCGCGTATCGGCAGCGTGATGGAGGTGCCGAACGGCAAGGAATTTGTTACGCCTTGTCAGCTTTGGCGAGGAATTCGTCTACGTCTATACTGGTTTAAGGTGGAATAAAACCGAGAGCCTTCCAAGAATTAAACGCCAAGCTACGTAGTAAGCGCTTGCACCCATAAGTAAAGGATGAAAAGTTGCCATACGGCAAGTAACGTTTCCTTACAATTGAGATCTTGCCGTACGGCAATATTGTGCAAGAATGAAGCGGTGGTCTGGTTTACTGGACATACTCTCTCTATCTCACTCGATGCGGCAACGCCATGGTTCCCCACGCAACACCGACCGATGCGCCCGGCGCAAACCCGATTCCGCCTTCCCTGCGGATCGAGGTATTGCAGGAGCTCGCGGACACGGCGGCGAACCTGGCCAACAAGCAGATTGATGGATTCATCACGCGCATGGCCGATGCGCTGGCCGCAGAGGCGAAGTCGTCCGGCGATGCGCAGCAGGCGAAGCTGCTCAATGCCTCGGCCGCGCTTCTCAAGCGCAATCGCTATCCCTTCTATTACGTGATGTCCGAAAGGCTCGGCGCCGCACTGCATAACGAAGTGCTGGCCGCCGAATACCCCGGCACGGTCCAGGAATCGGCCGCCGTCCCCGCGTCGTTGCCGCCGGAAATCGAAGTGGACAAGAAGCTGTGCCTGATCAAGGCCGCGCGCGCCATTGAAGGTGAGAACAATACCCGCCTGACCGCGCTCAATATCCGCTTGGCCTCACTGCTCGGGCGCGAAACCCTGCAGACGGCCCACAATCCGTTCCGCCCGCACGTCTTCCTGTCGGTGATCCACGAATCCTGGTGCGAATTCCAGCCGGATGCCGGCGCGCACCACCTGGTGTACCGCGTGCTCGGGCCGGCACTGTGCCTCGACCTCGCGCCGGTACTGCATGCGCTGAACATGTCGCTGATCAAGCGGGGTATCGTGCCGCACTTGCCGGCGTCGGCACTGGTTGCCACGCTTGACGAAGAAAAAAAATCCTCGCCGGGCCAGGATGAAGCGGCACTGGACCCGGTGACGCGTCAATTGCGCCGCCTGTTCCCTGCGGAAGAAAAGAAGACCGCGGGAACGGCCGAGCGCGCGCTGCCGACCGATTTTCCTTCGCTGTTTGCCGAAGAGGCGTTGCAGGCGACAGCATCGCGCAATGAGCTCATGGGTTTCCTGTCGGCGGTGCAGCGGAGCATTGCGACGCACGCGCCCGCAGCCGGAAAGCCTGTCACACCGTTCTATGTCGAGATTCTCGACCGCATCCGCAGGGATGCCCCCGTCGGTGCGCTGACGGCGACGGACACGAGCGTCATCAACCTGCTCAAGAAAATTTTCGGCATGGTGTTCGCCGACGAGCATATCGCGGATGAAATGAAGGCGATGATCGGTTCGCTGCAGGTGCCGGTCCTGAAGGCGGCGGTGCAGGACAAGGATTTCTTTTTCAAGGCAGGACACCCGGCGCGTCGCGTGGTGGACCTGATGGCCAGGCTGGCCGTCGGCTGGGACACCCGCAAGGGCAACGCCGACCCGCTCTTCGTCGTCATCGAGCGCAGCGTCAAACGCATCCAGCAGGAATCCGAGCAGCGCATGGCGGTCTTCGCCGACGTCGCGACGGAACTGACGGCCTTCATCAAGCGCGACGACACCGCGACCGAGCAGGTGCTGGCCAATTCCATCGGCAACGCGCTGCAGCAGGAAAAGCACGACCAGTGCCTGAAAGCGGCAAAGAACGAGGTTGCCATGCGTGTCGGCACCGGCGAAGTCGTCGCTTTCGTCGAGACCTTCCTCGAAGACAAATGGGTGCGCGTGCTCACGCTTGCCTACGGCGTGAAGGATGACAAGCCGCAGGCGGCGGATAGCGCCATCAGGACCATGGACGACCTCTGCTGGAGCGTAAAGCCGAAAATCACGGCCGCCGAGCGCAAGGAACTCCTGGCCAAGCTGCCGCCCATGATCGCCATGCTCAACAAGTGGCTGGACCTGATCAAGTGGCACGGCGACGACCGCGAACGCTTCTTCAAGGAACTGGCTGAATGCCACGCTTCCATCGTGCGCGCCCCGCTCGAGTTGTCGCCGGAACGCCAGATGCAGATTGCCCTGGCGGTCGCCAAGCAGGCGGCAGAACGTCGCGCGCAGCGCCAGGCGACGCGGCAACCGGATCCCGAACCGGATCAATTCGACCAAATCGTCGACGGGCTCGAACGCGGCACCTGGATGGAATTCACGCGCAAGGATGGTACGGCAATGAAGATCAAGCTGGCCTGGGTCAGCCCGACGCGCGGCCTCTACCTGTTCTCCACCAGGGACCGGCAGGAGGCGCTCTCGATCTCCGCCGAAGCACTCGCGCAGGCGCTGCGCGAAGAGCGCGCCAAGGTGGTGTCCCTCACCGGACTGGTGGGTCGTGCGCTCGCGTCAGTCTTCGGTGCGGACGGCTCAAACGACCACACGATGGAAGCGAAGTCAGCGGCATAGTGTGCGGTTTTCCCCACGGCGCGACAGGTCACTGGTCGCGCCTCTTTTTTTCCCGATCGCCGGTTTTTGCATCACATTTTTCGATAAGTCCGCCCTTGCATGGCGCGGCGCGGAACTGGGCGGGCGTTTGCGCACCTAAGCAAACCGTTATGCGGTTTATTTGGGAGAAATCCGTTGGCGCAGGAAGAAGGCAACAAGAACATCACCCTCGATGACTTGCTGGAGCTCGTGGAGTCGGCGGCGCGTACCATCGAGCGTCTGCAGGCGGTGAATGCGTCGCTGACGCAGCAAGTGCGCGACGCGGAAACTGCCGCGCAACGTGCCGTCTCGGATGCCGAGGACAAGGCGCGCCAGCTGGAAGCCATGGAGAAAGCCGACGCCGCGTTGCGCGAGGATGCGGAGTGGTGCCGCTGGTTCAAGGAAAGGTATGGCGCGTCGACCTTTTTCTCGCATATCGAGCGCGAATATCAACAGACGCATGGAACAGTCGATCCTGTCCCGCGCGTTCCGCAATCAGGCATTGCGCCGGACGCTTCCTGATTGCTTCACGGGGGCAGCAACCTGTTGCGTGCCCTTTGAAAACACGATCGGCGCGGCACATTCGTGCTTCAGTCCGTGGCAGCTGCGATACGCTTCGCGTATGTCGGCCAGATCGGCATCCACGTCGCCGGTGAGCGTCGCATAGCTGACCAGCCGCACTTCCCTGGCAGCATAATCAAAGGTGGCCATGCCGAGCGGTACGCCGGCGGTGACCGCAATATGGTAGAACCCGCTGCGCCAGGCGTCGCGGTACTTGCGCGTGCCTTCCGGCGCCAGCGCCAGCCAGTATTCGTCGGCCGACCTGATCTGCGCCGCCAGGCGTTCGATCGCGCCGGTGCTGGTGCCGCGTTCGATCGGCTCGCCGCCCCAGGCGCGGAACAGCGGGCCCAGCAACGCGCCGCACGCGCCCTTGAACAGCGCTTCCTTTCCCAGCCAGCGGAAATGGATGCCCATCGCCCATTTGGCGAGCAGGCCGATGATGAAATCCCAGTTCGAGGTATGCGGGTAGACAATGACGACGCCGCGCGGGCCGGGCAGCGGGGCAAAATTGACGCGCCAGCCGAAGAGGGCAAGCATGCGCACGGCACATCGCTGCCAGCGCGTGCTCACGTTGGATGGGGTGAGGTAATGATCAGCCATGACGACGCATTATCCGCCCATTCATTGCTTGCTGGAAAGGCGAAGTGAACGGCGCGCCACAGTTGTTGTCATGACTGCATGGGCGTATTCATGCTTAAATCTGCAACTTCTGACATTTCCAACAAGGAATCCCATGGCCGGAGCCAGCCTGTTAGCCCTGCTTGACGACATCGCCACCATCCTCGATGACGTGGCCGCGATGACCAAGGTCGCCGCGAAGAAAACAGCCGGTGTGCTCGGCGACGACTTGGCGCTTAATGCGCAGCAGGTGTCGGGCGTGCAAGCCGATCGCGAGTTGCCCGTCGTGTGGGCGGTGGCCAAGGGCTCACTGAAGAACAAGGCGATCCTTGTGCCGGCTGCATTGGCCATCAGTGCCTTTGCGCCGTGGGCGGTGACGCCCCTGCTGATGATCGGCGGCGCCTTCCTTTGCTATGAAGGCTTCGAAAAAATCGCACACAAATTCCTGCACAGCAAACACGAAGACGACGCGCATCACGCCGAGCGCGTCAGCGCGCTGGCCAACCCGTCGGTGGACATTGTCGCGTTCGAGAAGGAGAAGGTGCAGGGCGCGGTGCGCACCGACTTCATCCTGTCGGCGGAAATCATCGTGATCGCACTCGGCACCGTGGCCGACGCCTCCTTCGCGCAGCGCGTTGCCGTGCTGGTCGGCGTGGCCGCGATCATGACTGTCGGCGTGTATGGCCTGGTCGCGGGCATCGTCAAGCTCGACGATGCGGGGCTTTACTTGAGCAAAGGCGGGAGCGGCCTGCGCCAGGCCATCGGTCGCCTGCTGCTGCGCATCGCGCCCGCGCTGATGAAGACGCTCTCGGTGCTTGGTACGGCGGCCATGTTCATGGTTGGCGGCGGCATCCTTGCGCACGGCATCCCGGCTGTGCATCACCTTGTCGAAAGCGCGGCGCATGCGACGGGGGCGCTGGAGCCGGTGACCTCGGCGCTGGGCAACGGCGTTGCGGGAGTGATTGCCGGCGGCATCGTGCTCGCGGTGGTGAGTGCTGTTCAGCGCGTCTTCCGCAAGACAGCCCGCTCCTGATTCAAAAACCGGAACGGTAGGGCTTCCCTTCGTCGAAGCGGCTCTGCCAATGCCGCAGGTAGGACGCCGCGAGCACGGCGTTGTGCCATACCACGAGCACATTCTCGCTGTTCGAACCTGCCGCTGCCTGCGAGTAATTGAACGAGCCGGTCTGCACATGCAGGCCGTCGCTGATGATGTACTTGTCGTGGTGGATGGCATACTCGCCGTTCGTGCGCACAGGAATGCCCGCGTTGACCAGCAGGTTGAGCGCGGCGAGGCCCGACTTGGTTGCATTGCCCTTTTCGTCGACGACGAGCCGCACGTCGACCCCGCGTCTGCCGGCATCGACGAGCGCGCGCACGACCTTCGGCGATGTGAAGGAATAAGCGGCAAGGCGAATGCTCTTGCGCGACGCATGGATGACCTTCAGCACCAGACGTTCCGCACTGCCCTCGGGCGAATAGCCTGCTTCGACCTGCGCGCTCGCGGGCGCGGTATCGGTGCGCGCCTGGATGGCGCGCGAAATTTCATCGACCAGCGTCGGCTGGCGTGCGTGGACATCGAGTGCGCAGAGAAGCACCAGGGCAGGGAGCAAATTCATCATCATGGCGCTGTGAGTCGCTCCCGCCCGCAGAGTTCCCTTCGGCAACAACAATCATCCCCATGTGCCCGTCCCTTCAAGATGGGGCGACGCTTCCTTCAGGCGCCATCGCATCGGCAGGGCACCCGGACGAAATACATGGTGTTGGGTCTGGAAGCGCATCACGCGCTTCGCGCCGGCGAGACGCGCGACGTCGGGACCATCCCAGTCGGTGCCGGCCGTTCCGCTCAAGTGCAGCAGGTCGCCGCGCGCGAAGTCGATGAAAAGCAGGCCGGCCCTGCCGTCGGCAGCAAGGTTGCCGATGGTGTTGAAGAAGTTGTTTCCCTGGAAGTCGGGCCACGCGAGCATGCCGCTTTCGTCGATATGCACGAAGCCGGGACGGCCGCCGCGATGGGAAACGTCGGCGCCATGGGCAGGGCTGTTTTCCACCCCGGTGCCCGTCGCAATGAAGAAGGTGTCCGCGCGCCCGATGAGCGCGGTTGCAGCGTCCGGCAGTAGTGCACCTCCGTGCGTCACGGGTTTGGGCTGGGCTGCGGGACTGTCGTCCAGTTCGCGCGTCTGGATGTACTTCGCGCAGTTGCCGAAGCTTTGCGCCAGCGCGAAGTCGAATCCGCGCGCATCGAGGGACGCGACGGTTCCGTTGGCGCGATTACGGCGCCGTGTCTCGAACTGCAGTCCCAACAGGCCGATCGCCTTGCCAGGCTGAAGCGCTGACGCCAGTGGGTCGTCCTTCGCGGGCAACGCATCGACGCGCAGCGCCGCCTGCGCCGGCGAGGAAACGAAACCCGGCGGCCCCGTGAGCACGGACGCCCAGAGGCGACCGTTTTCATCCTCCGCCCCTGCAAACAGCGTCGGCAGCAGCGGAAAAAATTCCCGGTGCTGCTCGGGCATGAAATCGCGCAGCACCACCGCGCCTACCTTTTCCATCTGTGCGCGCACGCCGGCACGCACCTGCGCCGCCTGCTCGCCGGGATGGAAGGGTGCGGCCCTGTTCGCGGCTTCGTTCATTTCAGGCTGCCTTTGCCGCCAGCGGCGGCAGTTCGATCATCGGCAGGAAGCCGGATAGCGCCTCGATGCGCGCGAGCCAGGCACGGATGGCGGGATACGGGTCGAGTGCGATGTCGCCTTCCGGCGCGCGGGCGATATAGCTGTAACCGGCCACGTCAGCGATCGTTACACGCTCGCCGAGGAGGAAGGCGCGGGACTGCAATTCACTCTCCAGCACACGGAACAGGCGCTCGGTACGCCGCAATGCGGCTTCCATGTCGACTGGCGCCCCGAAGCGCTTGCCGAGCCGTGCGGTTGCCGGGCCGAAGGCAATTTCGCTGGCCGCCACCGACAGCCAGCGCTGCACCTGCGCCGCGCCGGCAGGGTCGCGCGGGAGCCAGTGCGGCTCACCGTATTTCGTTGCGAGGTACACGAGGATCGCATTCGAGTCCGCGATCACCACGCCGTTGTCGTCGATGGCCGGCACCTGGCCGAAGGGATTCACCTTGAGGAATTCCGGCGTTTTGTTCTGGCCGGCACGCAGGTCGATATCGATTGGCGCGTACGCCAGGCCGAGCAGGGACAGGAACAGTTCCGCGCGGTGCGCGTGGCCGGAAATGAGGCTGCGGTAGAGCTTGATGGGCGGGTTCGGATGCATGTCGGATCTCCTTCGTTGTCGGGAGAACCGATTGTGCCTCGGGCCGATTGCTGAATAAATGGCAGCAAATGAAGCAGATTACTTCATAATTTGAAGTAATATTTTCGAGCTTGGGACACCATGGACAAACTGCGCGGCATCCAGACCTTCATCGCCATCGCCGACCGCGGCAGCCTGACGGCGGCGGCAGTGTCCCTCGACACGTCACTGCCGACGGTCGTACGGCGGCTGGCGGAGCTGGAGGACAAGCTCGGCGTACGCCTGTTCAATCGCACCACGCGCCGCATCCACCTGACCGATGAAGGGCATCGCTACCTTGCCATTTGCCGCCAGGCGCTCGGACAACTGGAAGAGGCGGAAGACACGCTGTTTGATGCACGGGCCACGCCGGCCGGCAAGCTGGTCATCACCATGCCGGTCTTCTTCGGACGCCTGCACGTTGCGCCGCTGGTCCACGCCTTCATGCGGCTGCATCCGGCCGTCACGGTGGACATGCTGATGCTCGACCGCAGCATCGACCTGATCGAGGAAGGCGTGGATCTTGCCGTGCGCATCGGCCATCTCGCCGATTCGACCTTGCATGCGGTTCCCGTGGCGTCGCTGCGCCGCGTCATCTGCGGCAGCCCGGACTACCTGAAGGCGAACGGCGTCCCGCGCCATCCTGCGGATCTTGAGAAGCACGCCAGCATCCGCTTTACCGGGCGGAGCGTGCTCAGCGAGTGGCAGTTCCGCGAAAACGGCCGGCTGGTGGGAGTAAGGGTTCCGCCACGCATCTCCACCAACTCGGTGGAAGCGGCCGTCGACGCCTGCTGCGACGGGGTGGCGCTGGGTGCCTTCCTGTCCTATCAGGTCCAGGACGCCGTGCGCCAGGGGCGGCTCAAGCCCGTGCTGCGAAAATTCGAGACCGATCCCCTTCCGGTGTCCATCGTGTATCCGCATGGCAGACTGATGCCCGCGCGGGTGCGCGCTTTTATTGATCTTGCCGTGCCCCGTTTGCGTGCACAGGACTTCACCCGGCTGTAGAGAAACCAAAAGTGTCACTGATTTGAAACCAATACTTTCTATTTGGCAAGTCTGTAGCGGAAGCCCCTGAACATTTTATTGACATAACTCAATGAAGTGCGATTTCGCAAACTTCCGCTGCACTGCAGCAAATAATGTACCGTAGGATTTCGGATAGCCCCAACAAGAATTACCGATCGAGGAATACCTTGTCCTGCTCCGTCTCGCAAAAGCCGGTTTCACTCGCAGCCCTTCTTGTGCTGGGGGCGGGGCTCGCGTTGACGGGCATTCTTTCCGTCTGGCTTGCCACATCCGAAGCGCACCAGCACCGCAATGCCTTTGAGCAGGCCGCCGTTGCGCGGCAGGCAGCCTTCCAGCAGAGCTTCGACGACGCGCTGCACGGGCTGACACTCGTCAACAGCCTCTTTTCCGGTGGCGATGAAGTCAACCGGCGGCAATTTCTTGACGTCGCCACGCGACTTGCCGAACTGTATCCCTACGTGCAAGTGTTTTCCTTCGTGCGCATCGACTCGGCTGACAGCAAGCGCCGCTACTACGTCGTCGACCAGGTCGCTCCCGCGGACGGCAACCTGCATGCGCGCGGCATGGATATCTCCCCGTTCCTGGAGAAAGACCCCGCGCTGGAGCGCGTACAGTTCACCGGACTTCCAAGCGCCACGCGCATGTTCACCCTCCGGCCGGAGGCGGGCGGCAAGCGTGCATTCGCCGTGATGATGCCGGTTTACCGGAACGGCGATCGAGGCGACATCGTCATCGGCTATAACGCCGTCGTCTTGCGGGCGCAGGAGTTCGTGGAACGCGTCTTGCAACGCGCGGCGCTCATGGATGCGCCCGATATCGACGTCAGCATCTTTGTGGACAACGGACAAGAAACCGAGTTTGTGTACAGCACCACCAGGCAAGCGCCCGTCCAGTCCGAGGTGAAGGCCGAGCCTGGTACGCACGCCGCGAGCATTACCCGTCATGTCGATGCGGCCGGGGTCCGCTGGCTCATCGTCAGCACGCCCGCAAAAGGTGCATCCGAGACATCGTACTCATCTGCCTGGATGGCCCTGGCAGGCGGCATGTCATTCAGCATCCTGCTCGCGCTTTACCTGCAGTCCCTCGCCGTCCAGGCCGCCTACCTTGCCCGCAGCAACGCACGGCTGACCCAGGACATCGACGCACGCAAGCGCATCGAAAGCGCCCTGCGCGCAAGCGAGGAGCGATTCGAGCGCCTGACGCGCATGTCATCCGACTGGTACTGGGAACAGGATGCCGAATTCCGTTTCACCATGATCAGCGGCGAGACCATTTTCGGCGACACGCCGACCCGCGAACTCATCGGCAAGACCCGGAGCGATATGCCGCTGGAAGTCGATGAGAAGGACTTCGAGGAGCATCTGCAGGTGCTCAAATCGCACCGGCCCTTCAGCAATCTGGAATACTGCATACGCAACAAGCGGGGCCGCGTGCACTGGATGTCGGTCAGCGGAGAACCGCTGCTTGGCGCAAACGGCGAATTCCTCGGCTATCGCGGCACCGGCCGAGACATCACCGCGCGCAAGGAAGCGGAGCAGGCGCTCAGGCAGTCGCAGACCGAATTGCGCGAACTGGCCGCACACCAGGCGCGCGTCAAGGAAGACGAGCGCAAGCGCATCGCGCGTGAAATCCACGACGATCTCGGACAGAACCTGCTCGCCCTGCGCATCGACGTATCGCTGCTGGAAAGTGAAACGCGCCAGGCCCATTCGACGATCAATGAGCGCCTCCATGGCCTGCTGTCCCAGGTGGACAACGTGGTCCGCTCGATCCGCGCCATCATCAACGACCTGCGGCCGCCCGTGCTCGACCTCGGCCTGCAGTGCGCCTTCGAATGGCAGGTGCAGCAGTTCCGCCAGCGCAGCGGCGTGTCATGCACCCTGGAGATCGAGGGCGGCGACATCGATGGCATGCTGGATGAGGAAGCGGCGACATCGGTCTTCCGCATCCTGCAGGAATCGCTGACCAACGTCAGCCGGCATGCCTACGCGACGCATGTCGACATCCGTCTGAAGCGCAAGTACGACGGCCTCGAGATCGAAATTTCGGACGACGGCGTGGGCGGCTTCCCCGGCAACATGCGCAAGCCGCGCTCCTTCGGCCTGATCGGTATCCGGGAGCGCATCTACACGCTTGGCGGCGAGTTCCGCATGGCGAGCGCGCCCGGCAAGGGCACCACGCTCACCATTACGATTCCCGCCTCGGCCACTTCGGCCGCCGCCGCCTAGTTGTACAGCAGCTCCGGCAGCCACAACCCGATTGCCGGGAACATGTACAGCAGGATCAGCGCCAGCACTTGGATTGCCATGAAAGGCAGCATGCCCAGGAAGATCTGGTTCAGCGTCACATGCGGCGGCGACACCCCTTTCAGATAGAACGCAGCCATCGCCACCGGCGGCGACAGGAAGGCCGTCTGCAGGTTGAGCGCGACCAGCAGGCCGAAGAACAGCGGATCGACCTCGAAATGCGCCAGCAGCGGGATGAAGATCGGCATGAAGATCACGATGATCTCGGTCCACTCCAGCGGCCAGCCGAGCAGGAAGATGATGACCTGCGCCAGGATCATGAACTGCAGCGGCGTCATGTCGAGCGACAGCACCCAGTTGTTGATGATCTCCTGTCCGCCCAGCAGCGCGAACGCCGCCGAGAAGATGCTTGACCCGACGAACAGCCAGCACACCATCGCGCTCGTCTTCGCTGTGAGGAAGACGGATTCCTTCAGCACCGCCAAGTTGAGCCGCTTGTAGGCCGCTGCCAGGATCAGGCCGCCGAGGGAACCCATGGCCGCCGCCTCGGTCGGCGTGGCCAGGCCGAACACGATGGCGCCGAGCACGGCCATGATGAGGATCGCCAGCGGGAAGAAGGAGCCGAGCAGCATCTTGAAGATTTCCAGCCGCGCGAAGCTGAAAATCGCATAGAAGACCAGCATGGCTGCCAGTCCGACGCCAAGCGCGATCCAGTAGGACATGGGCGCGGGCTTGGTATCGCCTTCCTCCGGCGCAGGTGTGACATCCGTTTTTTCCGCGGGCGCCTTGTCAGCAGGTGCGGCAGGCGTCGGAACGACTGCTGCTTCCGGCTTCTTGTCCTCCGAAGGCGGCTCGGCGAGGGCACCGGCGGCAGGTGGTTCGGCCAAGCCGCCCTCCGTCGGCGGCTCGGCCAGGTCGGCGCTGCCGGACTCGGTCGATTCCGTGCCCGAGTCCATGCCTTCGCCCATCTGCACCACGCCCTCTGTGTCCTGCTTTTCGACGGTGGTCACGGCGCGATAGGTGAGTCCCATGGCCAGCGCGAAGGCGAGCGCGGGCAGCAGCGCAATGCCAAGCTGTCCGAGCAGCGTACCGGAGGTCACGCCTGCGGGCCGCTTGCCGCGTAGCGCGCCGAGCAGGCCGGCGACAGCATTGCTGCTTCCGCCTTGTGCAATCCCGGACGCCCAAGCGGGCAGGGGGACCCGCCGGTCCTCTTCGGACAGCGGCGGTGCGTAATGCGGCTTCAGCTTCGCGACAACAATCACATAAGCGAGATACAACCCCGCGAGCATAATCCCCGGAAAGAACGCGCCGGCATACAGCTTGACGACCGAAACGCCGGCGGTCGCGCCGTACACGATCAGCAGCACCGACGGCGGGATCAGGATGCCGAGGCAGCCGCCTGCGGTAATGGCGCCGGCGGAAAGCCTGACGTTGTATCCCGCCTTGAGCATCGCCGGGAACGCCAGCAGGCCCATCAGCGTCACCACCGCGCCGACGATCCCGGTGGCGGTGGCGAAGATCGCACAGGTGACGATGGTGGCAACGGCGAGGGAGCCGGGGACGCGCGCCATTGCCAGGTGCAGGCTCTTGAACAGCCGGTCGATCAGGTTGGCGCGTTCGACGAGGTAGCCCATGAACACGAACAGCGGAATCGAGATCAGCACGTCGTTGGCCATCACCGCATAGGCGCGCTGCACCATGAGGTCCAGCGTAAGCCCGACCGCCTCGTGAGGACTGCGGCTGTTGTACGCGAGCCATGCGAAGAACACCCCCATGCCCATCAACGTGAACGCTGTCGGGAAGCCGAGCATGATGGCGACAACCACCAGCGCGAGCATCAGCAGGCCGAGGTGACCATTGGTCATTTCGGACGGTGACGGCATGAGGACAAAGACGCCGATGACCACCATGGCCATGATGGTGAGGCCGAACCAGACTTCTTTCCTCATTGCTTGTCCCCTTTCCCGTGGGTGACGAATGCGTCCAGCTTCGCGATGTCCTCGTCTTTCACCTGCACCATCTCCTTGAGCTTGTCGACATCGACTTCCTCGACGTCCTGTTCGCGCGCGGGCCAGTCGCCTTCGCGCAGGCAGGCGATGCAGCGGACAATCTCCACCAGGCCCTGTGCCAGCAGCAACGCGCCCGCAATCGGGATCACCGTCTTGAACGGATAGAGCGGCGGGCCGTTGGCGGTCAGCGTGGAATGTTCATTGATGGCCCAGGATTCGGCCGCGTAGGTGTACCCCGCCCAGACGAGGGCGACGACGCCGGGGATGAAGAACAGGATGTAGAGCAGCAGGTCGAGCGCGGCCTGCAGGCGCGGCGGGAAAAAGCCGTACAGCACGTCGCCGCGCACATGGCCGTTCTTGGAGAGCGTATAGGCGCCCGCCATCATGAAGGCGGTGCCGTACATCATGATCATCAGGTCGAAGGACCACGCGTTGGGCTTGTTGAGCACATAACGCGAGAATACCTCCCAGGAAACCTGCAAGGTGAGGACCAGGATGAGCCAGGCAAAGGCCTGCCCCACCCAGGTGCTCACCCTGTCAACGAAGAACAGGAACTTTTGCATTGTCGGGACCTCGTGAGGCGGCGGCCCCACGCGAGCAGACCGCCGCGGCAATCAAAAAAAACACCATCCTGACTTGCAAGATGGTGTTTCCTTCACGCTACGCGATGATCAACCTTTCTTCGCCGGCTGCTTGCCGAAGTAGTGGTTGTAGGCCATGCGGCGCGGGTTGTTGGTGTCCATGTCCCACTTCACCGCGCGTTCCGCAAAGGCGCGCATCGAGGCTTCCACTTCCTTGAACAGCGGGTTGCCCTCGCCCTTCTTGGCCACCACCTCGTCCCATACCTTGAGTTGCTCCTGCAGGAAGGTATCCGGCGTCTTGTAGAACTTCACGCCGTTCTTGGTCTGCAGTTCGCGGTAGTCGGCGGAGTAGCGGTCGACCGCCTTCCACGACATGTCGGCCGAGGCCGATTCCACCGCGTTCTCGATAATGGCCTTCAGCTTGGCCGGCAGGGCATTGAACTTGGTTTTGTTGAAGGTGATCTCGAACTGTTCCGAGCTCTGGTGGAAGCTCTGCAGCATGCAGATCTTGGAGACGTCGGGGAAGCCGAGGATGCGGTCGGAGGTGGCATTGTTGAACTCGGCGCCGTCGAGCAGGCCGCGGTCCATTGCCGGCACGATTTCACCGCCTGGCAGGGCGTTCACTGCCGCACCCATCGAGGTAAACAGGTCGATCGCGAGGCCGTTGGTGCGGAACTTCAGGCCCTTGAAATCGGCGGGCTTGGTTATCGGTTTCTTGAACCAGCCCAACGGCTGGGTCGGCATCGGACCACTCAGGAAGGAAACGATATTCGCGCCGATGGAGTCGTAGAGCTTGGCCAGCAACTCCTTGCCGCCGCCATACTTGTGCCACGCCAATACCATGTTGGCATCCATGCCGAAGGCCGGCCCGGACGTCCACAGCGCAATCGCCGCCTGTTTGCCGTAGTTGTAGCCCATCACGCCGTGGCCGCCGTCGAGCGTGCCCTTGGACACGGCGTCGAGCAGGCCGAAAGCGGGCACCACCGCGCCGGCCGGCAACACTTCGATCTTGAGTTCGCCGCCGGTCATGTCATTGACCTTCTTGGCGAAGTCGTTCGCGTATTCGTGGAAGATATCCTTCGCCGGCCATGTGCTCTGGAAGCGGAACTGGGTCGGTGCCTGCGCCGTCGCTACCGCGGGAAACGCGATCGCGGTGGCGGTGCCCGCAGCCGCCTTGCCGAGGAAGCCGCGGCGCGAGGATTGGACCTGGGGATTCTGTTTGCCAGTCTTTTTCACGGTATGTCTCCTAGATGGGTTTTAGGTTTTGTAATACCTGATCATTGTCGTCCGGGGGATTTCAACGAGACTTGATAACGAGCAATAGGACGAACTCGCAAAGAATGCGCCGCCGGGACGGAGATGGGCAAGCCGCAACGCAACATGGAATTAGGGCTAGAATGATCGGTTCCCTCTCATGATTGACTGTATGCCGCGTGCTTGCCAGTGCAAGCTTTTTTCGGCATGATCAACGCATGCACACGCAACAGCCCGCCGCATCGACACGCTTCTCCCGCTCCGCCGCCGGCGCGGGCACGGGTGCGTCCAGCGTTATTGCGGGCGGTGTGCGCCTCCCCCTTCTCTCCATTTCGATCATTCGAATTATCAAGGGTCGCTGAGCTGCGGTTTTTCCGGTGCCTGGCGCCCCCCCTTGCTGATCCTCCCGCGCGTCGACCGCTGACGCGCCGCATTCGAATCCGTTTTGGAGAACACACATGTCGACCCTCAAGTCGAGCCCGGCGTCGGGCTCTTATCCGTCCATGCATGACGTCGTGGATACCGCTCACCGCCTGAGAGGCAAAGTGCTGCGCACGCCGGTGTGGCGCTGGCAGACCGGTGCAGTCAAGGAAATCTTTGGCGACGGCACGGAAGTCTGGCTCAAACTCGAACTATTCCAGAAGACCGGCACCTTCAAGGTGCGCGGCGCGCTCAACAGCATTGAAGCGCTCGACGACGACGCGCGGCAACGTGGCGTTGTCGCCGTCAGCGCCGGCAACCACGCGATTGCCGTTGCCTGGGCGGCAAGATCAAACGACGTGCATGCGAAAGTCGTCATGCCGCGCCATGCCAGTCCTGCGCGCATCGAAGCGTGCAGGGAATACGGGGCGGAGGTGATCCTGATGCCCGACGTGCACCAGGCGTTCAGCCACGGACTGGCCATCGAGGAAGCGGAAGGCCGTACCCTGATCCATCCCTATGACGGTCCGCTCGTCGCGCAAGGTACGGCGACCGTCGGGCTGGAACTGGTGGAGCAGGTGCCGGACCTCGACGCGGTGCTGGTGCCGGTCGGCGGGGGCGGCTTGCTGGCCGGCATTGCTGCCGCGGTCAAACAGCGTTTGCCGGACTGCGCAGTGTATGGCGTCGAACCCGAAGGCGCGGATGCGATGACCCGCAGCTTCGAGTCCGGCAAGCCGCAACGGCTGGAGCGCGTCGACAGTATTGCCGACAGCCTGGGCGCGCCGTATGCGATGGACTACAGCTTCGACGTCTGCCGGCAATTCGCCGACGGCATGGTGCGCGTGGCGGACGACGACATCTGCACCGCCATGGCCCACCTCTATCGCGATGTGAAGCTGGTCGCCGAGCCTGCCGCCGCGACGGCGGCCGCAGGCCTGTTTGGGCCGCTGCGTGAAGTACTGCGCGGCAAGCGCGTGGGACTTATCGTGTGCGGGTCGAACATCGACTTGCCACGATTCTCGGCGCTGCTGCAGCGCGGTCTGGCAATCGCCTAGAACGCTTCCCAGTCGCCACCGGACACGCGGCTGACGGAACGCCGCGGTAACGGCTCCGGGACAGAAACAGACGATCGGACCACAGCGAGCCGAGGGGCAGGCGCCGCCGGAGCGGGGGCGACCTGTGCCGCGTCGAGCTTGAACGCCATCACGCAGTCGGACAGATGCAAGGCCTGGTCATGCATTGCCTGCGACGCCGCAGCAGCCTGCTCGACCAGCGCCGCATTCTGCTGCGTCGCCTGGTCCATGTGGGCGATGGCCTGGTTGACCTGTTCGATGCCTGCGGTCTGTTCCTGCGTCGCGGCGGTGATCTCGCCCATGATGTCGGTGACGCGCCTGACGCTTTCCACGATCTCCTCCATGGTCGCTCCGGCCTCGTCCACCAGGCGCGCACCACTGTCGACCTTCTCCACCGAATCGTCGATCAAAGCCTTGATTTCCTTCGCCGCCGCTGCGGAGCGTTGCGCCAGGCTGCGCACTTCCGCCGCGACGACCGCGAAACCGCGGCCCTGCTCGCCGGCACGCGCCGCTTCGACAGCGGCATTGAGCGCAAGGATGTTGGTCTGAAAGGCGATCGAGTCGATGACGCCGATGATGTCCACGATCTTCTTCGACGAAGCATTGATCGACCCCATGGTTTCGACCACCTGCGCCACTACCTTGCCGCCGCGCACGGCGACTTCCGAGGCGGAGATCGCTAGCTGGTCTGCCTGGCGTGCGTTATCAGCGTTCTGCTTCACGGTCGAGGTGAGCTCCTCCATCGAGGAGGCGGTTTCTTCCAGCGATCCCGCCTGCTGTTCGGTGCGCGCCGACAAGTCGCGGTTGCCGGCCGCGATTTCGCTCGATGCATTCTGGATGGTGTCGGTGCCGCCGCGCACCCGGGTCACGATATCGACCAGGCTGTCGTTCATGTTCTTCAGCGCGCGTATCAGCTTCCCGGTTTCGTTGTTCGAGCTGATGTCGACCCGCTGCGTGAGGTCGCCGGCGGCGATGGCGTCGGCGATCTTCACCGCGGTATCCAGCGGAATCATGATGGAACGGATCAACCACACGCCGATAAAGGCCGCAAGCAGCAGCCCGCCAAGCAAGGCGATCGCGCAACTGATGCGCACCAGGTCGTACGTCGACTGCGAGTCCGCGAAGTCTTTCTTGGCCACATCGAGCTGGAGCTGGATGAGTGTATTGATGCGTTCCTGCACCGGCTCGAAGAGCGCCTCCATCTTGCCGTGCACCAGCTCCTGGGCGAGCTTGGTATCGCGCGCGCGCAGGGCTTGCACCGCCGGTTTGATGCCTTCGGTGACAAACAGCTTGCGCTTCTCGGCAAACTCTCCGGCGATGCGGCGCTCCTCGGGCGTGAGGCTGGTCTGCATGTAGGTGTCCCAGAGCCGGTTGACCTGGACGACGTTGGCATCGACCTCATCCATCAGCTTGCTCGCCTCCTCCGGATCGTCGGAGACGGCCTTGGCGACGTGCAGCTGGTTGATTGTCAGCATGCGCATGATCTGGTCGAGCTCGCCAAGCGCCACCAGGCGGTCTTCATACAGCGACCGCATCGCATCGTTGGCCAGGCCAAGCGCGCCGATGCCGATGATGGCGCCAACGATGAGTTGTACCGAGAGAAATCCGAGGACAAAAATGAGACGGAACCGGATCGATATGTTCTTCACCATGAAAAGCCCTTTCAGTGGGCATGCGCCAATGGACAAGCCCTGTTCTGTTTATTGATTTTTCTGCGGCCGGTCGTACAACTGCAGCGGGTCTTTCCGGGACGCAGCGTCGGTTGCCGCTGCATGCTACTGTTGGTATCTTGCGGGAAAGTTGATTCAGATCAAAAATTGCAATGTGGCAATTTCATTCCGAGGGAATCACGGATTTTGTCTTACAAGGAATCGTTACGTAGCGCCATAACCGGGATCGTCACCGCGGTTGACATGAATGCGTCTCCCAGAGCAACGTATTCTCCTGCGACCCGCAGACCTTGTTTGAGCTTGACGCCCAGATCTTGAGCGACGACCAGCGATACCTTGCGGAGGCTTCGGTCGGCACCAACTATCGATACGGCCGAGAAGCCGAAATAACGGCCGACGTGCGGATAGGCTGCCTTGAAAAAGCTCTCTTTCATGGAAAAGGCAATGACGGCATGATCCTCGCTGGCGATCCCGGCCTGCGCCAGCACGCCGCGCTCTGCGTCAGTGGCGAAGTGCCGCACGTCGAGCGCTGCGTTCCGGCAGGCCGCACGGCGTTCGAGGTCGATGCCCACGCCGCAGAAATTCTCTTCATTCTGAGCCACCGCAATGGCTGTTTCGTCGCAGTGCGTAATCGAGCCGATCATGCCCACAGGCCAGACCGGACTGCGGTCCGGCCCGGTCAGCACCAAGCCCGGAGCGCCGAGGCGCGTGAGCGCCTGCGCCGCGCACAGGCGCCCGGCCAGAAATTCCGCCCGCCTCTTCCTGACCGAGCGTGAGAGCGACGGGCTGAATGGCACACCATGGCGGGCAAAGAGCTTGTCGTCAAAACGCGCCACCGAAAAGCGGCACAGGCAGGCGGTCAGTCCGAGCGAGGGCCAGGAATGCTCACCGAAGCGCGCAAAGCTGTCGGAATCCCCAGGGACGTCTTCCGCCAGGAGATCTTCCAGGCGTGCCGTCTTCATTCAATGCCCAAGGCGCGCGCCAGGTCGTCGTCGAAGCTCGCACCTCGCAACGCGCCTTCAATGCGTTGCCGCATCCGCACGAGCGTCTGCTTGACTTGATGCCTCACGCTGAGATTCGCAAGGGTGACCGGCTTGGCGCTCGAATCGTAATGCAGCCGGAATTCGACGGCCAGCGTGCCTGGAGACACCTGCTCGACCCGAAACCGTCCCCGGACGTCTGTCATGCGAACGGCATCGGCTTGCATTGGAAAGGCCGGAATGTCTTCGAAGGCCAGGATGATGACCCTGTCGGCTTCCTTGGACGCCACAAATCGCATGAGGCCATCGCGATCGTCGAAGCCCGCCGGCGCCGAGTACCGCATGTAAATCGTCCGGTCGGTGAGATCGCGCGTCCCGATTTCCTGGACCTTCGCAAGATTTTCGATCCAACCGGGCAAGCCCTCGACATCGGAGAACAGTTTCGCGGGGGCCGCCAGCGTGCCATCCATCAGCACCCTGCCCGTCACCGTCTCATAGCGATCCCCACTCTGCGTTGTGCTGAAAATCCGTACGTCTTTGCCATAGGCCTTTCGATCGGAGCCCAGAAGGTCTTGCGCCCGGGCACCGACACCCGCCGAGATCATGACGACAAGGAAAACGAGGGCACGCATGTGACCGTCCATTCGGATCATGATCCTAATTCGCCATACCGGTCACCGGCGGTTTGCGACGCAAGGCGTGCGCCATGTCTGCCGACATGTGCCTGACGAGTGCCAGCGCCAGCGACGAATCGCCCTCCGGATCACGTCCCTCCGCAAGCGTTGCCAACTGCCGCGCATACCAGGCCACCTCGCCCTGGACACGCAAGACGCGGTACGTCTTGAAGCGCATGAGCCAGCGATGCAGGACGCCGTCGGCGTGCCGCTGTACGCACAGCTCAGCCCGAGCGGTGTCGCCGCGCAAAAGCTTGTCGGCAAGGTCGGGGGTAGCGCAGAACGGGCGCGCGAGACCGACGACGTCAATGCCGCCTAGCGCCAGCACGCGCTCCATGGCCTCCCGTGTGCGGAAGCCGCCGGTCACCATGAGAGGCATCGGCTTGCTCGCCCCCTGGAGCGCTTCGGCAATCGCCAGGGCGTAATCCGTGAAATACCCGGCCTTGACCGCGTTCGCGGCGACATCCGGGTCTTCCGCGGTGTCCGGATCGCCCCGGTATCCCAGGAGGCGCAGGTGCTCAAAACTCCCGCCGGACACCTCAAGCAGATCAACGCCGGCTTCGGCCAGCCACAGCGCGCAGTGGCAACTGTCGGCAAGATCAAAACCGCCCCGTTGGAAATCTGCGGCATTGAGCTTGACCGAGATCGGGAAATGGGCGCCCACCACCTTGCGAATGCGTGCCACTATGCTGAGCAAGAGCCTTGCACGATTCGCGAGGCTGCCGCCCCAACGGTCATCGCGCCGATTGACCTTGGGCGAGAGAAACTGGCTGATCAGATAGCCGTGGGCGGCATTGATCTGGACGCCCGTGAAACCGGCCTGCTGTGCCAGCGCTGCTGTCTTGCCGAATCGCTCGATGACATTTTCGATGTCGTCTTCGGTCATCGCACGAGGCCTCGCGAAATTACCGAGCAAATCGAGCTGGACGGCCGAGGGAGCTAGCGGCGCCTTGGAGACAAGCTTGGGACATTGCCGTCCTGGATGGGAGATTTGCATCCAGAGATGCGTGTTCCCCAAAGTTCCGGCAGCCGCCCATGCCTGGAGCCTGGACATCCCGCTCTCATCTTCCAGGACAACGTTTCCCGGCCGCTCCAGATACCGCCGATCCACCATGACATTCCCGGTGATCAGGAGGCCCGCGCCGCCGCGAGCCCAGTTTTCGTAGAGCCGGCAATGGCCGTGCGTCGCGTGGTCATGGCGATCGGCGAGGCCTTCCGACATGGCGGCCTTGACGACGCGGTTCTTGAGCCGCGCGCCGCAAGGCAGTTCTAGTGCACCCGTCAAATCCATTCTCTCCTCACCCCTCTCACAGCCTGCAGTTGAAATTCGTCAGGCAAGCCCTTGTTCGGTCCCGCAGGTTGACGCGCTTTCCTCGGTGTCTCCGACTCCCGGGCGCAACGACGCGGGCGCAGGGCGGACACGGCCCTCGGTGCCATTGACCGTGATCGCATCGCCGGTGGCGATGAGCGAAGTCGCCCCGCGTACGCCGAGCACGGCGGGAATCCCATACTCCCGCGCCATGATCGCTCCGTGGGAGAGCATGCCGCCGGATTCAGTCACAAGGGCCGCGATCCGGCCGAATGCCGGAGTCCAGGCTGGATTAGTCGAATGGGTTACGAGGATGCAACCGTCGCCGACGGAATTCAGCTCCGAAGGATCATGCGCGATGCTGGCGGTAGCAGTCACAATGCCCTTGCTCACGCCATATCCCGTCCAGCCCGCCCGTGCGTTAGCGCCTTGGGCCGGCTTGGCGTCATCGTTGATGTCGTAAGGGATGTCCATTGCTTCGTAATGTGCAAAGAGCGCTCTTTGCCGAGCGACATAACCTTTCAGATCCACCGCACCGTCGGTAGACGCCGGGATCTTCTCCAGCTCCAGGAAGAAGATGTCGTCCTCGCCGGCGAGCACCCCGCTTTCCACGAGCCGCTTACCTGTGTGGATGAGCGTGCGGCGCATGACATAGACAAGCTTTCCGAAATGGAACTGGTCGTTCTCCCGAGCGGGAATGTAATCGCACATCTTGCGATAGATGGACTTGAAGACCGGGCGGAGAACGAACCCGAGTGGTCCCTTGAAGCGGGAGAGCGTCGCCGCAAAGGCATGTTCGCGCTCTTTCACTTTTTTCAGGACGCGCGTCTTCGGATCCTCGTCTTGCCCGTTCATCGCAGCGGCGATGTGTTGCCAGACCAGTTCGGGACTGTCTCGCCATTGCCGGTCATGGAATTCCTGATGCTCGAGCTTGAAGCCGAAACGCGCGATGAACCGGTCAAAGCGCGCGGCGATCTCCGGGCCTGCCGGATCTGCGCCGAGCGCCCGCTGGAAGGCTGCGTGCGATCCGCTCACCAAGGCCGTGGCGAGATTCGGCTTTTTCAGGATGAGGCGGGAGATGCGATGGAGTTCGGCGTCGCTATCGAAGGTGATGTTCTCCGCGAAGCCGGCACTCAAGCGGCAAAACGCATCGAAGGCTTCCTCTTCCGACGCGTGAACGCAACCAAGGAGCATCCGGATGATCTTCTGGCAAAAGTCGGCACAGCGCACATTGATCATGTGGACGACCCAGTACTGCTCGAAGATCTTGAGCTGTGCGTCAAGCAACTGGCGCAGCGCGGGCAGGCTCTTGGCCGCGAGTTCCGCCTCGGAAGGGACCACGAGCGGATCAAGCGCTTCGCGCTGATAGGCTTCCCAATCCTTGAAGCCCTCGGAAATCATCCGCAGCACCCCGATCGCGATCAGCGGCAGTCGCGGATTGAACCCCATGTTCTCGCGCTTCCCGAGCACGGCCTCCATCTGCGTCTTGTCGACCTTGATGCCCTTCAGCGCATGGGCAACAAGGGATTTATTGAGATAGGGGCGTCCGTAAAACACCCGGATCAGCGGACCGAACGACGATTTGTCGGCCCGGATACCGATGCGATTGAAGGTCGCTTCAAGGCCCTTCTCCAGGGCCGGGTAGAGCGTGGAGATCGTGAACGGCGTATTCACCTTGTAGAACCGCTCGGACATGTTCTCCCGCGTCCATGAGCCCTCGATGACTTGCGGTGTGAAGAGCGAACTGTCGATGTCTGCAAGGGTCGTAATGTCCCGGCTCTGGACAATGTAAAGATTCTCGCCGTCAAAAGCCCATTCGATATCCTGCGGTCTACCCGCCCAAGCCTCAATTCGCCGGGCTTCATGGGCGAGTTTCCCGATATCCCCCGCGCTCAGGCTAAGCACATCGCGCAAGCACTCCGGCACGGGACGATCGACGACCGACCCGCGTTCATAGCGAAGGTGGCTCGCCTTGTGCGCGATCTCCTGCGCGATGACTGCACCGCTCACTTTGTCGACGACGACGGAATCCGGCGTGATGTCTCCAGAAACAAGTGCTTCGCCCAGCCCATAATTCGCCTCGATGCGCAGCCGGTCGCGGTCCTGGCTCATCGGATCCACCGTAAAGAGGACGCCGGCAACGCGCGGGCGGATCATGGTTTGCACGACGACCGCCATCTTGAGGTCATGTCGCGTGAGGGCATGGTCAATCGCATGCTGGCGCAGCACTTCACTGCAAAGCGACGCCCAACAGGACTTGAGCGCTCGCCGGCATGCATCGCCACCGGCAATGCCGAGCTTCGTTTCGAACTGGCCGGCAAAGGAGAATTGCTTGGAGTCCTCCACGATGGCCGAGGAGCGAACGGCCAGAGGCTCTGCCGGGTCAAGTCCGGCCACCGCCCTGTCAATCTCTTCCGACAAGACTTCCGGCCAGGCAGCGGCCTCCCATGCCGCGCGGACGGTCTCATGGCTTGTCAGCCCGGCGAACCAGCGGTCAATCAAGGCGCTGAGCGGGGGATTCGCGGCGAGCATCGCGTCAAAGGCCAAAACGCTCACGCAAAAGCCTGGAGGCACGCGAAAGCCGTTCCGCCGCAAACGGCAGAGATTGAGTGCCTTGCCGCCGATCTCCCGCGCGGCCTCGTTCCGGTGGGAGTCGAAAGGAAGAATGTACGGCGTCATAGGGCCTTCCAGCTGTCAAAGAGAGTGAAGATCGCCATCGCCACCATGGTGGTCAGCATGAGCGCTTCGAGAATGCGGTCGGGAATACGGCTGACCGCGCGCGTCGACAAATAGACGCCAAGCCCGCAGCCTATGGAAAGAAGGGCCGCGTATCGGAGTTCGATCTGCCCATTGACGGCGTAAAAGGCGGTCCCTACCAGGGAGATGCAAAGCGCAGCCAGATAGGCCGATCCGATGCAGAACCGCATGGGTTGCTGCAGGAGCATGCGCGAAAGCGCGGCAATGGGTGTGGCCCCGCCCAGACCGAAGGCACCGCAAAAGAACCCCACGACCATACCCATGCCCCCGCCGGCCGCCTTAAAGAAAGCAGTCCCGATCATCGGGGCCGGGCCAGCGACATCCCTCGCCGGGGACGGCCGGACGCGCTTTGCCAGTCGCACCAGACCGATCGTCGGGATGATCAGGACGACGACGCCCAAGAGTGGCTCAAGGACGCGAACAGGAACACGCTGCGCGAAAAGCGCGCCCAAAAAACAGCCGATCGCCCCGGCAAAGCCGGTAATCAAGCCGTAGTCCATGACGACGTTCTTACGCCGCCAGTGGCCGACAAACGCAAAGAGGCTGATGAGGCAGGACACGAACATCGCCGTACCGATGGCTGTCGTCGTCGGCAGGTGGTCAACCGTCAGGAGAATCAGGACGAAGAGCGGCCCGCCAACATTGCCGACGATACCCAGCGCGTAGCCCGCGGCGACGAGCGCGAGGAAGGCCGGCACGCCCGAGAGAAGGCTAGGCAGCATTTCCAAAGCAGCGCTTCCTTTCGCGTTCGAGCATCGCTGCCCGTTCCGTAACGACCTCGGGATGAGAGCAATCGACGGCGCGCGCGCCTACGTGGGCAAGGCAGGCGTTGCAGAACCGGCATTGGGGGCCGATTTCCTGTCTGCGAATGTGGCGGACAAGATAGGGATCGGCGATCATCGCACGGGCAATCGACACGGCATCGCATTGTCCCGTATTGATCGCCTCTGCCATGGCGTCCGGTCCGGTAAAGCCGCCCACGCAGATCACCGGAATTTTCAGCGCACGCTTGAATTGCTCGGCATAGCCAAGATTGAATCCCTCGCTATGCGGCCACAACCGGTTGCTCAGGGCGGCCAGGATGCCTTTTGAGAGGCGCATGCTGCGCTGTTTTCCGCGCGGATATTCCTGCCCGATGCCCTCATTGAGAAGCGTGTCGAAGAAACGGTTGAAATTGCCCCGGATGGTCGGAAAGCCGGATTCGTAGTGGCCAACGCTGATCTCCACCGCGTCGAGCCCGTGATCCTCCAGCACCCGCGCAATCTCGACAAGGTCCGGCGTTTTGAGCCCCTTGCGCAGCGGCAGCGCATCATCGCCATTGAGCTTGATCAGGATAGGAAAGCCTTCGCCGACCCGCTCCCGCACCGCCTTCAAGATATCAAGCAGGATACGCAGCCGGTTTTCGGCGCTACCGCCATAAGCATCCTGCCGCCGATTGGTATAGGGAGTCAGGAACTGGCTCAGCAGGTATCCCTGCGAGGCGTGGATCTGTATGGCGTCGAAGCCTGCACGCTGACAGCGCTCGGCGGCGCGGGCAAAGCCTTCGACAAAGCTGCGGATTTCATCGATGCGCATTTCCCTCGGTTTGATTCCCGAAAACTTGTCGGAGACTGCCGATGCCGATACGGGATCGTCAAGGGTCGCAGGCTGAAACACCTGCCTGCCGGCATGGGATAGTTGTGCACAAATCTTCGAGCCGTGCCGATGGGCGATATCCGCCATCCGCTTCATCCCAGGAATCTTGTCATCATGGTCTGCCCCGGGCATCCGGTTGTAGACCCGCCCCGAGCGCTGGGTATAGAAATTTCCGGTGATGATCAGCGGTGTTCCGGCCTCGGCATAAAGCTCATAGAAGGCAACGAGCTCATCGGTGACAAAGCCATCCTCTGTGCTCATGGTTTCGGTGGTCGCGGTCTTGATGATGCGGCTGGGGATGGTCATCCCTCCAATAGTGAGCGGATCAAAAAGCACGCTTCTTTTCGCTGTTTCAGTCATCGCACGCCTCCCCTTAAATCAATCGGTTGCCGGTCTTGATTAGCCGGTAGAAGTAGTAGAGGAACAAGGCGCAGAAGACCATGTCCCCGACGACGACGATGAGCGCGTTCGCATTGGCAAGCCCCGCCGCATGAAACTTCAGCATCTGTATCGCGAAACCCAACTTGCCGATGCCGCCGACAATGACGATGCCGGTATGCCGCAGCGGATTGAACGCCACGATCAGGTAGCCAAAGAAATAGGTAAAGGTCGTTCCGGTAGCCCCCTGAAACACCGACAGCAGGACGGGATCATCCGCGCTGCGGTCAAACAGGAGCATGAAGGCATGGCCCGGATTGAAATAGCCGAGCACGCCACCACACAGGTTCCAGATCGCGGCTGCGATAAAGATGGCGCGTAAAAGTCGGATTTCTCTGTTAGTCATTGTTTTCAGTGTCGGACAAAATCCGCGATGGCTTGCGCCGTCCGCTTGTGGCTCATGATCGACCAGTGATCGCCCTCGATTTCCCGGTGGCTGAAATTCGTGGCCGTCAGGATCGTCGACCAGCCTTCCTCGTAGCCCTCGAACCAGGTGTCGGAGGCCTTCAGGAGGAGGGCGTTTTTTACGGCAATGGGTGTTGGCTCGGAGCCCGCTGCGTTGAAGAGATTGGTCACCGCCACCATGTTGCGCGCGTCGCGTTCCTCCACGGAACTTGCGGCGGGATATCCCAGGAAGGTATGGAGCTTGTCCTTGAGCCCTTCCGGCGTCGTGTCCCGGAAGCCGAAACGCGCGCCAAACCGTTGCAAGGCAGCATGGAGATACGCATCCCCGTAAAGATCGACCGGGCTTGAGATGCCACTCTGTGCGAGGAACTCCGTGAAATCAGCATGAACCCGGGGCGCCTGCGCGTCGATCGACACGAAACTAGCGATCTCCTCTCCCCGTTCGGCAAGCGCATGGGCCACCATCAACGCAACACTGACGCCAAAGGACCAGCCACCAATGAGGTAGGGACCATTCGATTGGACCGCCGTAATCTCCGCCACATAGCGCTCAACCATATTCTGCATCGACGCCATGACCGGCGAGTCGGCGGAGGTGGTATGGAGTCCGTAGAGGCGCACGCGTTCATGGCCCCCTTCAGACAAGGCCGTATGAACGGCGGACGCCAGCGGATAGAACGTCGCCAGGTTGCCGCCGACGCCGTGGATCAGGAAGAGTCGCTTGCCCTGCTTGTCAGTCTCCGTCCCGCGGGAAGGACCGTGGAATTCCACGATGCCGGTGCCGCAGGTGGATTTTCCTTCGGAAGAGGAAATGTGCTCGGCCAGTTCTCGGATGGTTGGGAACTGGTAGAAGTCATCGATGGATACCTTCACGCCCGAGATCTGGTAAAGCCGCTGCAACATGCTGATCGCAAGGAGCGAGTGTCCGCCCGCGTTCAGGAAGTCATCGTCGATGCCGATGTTCTGCAGCCCGAGGAAATTGGACCACAGCTCCGTCAACTGCGCCTGAAGCACTGTTTCCGGCGCCGCAAAAGCATCGCTCCGGTCAGAAGGCGCTACGGCGAGCTCCGCCAACGCACGCATGTCGACCTTGCCGTTCGGCGACATGGGGATTTTGTCGACCAGGATGACGACATCCGGGGTCATGAAGGCAGGAAGCCTTTGGCGAATGTAGGTCTTGACAGCTTCCGGGCTGAGAGATCGCGCGGTCTGGACATAAGCAACGATACGCTTGTCGTCGCCGTGCTTCTCCACGGCGACAGCCGAACCTGCAATGTCGGAATGCTCGCTGAGCGTGCTCTGGATCGCGCTCAGTTCGATCCGGTACCCACGCACCTTCACCTGATTGTCGGCGCGGCCAAAAAACTCCAGTTCCCCTTCCGGCGTCCAGCGTACCTGGTCTCCCGTCTTATAGAGCGTTTCCACGCCGGGCATGTCATTCGGCTTCAGGAAGGTCGCGCGCGTTGTCTCCGGGAGATTGAGATATCCGCGTCCGACGCCCGCGCCGGATAGATAGAGATTGCCGATAGTGCCGACGGGCACCGGAATCAACTGATCATCGAGGACATGGGCCCGCGTATTACGAAGCGGCCTGCCGATGGGAAGACGGGCGCGCTTGGCGTGATCGGCATTCAGCAACGCCACTGTGGCGGTCACAGCGGTCTCGGTGGGCCCGTAGGTATTGATGACCGGGATAGTCGGATTGACCTCGATCCACTGACGGAACTTGCCGATATCGGCCTCTTCGCCGCCAATCCCCACCAGACGCACCCCGAGCCCTTGGAACTCGACATTGACAATACGATGCCAGAAGGCTGTCGGGAACTTCAGTATCGTGACGCCGCATTCCTTCACACGTGCGCGCAGAACGTCGATGTCAAGCCGTTCGCGATCGCCAATGAGACTGACCGCCGCTCCACGGCTCAGTGCCGGAAAGACTTCCTCGATGAAGGAGTCGAAGTTCATGCTGGCAAACTGCAGGACGTTATCTCCGGGCTTCAGCGCGAAATGCTCGACCATGCAGAGCGCATGGTTGACGACGTTGCGGTGCTCGATCATGACGCCCTTGGGCTGGCCCGTCGTGCCGGACGTGTAGATCACATAGGCAAGATCCTCGGGCTGCGCCGCGTTGGCGGTCTTCGCGTCAAGCGGTCGGGCCCCGAAGCTGGACAGCGCCGCGCTCACCTTCGGATTGTCGAGATTGATGGGCGCGGTGTCGAACAAGCCCGCCTGGGCAATCGAGCGATCATCGGCGATGACCACGCGCACGCTGCTGTCCTTGACGATGTGGGCGAGCGTCTCTTTCGGGTAGCTTGGTGAAAGCGGGACATAAGCCGCCCCCAGCTTCATGACGGCCAGTATGCTCGCATACATGTCGAAAGTGCGATCCATGCAGATGCCGATGAAATCGCCGCGCACCGCGCCGCCGTTCTGGAGGTAATGGGCGATCTGCGTGGCGCGCTCATCCAGCGCGCGGTAGCTCAGCCGTCTCGGCCCGTCAATGAGGGCATCGGCCTCGGGGGTTCTGACCGCCTGGGCCTCAAAAAGCTGGTGGAGACACAATTGCGCGCCGCCATTCTCCGGCGCTTCCTGCCAGCTTTCGATGCGAGCGACATCCTCTTCATAGGTTCCACCGCTTGGCGTTGGCAGGGCGCCCTGGCGAATGAGAAAGAGCACGATGCGCTGGAAATACTCATCGACAAAGCGCGCTTCGAGTCGCGACTTCACGGACACGTCCAGATGCGACTTGAAGTTGCTGCTGTCGTAGTAGGACTCCGCCTTCACCCCGTTCTCGAACATGCGAATGATCAGTTGCCGGTAGGAGCGGCAATGCTCATCCCAGGCGTCCATGGGGTAGCTCTTCATCGCATCGACGAATTTTTCGATGCTGACCTCTTGCAATGTGTAGCCCATGGCTTCGAGCATCGCGACGATCTTGAGCAGGTTAATCGATTCGTTGGATTGGCTCGTAATGTTGAAGGAAGTGCTGTGCGCCTTGCCTTGAACGGACGCGACGGCATCGGCCATGAGGTCAACCGGCATGATGTCATGGAGATAATTTCCCTTCGGATAAACCCCCAATGTGAGCAGGATGCGCAGCATGATGTTGAGACCATCATTGATCTTTGATCGCCCCGTCGCGAGCTGGCCCCCGACCCAGACCAGGCGGTAGATGTTGCAATCGAAGCCATCCTTGCGGGAAAGCTCGCAGAGCGCCTCACTGGCATATTTGCTGATGTCGTAGCCGTTGTACTTATTGATATCCCGCGGGCTGATGACATCCGATTCCATGAAGACGGCCTTGTCATCCTTGTCGGGAGAGAAGGTACTCGTGCTGGCGTAGTGAAAGGATTTTTTCCGCCCCGAGCGCGCGAGGATCAGCAGCCGTCGTGTTCCTTCGACATTGACCTCCTTGATTCCCTCATAGGGAAGCCAGTTATTGACGTGCGAGCCGACGTGATAGATGCGCTGGATATTGTCTTCAAGTTTCGCGTACTCTACGGACGAGAGGCCGAGCCTGTCCTGTCCGAAGTCGCCGCGCAGGAGCGTGACCCGGCGACGGTCGATTTTTTCCTCCAGCTTGAAGTAGCTGACGGCCCGGGAAAATTTCCGCTCGACCTCTTCATCGTCCCCGCCCCGGATCAGACAGGTGAAGTGATGATCGGTTGCCGCGAGCAACGACGCCAGAAGATGCACGCCCATCAGCCCGTTAGCGCCTGTGAGGAGAGAATATTTGGTCGGCGGGCGCTCTTCGGCATTGGCCGCCGGCAGCCAGATGTCTTCTTCCACAGCAGGGAACTGATACTCCTCGCTGCGGTACAAATAGCTGGCAATGCTTGGATATCTGAAGAGAACCGCGACATCTTCGTCGAGCCGGTTCGCCAGTTCCAGCATCTGGATGGATTGGCCGCCCAGCGCAAAGAAATTCTCGTTGATGTCTATCCGTTTGGGATCAAGATCCAGCAGTTCGCCAAAGATCGCAGCTAACTCGATTTCTCTGGGCGTAGTGGCAAATTTCGGCTCTTTCGTCGAGCGGGCTGAGCAGGAAAGACGCCCCTCCCGTGTTTCGATCGGAAGCGCGTATTCGCCAAGACTGGGCAGCTCACGTTCCAGATAACGGTCGCGGGTGACGGATCGCTGGATTTTTCCGCTTGTCGTCTTCGGCAGATCGCGCGGCCGGATCAAGACCACCCGGCTTACCTTGATCTGGAATTCCTCGTAGATACGCGCAGATATCGCATCGCACAGCGTAGGCCAGGTCTCCTGTTCCGAGAACTTCTTGAGTCCGGCGACAACGACAACGCTATCGGGATCCTCTTCGTCGAGGAGGAATACCGTGGAAGAATTGGGTGCCAGCTCATTCATCTGGCCCAAGGCCCATTCAATGTCCTCGATATGGATGTTGCGGCCACGGGCAATCAACATTGCCTTGAGCCGGCCGGTGACATGGAGCTGGCCGTCCTGCATGAATCCGGCATCACCGGTCCGCAGATAGGCGCCTCGTTGGCCTGGCAGCGAGAAGTTGAACGTCTCTGCATTCGCGTCCCCGGCGTTGTAATAGCCAGGAGAGATGCTGGGGCCGGCGGCCCAAACTTCACCGATGTGGCCATCTTCAAGGACTTCGCAGGTTAGGGGGTCGACGATTTTCAAGTCATGTCCCGGCGCCACGAATCCGCTGGTCGCGTAGCCTTGGCAGCCTTCCGGGTTGCGTGCATCGCTGTTGCGGGTGCCCGTCAGCAGTAGTGTGCTTTCGGCCATGCCGTAAACGGCCATGTGCGCGTCCGGTCGCAGTCCGTGGTCCTTGAACGCAGCGTAGAAGTCCTTGACCGTCTGATTGCGTACTGGCTCGGACCCGTTGAATGCCACGAGCCAGCTGGAAAGGTCCAAACCTTCAAGGTCCTTCTCCTTGATCTTCTGGACGCAGTAGTCATAGGCGAAATTTGGTCCGCCCGAATGTGTTGCCTTGTATTTGGAGATCGCGCGCAGCCACCGCACGGGGCGCTGGATGAAATGGAGCGGCGACATGAAGATCAGCGGCGCGCCGATGTAGAGAGGATGCAGCGTCGATCCGACGAGGCCCATGTCATGGAAGATCGGCAGCCAGGAAACGCCGATGCACTTGTCGTTATAGGAGAAGGTGTGCTCGATGGCGCGCATGTTGGCCATCAGGTTGGAATGACTGACCATGACCCCCTTGGGATTCCCCGTGGAGCCGGACGTGTACTGCAGGAAGGCGATGTCACCCGGGCTGATCGCCTCATCGATGAAGCAATCCTCCTCGGCAGCACGAATATCCGAAGTGACCAGTCTCGGAAGCTTGTCGACAGTCACGCCATCGGCTTCGGACGTCTCTGCGACATAGCCTTCAAGGATGCCGTTGCCGTCGGCATCCGTCAGGATCATCGCGAAATCGCCATCCGCGACGATACGCTCGATCCGCTTGACCATCCGGGAGGTCGACGGCGGGTTGACCAGCGCCGGGATCACCCCCGCCGTCAGGCAGCCCAAAAACACTTCGATGAACTCGATGCCCTGCCGGTAAATCAGCAGGACGCGCTTACCCTTCAGTTTGCGCTGCTGCAAGCGGGCGGCGATCGTGCGTACGCTTGCATACAGATCGGCGTTGGTAATGCGATGCTCGTCGTTCTCGCCATCGCGAAGGAAGACATAGGCCGTGTTCGTCGGCTTGAGCGCCGCATGATGCTGGAGCTTCGCGACGATCGTATCCCCCGCGGACGGGATGACGGCATAACGTTCGGCGTCTTCAGCCTGAAGGGAATCGGTTATGCCTAGCCCTTCAAGAACAGCCCCTGCGTCCACGACCAGGCATTCATCGTCGCTGGTCGCGTTACTTGGCTGAAAGTAATCAGCGCCATCCTTCTTTTGTGTCTTGATCCGCATATTTGTTCGACTTTTTCGGGCGAGGTAGGAAAAAACGGCTGCCGTACAAGGGGCGGCCGGTCCGACTACTGACTGAGCTCAATTGTCATTTTTATATCATTACCCGATATCGAAATAATGTCAGTTATGCAAAACAGTGTCAGATGGTTAAGTTTTTCTAAATGTAAAATCCGCCCCGTTCATTCTTGTAAAAAAGACAATTCCTAGATGGACTCGCCAGCTTTTTCAGCGAGGTTTTTCTCCTCGGCTGCGGAAACTGCTTCGGACAACGGAGAGAAATGGGTCGTTGAAGCGAACCACAACCCGGCACAAACATGCTTCCGGCCGGCTTCCTCGATGCATCTCATCGCACGCTTGATGCCGGAGGCGGGTATCGGATCGTTTGCAGATTCTTTGACAGGGGATAGCGTGGATACAGTTGTTCTGAAGCGGGCAAGCAAGACCTACCACTTGGACTCGGTAGGTGTGTCGGCCCTGAGTGACATCAACCTCGAAATTCGATCCAATCGTTTTACGGTGATTTCCGGTCCTTCCGGGAGTGGCAAAACCACGCTGCTCAACATCATCGGCTGCATTGACCGGCCTGATCAGGGAGAGCTGATCGTCGCCGGCCAGGACGTCGGCAAGCTGTCCGACGATGCGGTATCCGATTTCCGCGCCCGGCACTTGGGCTTCATTTTCCAGACCTTCAACCTGCTGCCGGTGCTGACCGCTTACGAAAATGTCGAGTACCCGCTGCTGCTGTCGCGCGTGCCCGCAGCGCAGCGCAAGCAACGCGTTGAAACCCTGCTCGAGGCAGTCGGCCTCGCCGGCAAGGGGAGGCATCGTCCAGGCCAGCTTTCCGGGGGCCAGCGCCAGCGGGTTGCCATCGCGCGCGCTCTGGCGCCGTCGCCGCAACTGGTACTGGCTGATGAGCCGACCGCCAATCTCGACAGCCACACCGGTCAAGCCATCATCTCGCTGATGCGCCAGATGCAACGCGATCACAAGGTGTCCTTCGTATTTTCCTCTCACGATCCCCAGGTGCTGGCGGCTGCAGACGATGTCGTGAAGATGCGCGACGGACGCATCGTATCGATTCAACGTCGCGATGAAAATGAACACGTCATTGAGGACTGCGCCCTATGAACACCATGTTGCTCGCCTTGCGTAACCTGCTCCGCAACCGGCGCCGTTCCGTAACTACCTTGCTGGCGATGATCATCGGATCCAGCTCCATCCTTTTGTTCGGCGGCTACAGCCGCAATATCACCTACGGGCTGCAAACCAGCTATGTGCAGCGCAGCGGTCACCTGCAGATCCAGCACAAGGATTATTTTTTGTTCGGCAGTGGCAATCCGGCTGCTTACGGTATTGCCGATTACGCGCGCATTGTCGACACCGTCAAGAACGACCCGATACTGGGACCGATGGTGACCGTAGTGACGCCGACCTTGCAGGTGGGAGGCATCGCCGGCAATTTCGCTGCGGGCGTGTCGCGTACCGTGAGTGGTACCGGGCTGGTGGTCGAAGACCAGAACCAGATGCGGCGCTGGAACGATTACGATCTTCCGATGCGTGTGCGCACGCAGTCGCTGACCGGGACCGACAGCGATGCAGCCGTGATCGGAAATGGCGTTGCGCGCGTGCTGCAACTGTGCGCTCAGTTGAATGTGTTGAACTGTCCCCAACCTCCGCTACGCGCACATGAGGGGCAGGACGCGGCGCCCGCCGACATCGCCGCATTGTCCAGTCTGGAAAAAACCGACGTGCAGGAGCCGACCCGGGCACGCATCGAAATTCTGGCCGCCAATGTGCACGGCGCTCCGAATGTCGCCAGCCTGAATGTGGTCAAGGCCGAGGCTCAGGGCGTCAAGGAGGTTGACGATGTCGCAGTGCTGATGCATCTGACGCAGGCGCAGAAGCTGATCTACGGCAATGCTGCGCCTCAGGTGACGGCGGTCGTGCTGCAGCTCAAGCATACCAACCAGATACCGGTGGCAACGGCGCGACTGGAGCAGTTGCTGGCGACGAGCTTCCGCGACGAGTCGCTGGTGGTCCAGGAATTTACGACGCTGAATCCGTTTTATGGACAAAGCATCGGCATGTTCGACGCCATTTTCAGTTTCATTTCCGTGCTGATCGCGGCCATTGTTCTGTTCACGGTCAGCAATACGATGAGCATGGCGGTAATGGAACGCACGGTGGAAATCGGCACCTTGCGCGCGGTCGGCCTGCGCCGCAGCGGGATACGTCGTCTGTTCGTGTTCGAAGGCCTGCTGTTGGGCGCAATCGGCGCGACGCTCGGTATCGCGGTTTCTCTTGGGCTGGCCCTTATCGTCAACCACAGCGGGCTCACCTGGTTGCCGCCGGGACGGGTCGAGCCGGTACCGCTGACGGTGCGCCTGTGGGGCGAATCCGGTCTGATCGTGAGCAGCGCGGCGGGCTTGATCCTGGTAGCGGTGTTGTCCGCATGGTGGCCGGCGAATCGCGCGGCCAGGTTGCATGTGGTCGATGCGTTGCGTCACGTATAAGGAAAAATCATGAAACGATGGATGACCTTTGCATTGGCACTGGCATTTGCCGCGCCGGTCCTTGCCGCGCCGGACGCCCAGGAGATCCTGGTTGCCAGCGACGCGATCCGTAACCCGAGCAAGCCGTTCGGCCTCGTCACCACAATGCTCGAGTACCGCAACAACAAGCAGACTGGCAATACCACGCTGGCGGTCTATTCGAAGGCGGACCCGAACAGCGGGCAGTTTCGCAGCCTGATTCGATTTGTCGCCCCTGAGCGGGACGTCAACAAGCTGATGCTCAAGAATGGCAACGATTTGTGGTTCTACGATCCGTCGAACAAGGCGAGCATCCGTATATCACCGCAGCAGCGCTTGCTGGGGCAGGCGGCGAACGGTGATGTAGTCACCGTCAACTTCGCCAAAGATTACCAGGCGCAGCTGGTCGGCGAGGAGGACATGCAGGACGGCGACCGGCAAATGCGTCGCTGCTACAAGCTGTCATTGAAGGCGCGCACGCCGGACGTCACGTATCACAGTATCGAAATGTGGATCGATACCAGCAACAGCCGTCCGGTCAAAGGGCGCTTTTACACCGAGAGCGGCAAGCTGCTGAAAACGGCCTTCTTCCGCCGTTATCAACCGCAGCTCGGCATCGAACGGCCGACCGAAACGGTCATCATCGACGGCCTGGATCCGAATTGGGTCACCGTGATGCGCTATTCCGACTACGCATGGCGTGACATCCCGGAGACCTGGCTGCAGCGCGATTACCTGCCGCGTTTCAAGCCTGAATAAGCAATGCGCGTGTTTGCTGTTTTGCTGCTGCTGGCCGGCCCCGCGCAGGCGGACACTTCGGAGCTGGATGCGTTGTCGATTGCGGATAAGGCACCATCTTCCGAAAGCCGGCAGGGGCGCGACTGGCAGTTGTTCGTGGAAGCGGCGGCAGGCCACGCGACGCAGCGTATGGGGGCAGCCTCGGCCGAGAACACGCGTTTGTCGCTCGATTTTTCCCTGGACAAGTCTTTGGTGCCGGGATGGCGCGCAATACTGGCCAACCGGATCGATGTGAACTGGCAGAACGATCCTGCCGACCAGAGCAGCGTCAACACGCTGAAGGAAGCGTATCTCAGCTGGCAGCGCACGTCCGACCAGATTGTCGATCTGGGGCGTATCAATGCCCGTCATGGTGTTGCTTCGGGATATAACCCGACCGATTTTTTCAAGGCCGGTGCGGTGCGCTCGGTCGTTTCCGCTGATCCGAACAGCCTTCGGAGAAACCGTCTCGGCAGTGTCATGCTGCGCGCCCAGACACTGTGGGACAGCGGTTCGTTCAGTGTCCTCTATTCGCCGAAACTGGCGACGGAGCGCAGCGATGCCCCGTTCAACGCCGACCTGGGGGCCACGAACCGGCAGAACCGCTGGCTGCTTGCGGTCACCCAGCAATTGGCGGAAGGGATCAGTCCGCAATGGCTGTTGTATGGCGAGGACCATCGCGCTCCACAGCTCGGCTTCAACCTGGCAGCCTTGTTGAACGACGCCACGGTGGCCCATGTGGAGTGGTCCGGTGGACAAAGCAGGTCCATGCTGTCGCAGGCGCTTGATGGCGCGGAGGACAAAGCCTTTCGCTCGCGGCTGTCGACCGGCCTCACCTATACCCTGCTGACCCGGATTTCGCTCACGCTGGAGTACGCATACAACGGTGCCGGCCTGAACAGAGAGACATGGGATGCGTTACGCCGAGGGCCGCTTCCCGCTTATGTGCAATACCGGAAAGTGGCGGCCGATATACAGGATCTCCCTACCAGACAGGCAGTGTTCATGCGCGCTTCCTGGCAGGATTTCATGACCAGCCATCTCGACTTGATCGCAATGGCGCGCGTGAATCTCGACGATCGCAGCCGCATGCAATGGCTCGAGGCCCGCTATCGCTGGGACAAGGTCGATCTGGCCGTGCAATGGCAGCGCAACAGCGGGCATGCCGGTAGCGAGTATGGCGCATTGCCACAGACACAGATGACGCGGCTTCTGGTGACCTGGTTCTTTTAGCGAAAATCGTCCTCCCGCCACACAAGGTGGCCTTCCTCGTGCATCGCCAGTGCACCGGCGGCTTTGATCCAAGGCATGCTCCCTGGGAAAGGCGGAACCGTGCCCGGCCCCAAATGTCATAGCTACAGGCAACGGGTTAACGGGAGAGGCTGTGCCCAAGCGTGCGTTACTTATCGTCAACCGCAAGAGCCGCAGCGGAACCTCCGACCTTAACGCTGTCACCGAACGCCTGAAGCGGAGCGGCATGGATGTGTTGCCCTGGGCCTTGGATCGTCCGGAGCAGATTCCGGAAATGATCCGGCGGCATGCAGCAGATGTCGACCTTGCCGTCGTCGGTGGTGGCGACGGCTCGCTCAATGCCGCTGCGCCGGCATTGATCGAAACGCGACTGCCGCTCGGTGTGCTGCCGATGGGCACCGCGAACGACCTTGCGCGCACGCTGCAGATTCCCGTCGACATCGACCAGGCGAGCGACATCATCGCGGGCGGCTTGCTGCACAGGATCGATCTGGGCCGCGTCAATGACCGCTACTTTTTCAATGCCGCGCATATCGGCCTGGGCGTCCATGCGCGGGAACACCTGTCGACGGATGTGAAACGACGCTGGGGCGTGTTCGGGTATGCGCGCAGCCTGTTCAAGGCGCTCTCATCGTTCCGCCCCTTCCATGCGGACATCGTCTGCGACGGGCGCCGCAAGCGGGTGCGCTCGATCCAGATTTCGGTCGGCAATGGCAGGCATTACGGCGGCGGAATGACCATTGCCGAGGAGGCGAGCATTGACGACCGGCTGTTTTTTCTTTACAGCATCGAGCCGCGCAGCATATGGGAGCTGGTGAGGTATGCGCCTGCGTTCCGTGCCGGCAAGTTCGAGGATTACCATCCGGTCGATATCGAGCGGGGCCGCAGCATCCGCATCACGACCAGCAGGACGATGCGCATTAGCGCGGACGGGGAGGCGGTATCGCATACGCCGGCCATCTTCGAGATGATTGCGGGCGCCGTCACGGTGTACGTGCCGCCCGCCTACCTGGAAAGCAGGAAGGAGGAGATTCATGTTGCTCAGGGATGAACGGCAAATGTCCGTCAATGCCGTGGAAAAGCTTTGCTTCGAAACCGCCGACCACTACGAAGCCGCCGCTTCGGAGCTGGGCAATGACCGGCTGGCGGAAGTTTTCACGGCACTGGCCGATGAACGGCAACAGCTGGCCGCCGAACTGGCCGTGCAGATCCACGCGATCGACGACCTTCCGCAGCAGCCCGATCCCGACCGGGAGGCCATCGCGCATATGCTGGCGGGGATCAAGGCGCTGCTGTCGGGAGATATGCGCGCGTCGCTGGTGGCCGATTGCGAGCGCGGCGAGGAAGCGCTGGTGTCAGCCATCCATGCCGCGTTGCGCCAGAACCTGCCGGAGGATATGCACGGGGTGCTGCGACGCATCCTCGCCCATGCGGAAAGGGCGCAGCGGGAACTGGCGGCTGCGCATTAGGACTTGACGACACCGGCGCCGCGGACAAGGCGCCACACACGGCTGACCAGCCGCCCGGCCAGGCTGTCGCGCCGCCGCATCTGCCGCACCCAGACGCGGGTGCGCCGGACTGCGGCATGCCACACGTGGTGCATCACCAGCTTCCCGTACAACACCATGTGCAGCCAGGAGCGGTACACCACGAGGTCGTCGAGATCGCGCTGCACGCCAAGCAGGCGCGTCTTGTAGGCGTCCTGCCCCCACAGGAAGTGGTACTCGCCGCCGCCCCTGCGGATGCATTCGCAGATGGTCAGGTAGCAGCACAAGGTGCCGAGGCGATAGTCGTCATAGGCGGGGTCGTGCGCCAGCGTTTCGAGGAAGTAGTTGCTGCCCGCGCGGTAATTGATTGATCCGGCGCAGATGTGTCCGTCGATCGTGATGACGCCGACCAGGCCGCATTCGCGCACGAGCTGCACGATGCGGCGCGTGACGTCCTCGTCGTTGATTGACTCCTTGCCCTTGCTCGCCATGCGCAGGCGGTTGAGGCCGATGATATGCCGGACCTGGTGTTCCTCGATCTCGCCCGGGCCGAGGACACGGAATTCGTATGAGGGGAAATCCCGCTTGAGCTTGTTCGTGTAGCGGTGAATGTAGCTGCGCGTCGAACGTCCAAGGCTCGCGGTGTAGTTCTCGGCGCTGCTGGGCAGCGTGAGCACCATGTCCTCCAGGCAGTTGAAGCGCTGGCAGGGCAGGGGGACGTCGACCAGGTTCGCGCGCACCGCGTGGAAGGAAATGACATCGACGTTGGCATACCTGCCGAAGATATAACCGGCGAAGCGCAGGAGGTCATCCTGGTCCACCCGGATGCCTTCGTTGATCACCCGCACGGTATTGCGATGGCGCTGGAACAGCCAGGCGCAGACGATGTTCTTGCCGTCCCGCACCACGTAGGCGCTGGCATTGTCGGCGCCGCCGAAAGCGCGGTAATACGCCAGCGACGAAAACAGGTTGCCATACAATTTTTCCAGCGCCGGTCCGACGAAGGCCGGCACGTCGTTTTCGTAACACTGGATACTGACGTCCGACCACGGCGCGATCTGGATGGCGATCGTATTGCCCTGTGCGTTTTCGATGGATTGTTCTTGTCTGCGTCTCATCGCATTCATTCTCTTGATCGATCAGGTTCGGTCCGCGTCCCTGTCACGGCCCTTGTACCCGCTTTGATCGGCAATCCTCGAAGAGTTCAGTGGAGGTGACATGCGCTGCGCATGCTCTTTGTGTGAACGCAAACGGTGCGCACCATGGCGGCGCACGGACAATCAGGGGCGTGCTATCTTGAGAATGAATGGGATATCGCGCGCGGCGTCAGCATATTTCCCGCGGCGTAGGAAAACGTCCTGCAACCTGCGAAAAAATCAACTTCCCTCCCCGGCTTTCAACCACGCTTCCGCGAAGCCATCGAAAGACATTGGTTTGCCGAAGTGGTAGCCCTGGACTTCATCGCAGCCGTTCTCCAGCAGAAACCGGTGCTGCGCTTCCGCTTCGACACCTTCGGCCACCACACGCAGATTGAGAATGTGCGCCAGCGAGATGACCGCCTTGACGATGGCGGCGTCGTCCTGGTCGGTGACGATGTCGCTGACGAAGGAACGGTCGATCTTCAGGGTGTCGACGGGGAATTGCTTGAGGTAGTTCAGGCTCGAGTAGCCGGTGCCGAAATCATCGATCGAAATCTTCACACCCAGCTCCTTGAGCTTCTTCAGGATGACGAGCGATTTATCGACGTCGCGCATGACGACGGTCTCGGTGATTTCAAGTTCGAGGTAGTACGGCGCCAGGCCGCTTTCCTGCAGCACGCCCGCCACCAGGTCGACGATATCCTCCCGCATCAGCTGGCGCGGCGACAGGTTGACGGAAATCGGGATGGGCGCCAAGCCGGCCTTCTGCCAGGCGATGTTCTGCGCGCATGCGGTGCGCAGCACCCACGCGCCGATGTCGATGATGAGCCCGCTTTCCTCGGCGATGGGAATGAAGGCGTTCGGCGGAACCATGCCGCGCGCGGGATGGCACCAGCGGATCAGCGCTTCGGCGCCGACCAGTTCTCCCGTGGCGAGATGAATCTTCGGCTGGTACTGCAGCACGAACTCATCATTGGCCACCGCGCGGCGCAGGCTGGTCAGCAGCTCCAGGCGCTGCGTCGCATGCATGCTCATTTCGGCGGCGAAGTATTCGAAGTTGTTGCGGCCGAGTTCCTTGGCCTTGTACATGGCGGAATCCGCATTGCGCAATAGCGTTTCGGCATCATGACCGTCGGAAGGAAAGACGCTGATGCCGATGCTGCAGGTGATGTGCAGCGCAAGTTCATTGACTTGTGACGGTTCGGCGACGGCGGTGATGATGCGCCGGATGGTGTCGGTCACTGCTTCCAGGTTCTTCTGGTGGGAGAGCACGATCACGAATTCATCGCCGCCCTGGCGGGCGACGGTGTCGGTCGCCCGCATGCAGGACTTGAGCCGCGCGGCGACGACCTTGAGCAGTTCATCCCCGATCGGATGCCCGAGGCTGTCGTTGATGAACTTGAAATGATCGAGATCAATGAATGCCACGGCGGCAATGTCGCCATTGCGTTGCGACTGGCGGATCGCCTGCTCGAGCCGGTCGGACAGCAGGTTGCGGTTGGGCAGGCCGGTGAGTGCATCATGTGTCGCCTGGTGGCGGATCCTCGCCTCGTACACCTTGCGTTCGGTGATCTCGACGACGGTGCCTTCATAGAAGAGGATGCGCCCTCCCGCCTCGCGCACGGCACGCGCATTCTCGGAAATCCAGATCACATTGCCGTTGCGCTGGCGGACCTGCGATTCGAAGTTGATGACCTGGCCGTTTTCGCTCATCAGGCGAAGGAATTCGGCGCGGCGGCCCGGGTCGGCATACAGCTGGTGATCGATGTCGCGCAGTGTCTCGATCATCTGCAGCGGAGAGTCGTAGCCGTACATGCGGGCCAGTGCCGGGTTGACGGCGAGGTAGCCCTTGTCCGGCGTCGATTGAAAGATGCCCTCGACGGCGTTCTCGAAAATGCTGCGATAGCGACGCTCCGCCTCGTGCAACGCCTGCTCGGCTTCGTGCCGTTGGGTGATGTCCTGCACGAATCCTTCGAGCGCGATACACACGCCGCCCGCGTGGCGGATGCCGGTGCCATGCTCCCACACCCAGCGCTCGGTCCCATCGGCGCGCACGATGCGGTATTCGATGCTGTAACGGCGGTTGTACTGCAGCGCGCGGTAGATCGCATTGCGCACCATGGCGCGGTCGTCCGGATGCACCAGTTCACCGAAGTGCACCGTCCCGTCCATGAAGGCATCGACGTCATGGCCCGTCAATGTCTTGCAACCTGCGCTGACGAACTCGATGCTCCACGCGTAGTCGACGCGGCAGCGGTAGATCATCCCTTCGAAGTGGGCGAGCAGGTCGTTGAGCATGGCCGGTCCGCCGACCGGGCATTCCGGCCGCGCAAACAGGGCGATCGCAACGTGGGACATGGTTCTTCCTTTGGCTGAGCATTTCTGTAATGCAATAACGATGCCAAGATGGTATGCCCCAAGATGAGGCAGGAACCGGGTGGGAAGGAACGAGACGCGCGGTGCGGATGCACTGAGTAAGTGCGTCTTCGCATCGCGCCAGAACGTGTATCGACGGCGATACGTCGGCATGCCGGTGCGAACCTGAGTATCCAGTTGCACAGTTCTTTCATTATGATAGGCAGACCGTTCCCTTGCCACCACGCCGAAAGCCGTCCTTTGAAGATCCGCACCTACCTCACGCTGACAGCCGCCGCGGTGCTGGTGCCGGTGATCCTTTTTGCGGCGGTGGCGTTGAACATGCTGCTCAACGCCGAACGCAAGGCGGCGCTGCGGGCGGTGCATGAGACGGCTAGGGCAACGGCGCTGAGCGTGGACCGCGAACTGGCTGCCGCGGAAGCGCGGTTGCGCGCCCTGGCCACCTCGCAGCACCTGACGCGGCAGAACCTGGACAGCTTCTATTGGCAGGCCCGGAACACGCTGGGTAGCGAGGAGGGGTGGATTGTCCTCTTCGACCGCTCGGGCCAGCAGCTCGTCAATACCCGTACTGCGTTCGGCGATCCGCTGCCCCGGCGCAGCCGTCCGGAAATCGGTATCGAGACAATGCGCAACGGTTCCGTCTATGTGTCCAATCTCCTGCACGGGAATGTGGTCAACCGGCCGGTGATTTCCGTCGAAGTGCCCGTACCGCATCCGGACGGGCCGCGGTTCATCCTCAGCCAGGCCTTCGTGGCCGAGTATTTCAACCGCGTGTTCGACCAGGCCGCGATGGCCCCGGACGGCGTAATCGGCATCTTCGACCGTGACGGCCTCACCGTCGCCCGGAGCCGCGGCGCCGCGGAATTCGTCGGCAAACCGACCGTGCCGGACCTGATCGAGGCCGCACGGTCCGCTGACGAAGGCATGCTGCGCACGCGCAACCTCGAGGGCAAGGAAGTCTACGGCATCTACACGCGCTCGAAGATGTCAGGATGGATTGTGGCGGTCGGCGTGCCGATCAACCACATCGAAGACGCCGCGCGCAAGGCAGTCCTCGTGTCGGGCATCGGCCTGCTGGCCGCCATCGCAGGTGCAATCGTGGTCGCCTATCTGCTCGGACGCCGCCTGGCGGACGCAATTGGAGGCGCGGTGCGTTCGGCGACGGCGCTCGGACGCGGCGAGCAACCCGCCGAAACGTCATCCGGTGTCGTCGAAGTCGACCGCCTGCATGCGGCGCTGGCGGAGGCAGGCACGATCCTGCGGCGGGAACGCGACTCCCGTACTGCCGCCGAAGCCGAACGCGCAGCGCTGTTCGCCAGCGAACAGGAAGCGCGCCGCCTGGCCGAACAGCAGAACAAGACAAAGGATGAATTCCTCGCCATGCTCGGTCATGAACTGCGCAACCCGCTTGGCGCGATTTCCAACGCGGTGGCGATCATGGAGACCGCGGGACTGAGCGCCGAGAGCAGCCAGCGCGCCCAGGCGGTCATCAGCCGCCAAAGCCAGCATCTCGCGCGCATCGTCGATGATCTCCTGGACGTCAGCCGCGTGATGTCCGGCAAGGTCTTCCTCAACCGCCAGCACCTCGACCTGGCCGAATCGGTGCGTCATTGCGTCGCCTCTCTGTCTGGAACACGCCGCATCGGGGCGCACACGCTCGATGTCGACGTCGAGCCGGCGTGGGTGGACGCCGACCCCACCCGCATCGAGCAGGTCATCAGCAACCTGCTGCTCAATGCCGCGAAGTACACGCCCGGCGCGGGATGCATCACGGTGCGGGTGCGGGCGTGCGAGGGCAAGGCGATGCTGACGGTGAGCGACAACGGCATTGGCATTCCGGCCCAACTGATGTCGCAGATCTTCGACGTCTTCGTCCAGGGACCGGCGCAGCTGGACCGGTCGCAAGGCGGGCTGGGAATCGGACTGGCGCTGGTCCAGCGGCTCGTGATGCTGCATGGCGGCACCGTCACCGCACACAGCGATGGCGCGGGCAAGGGCAGCATGTTCATCGTCGCGCTGCCGCTGGCCACGGAAGCCGGCAATGCCGGCAGCCTCGGTGTCCCGCACCCGGCGGCGGGCGGAGGCTACCGTGTGCTGCTGGTCGAGGACAATGAAGACAACCGCCAGACACTGTCTGCCGTGCTGAGCATTTTTGGCCATACCGTCTCCGCGGCGGGCGACGGCAGCGCGGGACTGCAGGCCGCGATGGAGGAAGTGCCGGACGTGGCGGTTATCGACATCGGTCTGCCGGGAATCGATGGTTATGAAGTTGCGCGGCGCCTGCGGGCCTCTCCGGTGACCCGCGGCATCCGCCTGGTTGCCGTGACGGGCTACGGTCAGCAGGAAGACCGCGACCGCGCGCTGGCGGCCGGGTTCGATGTCCACCTTGTCAAGCCGGTGGAGCCGGCACGCCTGCTGGAGGCCATCAACCGGCTTGCGCACTGAACGTTGGTTGCTTCAAATCAGCTTTTGCACTTCCATCGCCTCGCGTAGAATTGACCGCAGAGGCGTTACCGCAAAGAAACGGTGACGCCGCCGTCCATCCCCGGGTTCCGACACGTCGGGCCTGCGAAAGCGACTGCCAGGAAAAGGCCATGCGGGAACCTCCGTCGACGACACTGCCCCCCCACCTCCGCGCCTCCCACGCGGTACAGGTACTTGACCCCGCGCCGGAAGAACGCTTCGACCGCATTACCCGCACCGCCGTGCGGCTGTTCAATGTGCCGATCGCCTTCATCTCCCTGATCGGCAAGGATGGCCGCTGGTTCAAGTCGAGGCACGGCGTGGAGAGCCGCGACCTGCCGTACTGGATTCCCTTCGCCTCGCTGGCGGCGCGCGGCGCGCCCGCCGTTGTCGGGGATGCGCTGGCCGATGCCCGGCTTTCCGGCCAGACGCTGCTGACGGCACAGCCGCCGGTACGTTTCTTCGCCGGATGGTCGCTGCATGCGGCTGACGGCACCCGCATCGGCACCTTCGCCATTGCCGACCGGCAGCCCCGCACCCTGGATGCCGAAGGCATGGAAGCGCTGCGCGACCTGGCGCAATGGACGGAATCCGAACTCAACAACGAAACCCTGCAGCAGGCGCTCGCCGCCGCCAGGGAAAGCGAATCCCGCATGCACGCGGTCGTCGACAACGTCGCCGACGGCATCATCACGCTCGACGAATTCGGCGTGATCGACAGCATCAACCCGGCGGCGCTGCAGATTTTCGGCTATCGGCCGGACGAGTTGATCGGCCAGGACATCAAGGTCCTGATGCCGGCGACCTACCATCTTTCGCACGACAACCACCTGCAGCGCTTCCGCGACACCGGGCGCACGGCGATCATCGGCGTCGACCGCGAAGTCACGGGAAGGCGCAAGGATGGCACCCTGTTTCCGATGGAGCTGATGGTCAACGAGATGTGGCTCAAGGGCCGCCGCGGCTTCGCCGGCATCGTGCGCGACATCACCGCGCGCCGCGAGAGCGAGCGACAGCTGCGCGAAAGCAGCACCCTGCTTCAGGCGCTGATGGGCAGCACGTCCTCCTTCGTCTACGTACGCGACATGAAGGGCCGCTTCCTCTTCGCCAACAAGGAGTACGAGCGCGTGTTCGGCTTTGCGCCCGGTGCGGTACTGGGCAAGACGGTGGAAGACATGTTTCCGCCCGATCTTGCTGCCCACAACCGCACCATGGACCGCCAGGTGCTGCAGGGCGGCGCCGCAACCCGCATCGAGGATGAACTGCAGCTCGACGGCGGCGCGCAGAGCTTTCTGGTGGTGCGTTCGCCGCTGCGCAATGAACGGAATGAGGTCTACGGCGTGTGCGGCGTCGGCACCGACATCACGCTGCGCAAGAAGGCGGAGCAGTTCAAGAATGAATTCATTTCCACCGTCTCGCACGAACTGCGCACGCCGCTGACCTCGATCCGCGGTTCGCTGGGCCTGCTGAGCGGTGGCGTCGCCGGCGAGATGTCCGAGCGCGCCAAATCGCTGCTGGCGATCGCCAACAACAATTGCGAACGGCTGGTACGCCTGATCAACGACATCCTCGATATCGAGAAGATCGAATCGGGGAACATGCGCTTTGAAATGGTGACGCAGCGCCTGCTGCCCCTGGTGGAACAGGCGCTGGCGTCGACCCAGCAGTTCGCGGCACAGTACCAGGTGCGTTTCGAGCTGCACGGCGACGCACACGATGCGTGGGTCGCTGTCGACGGCGACCGCATGCTCCAGGTCATCGTCAACTTGCTGTCGAATGCCGCAAAGTTTTCCCCTCCTGGCGGCAAGGTGCAGATCCGCGTGACCGATGCCGCAGGCAGTGTCCGCCTCTCCGTCATCGACCAGGGCGAAGGCGTCTCGGCCAGTTTCCGCAACCGCATCTTCCAGAAGTTTGCACAGGCGGACTCCTCCGACACGCGGCAGAAGGGCGGGTCCGGCCTGGGACTGAGCATTTCGCGCGCCATCGTCGAGCGGCATCATGGTCGCATCGACTTCAGCAGCGAACCGGGTGTGCGGACCGAATTCTTTGTCGAGTTGCCGGTGGTGTCCGGCATGCCCGCCGCGACGCGCAAGCACGGCCGCGTGCTGATCGTCGAGGATGACCACGATATCGCGCGCCTGCTTGGCATGATGCTGGCGCAGGCCGGGATGTCCAGCGACGTGGCGCACGACGCCGACCAGGCGCGCGGGATGCTGGCCAACGGCGGCTACGAAGCGATGACTCTCGACCTGGCCCTTCCGCGCGAGGATGGGCTGTCGCTGCTGCGCTGGATGCGCGAGCAGGAGGACACGCGCGCCCTGCCGGTGGTGGTGGTGTCGGCGCGCGCCGAGGAAGGGCGGCGCACACTGACCGGCGGCGCGGTCGGCATCCTCGACTGGATTCCGAAGCCGATCGATGAAGTCCGGCTGCTGGCCGCCCTCCAGGGCGCATTGCGCGGTTGCACGGACGAGGTGCCGAGCGTACTCCATGTCGAAGACGACAGCGACGTCGTTGAGGTCGTGGCAGCCATGCTGCAGCCGACCTTCCACCTCACCCATGCGGGCACGCTGGCGGAAGCGCGGGCCCGCCTCGCCGCCGAACCCTTCAGCCTGATCCTGCTCGACCTGCAGCTGCCGGACGGACATGGATCGGAGCTGATGGCATCGCTCTCGGGCCGCAACGCGGCGACGCCGGTGGTGGTGTTCTCGGTGGAGGAAGCGAACCAGCCGATGATCGACAACGTCCAGGCCGCGCTGGTGAAATCGCGCACCTCGAACGCCCAGCTGCAGTCCATCCTGCATGACCTGATCGGCAGCCGCTTCCCCGAACAAAAGGAACCGTCATGACCCGCGGCACGCTGCAACATATCCTGTACGTCGAGGACGACGCCGACATCCGTACCATCGCGCAACTCGCGCTGGAAGCAGTTGGCGGGTATACACTGAAGGTCTGCGCGTCCGGGCAGGAGGCGCTGGAAACGGTGGCCGCCGGCTATCGCCCCGAACTGATCCTGCTCGATGTCATGATGCCCGGCCTGGATGGTCCCGGCACGCTGTCGGGACTGCGCCGCCTGCCGTCGACAATGGAAACGCCGGCGGTGTTCATGACCGCCAAGGTACAGGCATCGGAAATTGCCTTTTACAAGTCGCTGGGCGCGATCGGCGTCCTGGCAAAACCGTTCGACCCGATGGCGCTGGCCGCGCAAGTGCGCCGGTTGTGGGAAAACGGGGAGTGAAACATGCACAAGAAGAATGACAATCTCGGGGAGACCGATTTCGAGGCGTCACTGCGAGCGATCGAGGACGCGTATGTGGCCGGCCTGCCCGGCCGGCTGGATGAAATCGAAAACTGCCTGCAGCGCTGCCTTGAAGAGCCGGATACCGCTGGGCACTACGATGCCCTGGTGCTGCAATTGCACTCGCTGGCGGGCTCGGCGGGCACCTTCGGCTTTTCCGAACTCGGGTTCCGCGCGACCGACCTCGAAATCCAGATGAACGCCTTCATCAAGGAAGCCGTGCACGAGCCCGGCTCCTTCACGCCGATCGCCACCGGCGTTGGCGCCTTCCTGCGCTGGGCCGTGGCCAACGCGAAGGCCAAGGGCGCGATTCCCCCGGCACAGCCCTCGCCGCCGCCGGCGCCGCGTCCGCCGGTCGAGGCTGGCTCGCAGCGCCTGATCTACCTTGTGCATGACAATACGCTGGTCGCCCGGGATATCGCCGGCCAGCTTCAGTATTTCGGCTATGAGGTGGTGATCATCACGGAACTGGCGCGGCTGCAGGAATACATCGACACGCGCATTCCGGCCGCGGTCGTCATGGACCTCGGCTTCCCGGCGGGCATCCTTGCCGGCGCGGCGGAAGTGGCGCGCATCAAGCAAGCCAACGCGCATCGTTTTGCCGTCATCTTCATTTCCACCCGCAGCAATTTCGAAGCTCGCCTCGCCACCGTACGCGCGGGCGCCGACGGTTACTTCTCCAAGCCGCTGGACATGGTTGCCCTGATCGACCGCCTTGATGCGCTGACGGTGCAGGAGGAACAGCAGCCATGCCGCATCCTGATCATCGACGACGACCTCGACACCGCGCGCCATTATGCCGCTGTGCTGCGCGGCGCCGGCATGGACGTGCACGTGCTCGACAAGATTCCTGGCATGCTGCAGACGCTGGGCGAGTACCGGCCGGAGCTGGTCCTCATGGATGTCTATATGCCGGAATGCAATGGCATCGACCTCGCACGCCTGATCCGGCAAGACAACATGTACCTCGACGTGCCCATTGTCTTTCTGTCCAGCGAATCGGACTTCGAAAAACAGCTGGACGCGATTGAATCCGGTGGCGACGACTTTCTCACCAAACCGATCCAGCCGGCGCACCTGGTGTCGGCGCTCACTAGCCGCGTGTTGCGCTACCGAGGCCTGCGCGGCCTCATCATGCGCGACAGCCTGACGGGTCTGTACAACCACTCGGCGATCAAGGAAAACCTGTCGCGCGAAATTGCCCGCTCGACCCGTGCGCTCGCTCCCTTGACGCTGGCGATGGTCGACATCGACCATTTCAAGCGTATCAACGACACCTACGGGCACCCGGTCGGCGACCAGGTGATCCGAGCGCTGGCGCGGCTTCTGCAGCAGCGGCTGCGCCGCGGCGACATCATCGGCCGCTACGGCGGCGAGGAATTCGCCGTCATCATGCCGGGCACGCCGGCGCAAGCGGCGGCGCACGTCCTCGACCAGATCCGGGAGTCGTTTTCGATGATCCGGCACTATTCCGAGGCGCGCGACTTCACCGCCACGTTTTCCGCCGGTGTCGCGGAAATCACGGCGGACACGGACACCGACGAACTGTTCCGGGTCGCCGACCTGGCCCTGTATAAGGCCAAGCACGACGGCAGAAACTGTATCCGGAATGCACCTTAGTCGGGGCTAATTGACCTGGATCAACGATTTCGGCGGCGCGCTGAAAGAGCATCGTGTCTTTATATGTCCTCTGCGCAAACCGCCGACACGATGACCGCAACGACCAGCCTTTCCCCTTCTCCAAGCAGGCGCATCCTGCTGGTGGATGACGACAGCATTACGCTGGATCTGCTGTCGCACATTTTTCACCATGCCGGTTTTGCAACGAGCAAGGCGGCGTCCGCGGAAGCGGCGCTGTCCAGCGTCTCCGAACAGGAACCGGACTTGGCGCTGCTCGATATCTCCATGCCGGGCATGTCAGGCCTCGAACTGGCGAAGCGGCTGCAGGTGGAAACCACCGTACCGTTCATGTTTCTCACGAGCAATAACGATATCAAGCTGGTGCGTGAAGCCACTGAATCGGGTGCCGTGGGTTTCCTGGTAAAACCTTTCGAACATACGCAGATCGTGCCGGCCGTCGAAGCAGCGCTCGCGCGTGCGGATGAAATCCGCCAGTTGCGGCGCACGGAGGCCAATTTGACCGCGGCGCTGGCAGCGGGTCGGGAAACAAGCATGGCGGTCGGCCTGCTGATGGCAAAACTGCAGACCGACCGCAACACCGCATTCGAAGTGCTGCGCGATTATGCGCGCTCGAACCGGTGCAAGCTGAATGAGGTCGCGCAGGAATTGCTCGCGGCGGAGGAAAGGATCAGCACGTTCAAGACCATGGTCGCCAACGTGCGCACAAAACGATGACATCCTCAGGTGCGCCTGATTGACCGAAACGGGTGACCGCGTATCCGCGCGCCGGCACCAAGGTCCCGCTCCCTGCGCCGCGCGCGAAGCACAACGAATACACCGAGTACGAAAGGAAGCCCATGTCTGCACAGCCACGCGCCATCGCGCCTGCCGACACCGTCATTGAACTGCAACCGTCCCTGCATGGACTGGAGGCCGACATCGCTTCGGTCTACCTGGCCCGTCTGGAAGGCTTGTTCGACATCGACGACCTCGGCCTGTGCGACGGAGCGCCGAGGGAAGGCAGTTTCCTTGCGCGCATCGGCAAGGCCGAGTTCTGGACCTGCGCGCTGTGCAAGAAGGACCAGTTGCGCTACAGCCCGGCCGTGCATTTCTATCTGCACACGCAGTTCGACGAACAGGGGTCGATGAACTTCCACGACTATTGCCAGGTGTGGGGCCAAAGCTTTTTCGCCGCGCGCCACGACCTGTGCAGCGCGCGCGATCTCCTGCTGCTTTTCCTCGACCAGAACCTGCATTGCCTGAAGCGCCTCTACATTCTCGAACAGCCCCATAACCAGGATCTCACCTCCACGAGCGAGGCACTGGAGCGCTGCTTCGATTCGCCTGCCAATGCGATGCTGTTCGTGGGCGACCGCTTCGCGCGGTGGGCGCTGGAAGACTGGCTGCCCTTCCATCTGCGCAATGTCTGCTGCCGTGAATTCCTCGCCGAGGAAGAGGGGCTCGCGCGCGAATGCCCCCGTACGGGGATGACCGGCATGCCGGCCACCTGCACCTGTCAGTAGAAACGCACCGCGTAGATAGGCGGCAGGGTGGTGGAGATTTCCTGCCATGTGTCGCCGGCGTTGTCAGACGCCCACAATCCGCCGGTGGTCGATCCCATCAACAGCGCAGCGCCGTCTTCGGCCACCGCCAGCGCGTGACGGTACACCAGGTCATAGCAATTCTTCTGCGGCAGTCCGTCGCGCAATACCTCGAATGATTGCCCGCCGTCGCGCGTGCGCGTGACGCACATTGCCGCGCCGACCGGAATGCGACGCTGATCGGCTTCGGCCGGCACGAACCACGCCGTCAGCGGATCCTGCGGATGCGCGGCGACCGCGAAGCCGAAGTCGGACACCAGCGGCTTGACCGCAGGCCCGATCTCCTGCCACGTCGCAGCGCCATCCACGGAACGCCAGATGCCGTTATGGTGCTGGCACCAGAGCACGTCGGGCTGCGCCGCGCACTGCACGATCATGTGCGGGTCCTGCACGGCCGGGTCTTCCATGCGCTCGGGCGGCATGTAGGCCGCGCGCATGCCCTTGACGCTGGCCTGCCAGCTCGTGCCGCCATCCTTCGTCAACCAGGCGCCGCCGCAGGAAATCCCGGCGAGGACGCGCTTGCTGTCGCGCGGATCGACACAGATGGAGTGGATGCCGGGGGAGTCGTAACCGCCGCCGAACCATTCCTTGCGCGACGGCGCGTTCCACAGCGACTGGATCAGCTCCCACGAATCGCCCCGGTCTTTCGAACGAAACAGGCCGCCGGGCAGCGTACCGGCCCACAGCACGCCGGGCTCGTCGTTTCCGCCGGCCACGAGCGACCACAACAGCGTCAGCTTCCATTCGACGTCGTCGCCCCGTTCGCCCTGTGGCGGATAGGCCGGCACCGCAATTTCCGTCCATTCCGTCTTGCCCTTGTCGCGCCGGTGCAGCTTGACGCCGAAGTGCCCGAGGTTAAGGGCAGCGTACACGGTGCCGTCGCGTTGATCGTGCAGCGCCATCGTCACCGGCTCGCCGAGGAAACCGATGTCCTGCAGCGACCATTGGCCGCCGCTGCGGGACAATTCGAACAAGCCCTTGCGGGTGGCAAGCAATGCGCGGTCGTTCATGGTCAGCCTCCGGAAAGTGCTTGCAGCACATGCACGCTGCTGCCGGGCGCAAGCGGGTCATTCAGGGAAATGCGGTCGCGGATGCGCTGACCGTCAATGAAGATGGCGACGTTCTTGCGCAGGTGCCCCTGCTCGTCAAGGATGTAGCCGCGCAACTGCGTGTTGGCGGCGAAGGCCTCCTCGAGCGCCTCGCGCAATGTCGCGGCGCCGGTCTCGATGTCCGGCGTGTCGGTGAAGCGCCTCAGCTGCTGCGTGAACTGGAGCGTCGCCATGGTGGCATCATGCGCCGTCGGGCACGCCGTCGAAGAAATCGACGACGCCGGTTTCCAGTGAATACTCGGCGCCCACGATCAGCATCCGGCCGTCCTGGATCATCTGCTCGAGAATCTCCGAACCGTGCCGCAGGTGGTTGGCGGACGCGCACACATTGGCGCGCACCGCATGGCCGACCAGCGCGTCATGGTCATGGCGCAGTTCGGTCGCCACCAGCGGCGCCACCGAGGGGCGGATGCGTTCGACGATGGAATGGATGTTGTGCGACGGATTCCTTGCCGGCCGCAATACCTGTTCGATCGTCGCCGTAATGGCGCCGCAGCGCGAATGGCCGAGCACGACGACAAGCGGCGTGCCGAACTGCTCGGCGGCAAATTCGACGCTGCCGACCTGGGAGGGTGCCACGATATTGCCGGCGATGCGGATCACGAAGAGATCGCCCAGCCCCTGGTCGAACACGAGTTCGGCGGGCACGCGCGAATCGGAGCAACCGAGGATGATCGCAAACGGTTTCTGCCCGGCGACCAGTTGGTTGCGGCGAGATTCGTCCAGATTGAGATGGCTGCCGGCGCTGCCGTTCACGAAACGGCTGTTGCCTTCACGCAGGCGGGCAAGGGCTTCAAGTGCGGTTGTCATTGCTGCGTATTCCTTTGTTGATAATGCCCGGATTATCCTACGAACTGCCCGCGGAGAACTTGCCGAAAGACGAATTGCCTGCGGCTACTTCCCGGCAACGCTTGCCACATAGTTCGCCAGCAGCCGAATCTGCGCGTCCTTCAGGTTGGTGTTGGCCGGCATCTGCCCGATGCCGTTGCGCATCGCCTTCTCTACACGCGCCGCGTCGGGCCGGAGTTCATCGAGGTCGGGGCCGACCTGTCCGCTCGCGCCGGCTTCGCGCAGTGTGTGGCAGACCGCGCACAGCGGTACTGCCTCACGCGTGAACAGGCGCTTGCCTTCCTCGATCACGTCCTGCGCCTGAACACTGCCGGCGAGCAGGACGCTAGCGGCAAGAACCGTGCACCTCATGCGACCGTCACCTGGAGCGCATGGTCACGCCAGCTGGCATTGTTGTAGCCGCCGGCATTTTCAACCCGCTCTTCCGGCTGCCGGTTGCCCTGCGCATCGATGGCGCGGCTGGCAATCGTATGCGTCCCCGGCGGCAACTGGACCGCCAGCGCAAACTGCCGCCAGGCATAACGGCCGAGGTCGGGACCGACGAAGCGTGCTTCCTTCCATGTCTTGCCGCCATCCACCGACACTTCGACCGCCTTGACCGCGTGCGCGCCGCCGAAAGCGACGCCCTTGATCTGCACCATGCCGGCCGGCACCGTGCCGCCTTCCGGCGCGGGAGAATTGATCCACGACTTGACACCCATCTCCCAGATCGACGGCTGGCCGGGGTCGCCTTTCTGTCCCGGCGCGGAAAGGCGATAGCCGGTCTTCTGGATGGCCGCGTCGCTTTCCTGCGCAGTGAAGGCGAGGCGCTTGATGTACTTGACGTTGTTGACCCCGGAATAGCCCGGCACGATGATGCGCAGCGGCCCGCCATGCGCGAGCGGGATCGGGGCGCCGTTCAATTCCCATGCGAGCAGCGCGTCGCCCATCGCCTTGAGCGGCACCGAGCGTTCGACCATCACGCTCTTCGGATCGACGCCTTCGGGCAGCTTTTCGCCGCCGGTGCTGGTCATGAACACTGCGCCATCCGCCAGACCGCCGAGTGCTTCGACGACGGCCTTCACCGGCACGCCGCTCCACATCACGCAGCCGGCGGCGCCGACCTGCCATGGCGTGCCACTCGGCTTGCTCGGAAAATAGCCGCGGCCGTTGCCCGAGCATTGCAGCACCATCGCGACCGTTTCCAGCCCCATGCCCCTCAGTTCGCGCACCGTGAGCTTGCGCGGGTTCTTCACGCCTTCGATCATCATTTCCCATGCGTCGCGGTCGGCCACGATGGCGGCATCGGGCGCGGGGAGGTTGTTGCGGACGTAGAGCTGCTCGACCGGCGTGATGATGCTGGTGCCGAAGGCGCTGCGTTTCGTCTCCAGCGTGTTGCTGGTGTGGACGATCATCGCTGCGGGATCCTTCCATGCAGTGTAGGGGGGAAGCGGTTTTGCGGCGGCGGACGCGGCCTGCGCGATCGCCGTCTTGTGGAATGCGCCGAGACCGGCGGCAGCCAATGCGGCGGCACTGCCGGCCAGCAAGTGGCGGCGCTGCGCGTTGCGGACGCGGGGTGCTTCGTTCGACCGTCTTGACATCGAATTCTCCTCCTGATGGATGATTGTTTTGATTTTGATAATGCTATTTGAGCAATATCGTTGAAGGCTCAAGTGTCGTCAAGTAAGCCCCCAGCGGCAGGAAGGGATATTGCGAACGGTCGTTCGCGAAAAATCGTAAACTGGACTAGTATTGGAGGCTCATGACAGACCAAGCCCGACACGCATGAATCCGACCATCGACGCCGTCCTCGAACAAGACTTCAACACCATCCCGCACTTGATCCGCCTGCATGCGCATGTACGGCCGTCGCATCCCGCGCTGGTGCAGGATGGCGAGACGCTCAGCTATGCGCAGCTCGATGCGCTGATGGACCGCGTGGCGGCCGCACTGCAGCGTGACGGCGTCAATCCGGGGGAAGCGGTGGCTATTTGCGCGGGAACTTCCATCGCCTATGCAGCAGTCTTTCTTGGCAGCCTGCGTGCCGGTGTCGCAGTCGCGCCGCTCGCGCCCTCGTCGTCACCGGAAAGTCTCGCATCGATGGCACGGGATGCGGATGCGCGCCTGCTGTTCCTTGACGATGCGGTGGCACAAGCACTCGCACCGCTGCGTGATTCGTTGGACATACCGGCTGTGAAGCTGGACGGCTCGGCAGCAGGAACCGCATTCCCTGCATGGCTGACCGCACCCGAGGCAAAACCGGCGCCAGTCGAGATCCAGCCCGATTGGCCCTTCAACATCATCTATTCCTCCGGCACCACCGGCGCGCCCAAGGGCATCGTGCAGCCGCATTCGATGCGCTGGACGCACGTGCAGCGTGGCCGCGTCAACGGTTATGACGACGATGCGGTTTCGCTGATCTCCACGCCGCTGTATTCGAACACCACGCTAGTGTGCTTCTTCCCGACCATCGGTCTCGGCGGCACGGTGGTGATGATGGCGAAGTTCGATGCCGCCACCTACCTCGCGCTGGCGCAACAGCATCGCGTGACGCACACCATGCTGGTGCCGGTGCAGTACCAGCGCATCATGGCACGCGAGGATTTCGGGCGCTATGACCTGTCGTCGTTCCGCATGAAGTTCTGCACCAGCGCGCCGTTCTCGGCGGCGCTGAAGGCGGACATCCTCAAGCGCTGGCCGGGGGGACTGATCGAGTACTACGGCATGACCGAAGGCGGGGGCACCTGCATGCTCGCGGCGCATGAACATCCGGACAAGCTGCACACCGTCGGAAAGCCGGCGCCCGGGCACGACATCCGCCTGATCGATGACGAAGGCCGCGAAGTGCCGCCTGGCGCGCTGGGCGAAGTGGTTGGGCATTCGCCCGCAATGATGGCGGGGTATCACAAGCAGCCGCAGAAAACCGCCGAAGCGGAATGGTTCGACCCGAGCGGCAAGCGTTTCATCCGCACCGGCGACGTCGGACGTTTCGACGAGGACGGCTTCCTCACGCTGATGGATCGCAAGAAGGACATGATCATTTCGGGCGGCTTCAACATTTATCCGAGCGACCTGGAGGCAGTGCTGGTGCAGCACCCCTCCATCGCGGAAGCGGCCGTGGTCGGCGTACCGTCTGAACGATGGGGCGAAACGCCGGTGGCCTTCGTGGTTCCGCGCGACGGCTCCTCGCTGCAGTCGCAGGATCTGCTCGACTGGGCCAACGCACGCCTCGGGAAGACGCAGCGCCTGGCAGCGGTCGAACTCACAACGCAACTGCCGCGCAGCGCAATCGGCAAGGTGCTCAAGCGCGAACTGCGCGACTCGCTGAAAACACATTTTTAAACATACGCAAGACGAACATGGTGGACAACGCTCTCTACAACACGCAAGAAATCCTCGATCTCCTCAAGCTGGAGCAGACCGGCGAAGACCGCTATCGCGGCCAGAGCCATTTCATGGGCAGCCCCAATGTATTCGGCGGCCAGGTGCTGGGCCAGTCGCTGTACGCCGCGGCAGTGACGGTGCCGGAGCGCCGCGTGCATTCGCTGCACTCGATGTTCATCCTGCCCGGCAACCATCGCCTGCCGATCGACTATGAGGTCGAGCGCGTACGCGACGGCGGCAGCTTCAGCACACGGCGCGTGGTCGCCTACCAGGAAGGCCGCCGCATCTTCGTCATGTCGGCTTCGTTCCAAACGGAAGAGGAAGGCCTGTCGCACCAGCGCCCCGCGCCCGCCAACCCCGATCCCGACACGCTGCCCTCGAGCATCGCAGAGTGGAAAAAGCTGAGCGAGGCCGGCAAGCGTCCGTTCATGCCGGTGCCGGTCGACTTCCGCGCCGATCATCCCGGCGACATCTACAGCGGCCACAACGGCAAGCCCAGCAAGCAGGTATGGACGCGCGCGCCGATGGCGCTGCCTGACGACACGCTCACGCATGAGGCGTTGTTCGCCTACGTGTCCGATTACGGACTGCTCTGGACCGCGCTGCAGCCGCACGGCATCTTCATGGGCGACCGCCGCCTGCAGATCGCCAGCCTCGACCACACGATCTGGTTCCACCGGCCGTTCCGCATGGACGAGTGGCTGCTGTTTGCGATGGAGAGCCCGAATGCGTCGGGCGGGCGCGGGTTGTGCTTTGCACATGTGTACAACCAGAAGGGAGAGCTGGTGGCGACGCTGGCGCAGGAGGGGCTGATCCGGATTCGGGAGAAGAAGGCATAAGTTTGCGGGCGCATGCTTTTCTGGCATGACATGCGGGCCATGTCGTCCCCGCCTTCGCAGGGATGACGCGGAAACTGAAGTGATGGACGAAGGTAATATCCCGCACGCTCGCGTCGTCCCTCATGCACATTCGGCATTGGATTGCCGCACGCCAATCCGCTAGCATCCATCACTCGATTCTCTCCCAAGGAAAACAATGGATTTCGTGCTGTCGCCGGAAGTCCTCGCGATGCTGTTCGGCGCCGCGGCGATTGCCGGTTTTGTGGATGCCATCGCCGGCGGTGGCGGGCTGATCACCATTCCCGTGCTGCTGCTGGCGCAGGTGCCGCCCATCCAGGCGCTCGCCACCAACAAGCTCCAGGCCTGTTCCGGCTCCTTCACCGCATCGATGATGGTGATCCGGCGCGGGCTGGTGAAAGTGCCTGATGTGCGCACGTTGTTCCTTGCCTCGCTCATTGGCTCGGCCATCGGCACCTTCCTCGTGCAATTCGTCAATGCCAAAACCCTCGATGTCCTGATCCCCATTGTGCTGGTCAGCATCGGACTGTACTTCCTGCTGGCGCCGAACGCCGGCGCAGTGGAGAAGAAGCCGCGCCTGAACCGCAGCGCCTACCAGGGCATGGTGGTACCGGGGATCGGGTTCTACGACGGCATGTTCGGACCGGGCACCGGCTCGTTCTTCTCCCTCGCCGGTGTCGCGCTGCGCGGCCAGAACCTGATCACTGCCACGGCCAATGCCAAGGTGCTCAATTTCGCCAGCAACATCGCTTCGCTCACCGTGTTCATCCTCGGCGGCAAAGTGGTATGGACCGCAGGCGGCGCGATGATCCTCGGGCAGGTGATCGGCGCATGGGGCGGCTCGCACGCGATGGTGCGCGGCGGCACGAAGCTGATCCGGCCGATGATCGTTTCCGTCTGCGCGGTAATGCTCGGCAGATATCTCTGGCAGAAGGGACTGGTCGCTTTTTGAGTGAATGACAGCAGAAAACTGCGGTCTTACCTAGAATGACATCTACGATGAAGCCATTCAAGGACATTCCCCTCAGCATCCTCGACCTCTCGCCGATCCGCGAAGGCGATTCGGCGGCTGATGCATTCCGCCGCACGCTCGACCTCGCGCAGCATGCCGAACGCTGGGGCTACCATCGCTACTGGCTGGCCGAACACCACGGCATGCCGGGCATCGCCAGCGCGGCGACCGCGGTCGTCATCGGCCACGTCGCCGGCGGCACCTCCACCATTCGCGTCGGCGCTGGCGGCATCATGCTGCCCAACCATGCGCCGCTGGTCATTGCCGAACAGTTCGGCACGCTCGAATCCCTCTATCCCGGACGCATCGACCTCGGACTAGGACGCGCGCCTGGTTCGAACCAGCTGACCGCGCGCGCCTTGCGCCGCTCGCTGCACAGCGAGGCCGATGAATTCCCGCAGCAGCTCGCCGAACTCCGCGCCTACTTCAAGCCGCGCGGCGACGGGCCGCGCGTGCGGGCGGTACCGGGCGAGGGCCTGGACGTGCCGATCTGGCTGCTCGGCTCCAGCGACTTCAGCGCCCAGCTCGCGGGGCACCTCGGCCTGCCTTTCGCCTTTGCCGGGCAGTTCTCGCCCGCCTACATGCAGGCCGCGCTCCATCTGTACCGGCAGTGCTTCCAGCCGTCCGGCGTGCTCGACAAGCCCTACGCCATGGTCGGCCTCAACATCGTGGCCGCCGACACGGAGCAGGAAGCGCGGCGGCTGCTCACCACCCACCAGCAGATGCATGTCAACCTGATACGCGGCGTACCGGGCAAGATGCCGCCGCCCGTCGACAGCATGGATGGCCGCTGGTCGCCGATGGAGCAGGCGTCCGTCGAAGCGACCCTGCGCGCTTCCATCGTCGGTGATCCAGAGACGGTCAGGCGGCAGCTGCAAGCCTTCGCCGAGGAGACGCAGGCCGATGAACTGATCGTCAACACGATGATCCACGACCATGCGGCGCGCCTGCGTTCCTACGAAATTACCGCCCAGGCCCGCTGAACGGAGGACCGAATGTACATGGTGTACTGGACCGAAGTCGACGACGGCAGCGCCGAGGCGAAAAGCCGTGACTTCCCCTCGACCGACATGAGCGCCGCAATGCAGTTCATGGAAGCCTTGCGCAAACGGCAACGCGAAGGCGAGGGTGTGTGCTTCGTCACCATGTGCGCGGAAAATCCGGATTCGGTCGGCCATCCCGGCGTCGCCGATCCGTCGCCGGATTACAACTGGAAGAAAAGACGCCGCTAGGCATTCCAAGTCATACCACCCGCTCCACTTTCTGTGACACACTTGCAGGGCTGCGCGGACGGCAGGTTTTGCCCTGTCCGCGCCCTTCGTCATCAGGATTTTTCAACGTGGAAGCACACCAGTCCCTACCCTATTTGCGGGAAACCATCCTGTTTCTCGCCCTGACGGGCATCCTCATCCCGCTGCTGCAGCGCTGGCGCATCAACCAGATCCTCGGCTTTCTCGCCGCGGGAACGCTGATCGGACCGTTCGGGCTGGGCCTGCTCGCCGACACCTATCCCTGGCTGGAGTGGTTCACCTTCCCGCGCCTGGAAGGCGTGGAAGTGCTGGCCGAGCTCGGCGTGCTCTTCCTCATGTTCATGATCGGCCTGGAGCTGTCGGCGGAGCGCTTGTGGGCATTGCGCAAATGGGTGTTCGGCGCGGGCGCCGCGCAGGTCTATATCAGCGCGGCGATTATCGGCGTCATCGCTTATGCCTTCGGCAACAGCCTGGAAGTGGCTGCCATCCTTGGCTCGGTGCTGTCGCTGTCCTCCACGGCGGTGGTGATGCAGCTGATGACGGAGCGCCGCACGCTCGGCACGCCGCTCGGCCAGGCGGGCTTTTCCATCCTGATGCTGCAGGACCTGGCCGTGGTGCCACTGCTGATCCTGATGGGCGTGCTGGCCAGCGGCACCAGCGAAGGCATGTTCGGCCTCGTCGGTGTGGCGCTGCTCAAGTCGGTCGCCGCCATCGCGCTGATCTACCTGCTCGGCCGCCGCGTGATCCGGCCGCTGTTCCACTCCTTTACGCAGCAGCGCCAGCCGGATGTGTTCATGGCGCTCACGCTGCTGTCCACGCTCGGCATCGCCGCCCTGACTGAACTGGCCGGCCTGTCGCTGGCGCTGGGCGCCTTCCTAGCCGGCCTGCTGCTGGCGGAAACGGAATTCAAGCACGAGGTGGAAGTCACGATCGAGCCCTTCAAGGGCTTGCTCATGGGCCTGTTCTTCATGTCGGTCGGCATGGCGATCGATGTGCGCGAAGTGGTGAAGTCGCCGCTCTGGCTGCCGCTGTCGGTGATTGGCCTGTTCCTCATCAAGACGCTGGTGACGAGCGTGATCCTGCGCATCGGCGGCTTCAACTGGGGCCGGGCGATCGAGGGCGGCACGCTGCTCGGACAGGGCGGCGAGTTCACCTTCATCGTGGTCGGCTTTGCATTGACCGCCAACCTGATGCCGAAGGAGATCGGCCAGTTCATCATGCTGGTGGTCAGCTTAAGCCTGTTTGCCACGCCGCTGGTCGCCAAGGCCGGCCACGCATTCGGCGACTGGTGGGACAGCGAGCATACGCAACAGGCGGGCGAGCTCGACAAGGCGGTGGTGGACAAGGAAACGGGCCATGTGATCATCGCCGGCTTCGGCCGCGTCGGCCAGCTCGTCGCCCAGATGGTGTCGGAACAGAACGTGCCGTACATCGCCTTCGAAACCAACTCGCGCGTGGTGGGCAAGCTGCATGCCGCTGGATTGCCGGTGTATTTCGGCGATGCGGCGCGGCTCGAACTGCTGCGCAAGGTGCATGCCGAGAAGGCAGCGGCGATCGTGCTCACCATGGATCATCCGGGCTCCGCTCTGCACGCGGTGAAGGCGATCCGGCGCGAATATCCCCATGTCCCGCTGTTTGCCCGCTCCCGCGATGAGAAGCACGCGCAGGCGCTCAAGCAGGCCGGCGCCTCCTACGTTATTCCGGAAACGCTGGAGGCCGGCTTGCAGCTTTCCGCCTTCGTGCTACAGTCTCTCGGTGTTTCGGAAGGCAAGGCGGCGCATACCATCCAGCTTGAGCGCGATCGCCGCATCGCAGAATTGCACGGTTAAAAATAACAGGAGAAAAACGCAATGAAGATCGTCAACGATGTCACCCAACTGATCGGCAACACCCCGCTGGTCCGCATCCGCAAGCTGTCAGCCGACGCCGGCGCGGACGTGGTCGCCAAGCTGGAGTTCTACAATCCCGCGCACAGCGTGAAGGATCGTATCGGCGTCGCCATGATCGATGCCGCCGAGAAGGCCGGGATGATCAAGCCGGACACCATCATCGTCGAACCGACCAGCGGCAATACCGGCATCGCCCTCGCGATGGTCTGCGCGGCACGCGGCTACAAGTGCGTGCTCACCATGCCGGAAACCATGAGCAAGGAACGCCGCATGCTGCTGCGCGCCTACGGCGCCGAACTGATCCTCACGCCCGGCCCGGAAGGCATGGGCGGCGCGATCAAGAAGGCGGAAGAAATGGTCGCGTCCGACCCGCGTTACTTCATGCCCCAGCAGTTCAAGAACCCGGCCAACCCGGAAGTGCATCGCAACACGACGGCCGAGGAAATCTGGCGCGACACCGACGGCAAGATCGACATCCTGGTAGCCGGCATCGGCACCGGCGGCACGATCACCGGCGTGGGCGAAGTCATCAAGGCGCGCAAACCCGGCTTCCAGGTCGTCGCAGTGGAACCGGATGCCTCGCCGGTGCTGTCCGGCGGCCAGAAGGGCCCGCACCCGATTCAGGGCATCGGCGCCGGCTTCGTGCCGGATATCCTGAACACGAAGATCTACGACGAAGTGGTGCGTGTGAAGAATGACGATGCGTTCGACTTTGCGCGCCGCGCGGCGCGCGAAGAAGGGCTGCTGGTCGGGATTTCGTCGGGCGCTGCGCTGTGGGCGGCGACGCAGATTGCACGACGTCCGGAGAACAAGGGCAAGCTGATCGTCACCATCATTCCGTCGTTCGGCGAGCGTTACCTCAGCACGCCGCTGTTCGCGAATCTTGCGGACTAAGCCGCGCGCCGGCGAATCTCGTCCGATTCAATGATCTCCACGCCCGGCGCATCCCGCCGGGCGGCTTCCACCAGCACCTTCGCCACGTCGTCCGCTTGCACCGGCTTGTATCTGCCGGGCACGAGGAATGCGAGGCGCTTTCCCATTTCTTCCCCGAAACGGAACGCCTGCCGCTCGCCGAGCAGCAGCGATGGACGCATGATCGTGAGCTGCGGCCATTCGAGCGCGCGCACGTCCGTTTCCACCTCGCCCTTGACGCGGTTGTAGAACACGCCGGACTTTACATTCGCGCCGAGCGCGCTGACCAGCAGTAAATGACGTGCGCCCTGTTCGCGCCCCAGGCATGCGAGCTGCAGCGGATAGTCGTGGTCGACCTCGCGGAAACGTTCCTGGCTTCCGGCCTGCTTGATCGTGGTGCCTAGCGCGCAAATCATCTTGTCGACTTTGAACAGTGCACGCGCCTCGTCCAGCCGCGCGAAGTCGACGACATGCTGCTCAAGCTTGGGATGACTGGTGTCGACCGGACGGCGTGCGAGGACAACCACGCGGGTGAAAACGGGATCGGCGAGAAGCCGCTGCAGGCACAGGCCGCCCACCAGACCCGTGGCGCCTGCGAGCAGGATGTCCATCAGCTTGCGCGCGCGAGGACGGATTGCGCCACGCGGCGCGCGCTCGGCAGGAAGCGGGCGATAGTGGCCAGCAGTTCATCCTCGGGTACCGGCTTTCCGAGGTAGGCGTCGCAACCGGCCCAGGAGCCGCGGAACTTGTCGAAGGCGGAGGATTTGCTGCTCAGCATGACGACGGCGGCGCCCTTGGTGGCGGGGCTGGACTTGATGCGCTTGCAGACCTGGTAGCCGTCCATGCCGGGCATCAGGATGTCGAGGAAGATGCAGGTGTAGTTCTTGGCCTGCGCCATGTCGATCGCCATTTCGCCGGTCTCGGCGAAGTCGACGTCGAAGCGGAAGGGGGCAAGCTTGTTGCGCATGAAGGCGCGCACGGTGGCGCTGTCGTCGACCACCAGCACGGATTCGTTGGTGCGGGCTTCCACGGCCGGCGCCGGTGGCGGCAGGTTGCGGTCGGCGGCGCGGCGGCGCGTGCGGCCGTCCCATCCGGTGGCCTGGCGTTGCGCGCGCTCGTGCAGGGCGCTCGACATCTGGTTGTCGAGCTGCTCGAAGAGGCGCATCCAATGGATCGGTTTTTCGACGACCGGCCATTCGGCGACGGTGCCGCGACGGCCGATGAAGACGGCGGGGGCGTGCACATTCGGCGAACGGGTCTTGAGCTCTGCGAGGCCGTGTGGGTTGTCCGCGTTGACGAGGTAGATGTCGGTGCGCTCCGCCGCATTGTCGGCTTCCGCGTAGGCAAACGGGCGTCGTCCCGTGAGGCGGAAAGTCGAGGAGAGAAGGTTTTTCTCCGCGTCGGTGAACCCGAGCATTTCGAGCACGAAGCGGCGTGTGCCGCCTTGGGGAATCTCAGCCGTAAGTGCCATATCCATGGTTGTGGACACCTGTAGAGAAAAGTGTGCGCGCCAAATCTGGACGCACTTGGTGAAATGATAACAGAAGCCGGGCGAGAACAAGCGTATTGCTTGTTGCAGCGCAACGAAGCACGGGCAAAACGCGGCTTGTGCAAAACACCGATAATGTCCGTCCGATTCTGTTTTTCCGAGAGTGACAATGAGCGATTTCCGCAGCGATACCGTGACCCAGCCGACCGCGGCAATGAAGCAGGCGATGATGGACGCGCCGCTGGGCGATGATGTATTCGGCGACGATCCGACCGTGATCCGCCTTCAGGAAACGGCAGCCGCGATGCTCGGCTTCGAGGCCGGACTGTTCGCGCCGAGCGGCACGCAGACCAACCTGATCGCGCTGATGACCCACTGCCAGCGCGGCGACGAGGCGATCGTCGGCCAGCAATGGCACACCTACCGCTGGGAAGCCGGCGGCATGGCCGTGCTGGGTTCAATCCAGCCGCAGCCGTTGGACCATCTGCCGGACGGCACGATTCCCCTGGCCGCCATCGAGGCGGCGATCAAGCCCGACGATCCGCACTTCGCGAAGACGCGGCTGGTGGCGATGGAGAACACGACCGGCGGCAAGGTACTGCCGCTGGCGTACATGCAGGAAGTGAGCGCACTGGCGAAGCGCCGCGGGCTCCGGGCGCACATCGACGGCGCGCGCCTGTTCAATGCCGCCGTCGCACTGGCGGAACAGGACGGCAGCGATCCCGTGTCAAAGGCGCGGGAGATCTGCAATGGCTACGACTCGGTATCGCTCTGCCTGTCCAAGGGACTAGGGGCGCCTGTCGGCTCGGTGCTGCTCGGCTCGAAGGAATTCATCCAGCAGGCGCGGCGCGTGCGCAAGATGCTCGGCGGGGGCATGCGTCAGGCGGGCGTACTCGCCGCCGCGGGCCTGCATGCGCTCGAGCACCATGTGCGCCGCCTCGCCGAGGACCACGCGAACGCGCGTGCGCTCGCCGAAGGGCTGGCGCGTACCTGCGCGACGCATCCAAAACTGGAGGGCAAGGTGACGGTCCATCCGGTGCAGACGAATATCCTGTTCATCGATGTCGACGAATCCGTCGCGGACGCCTTCCTGCAGCATCTTGCCGCGCAAGGGGTGAAGGTGACGAGCGGTGTGTATGGCAGCGCCAAGCGCATCCGCTGGGTCACGCACCTCAACGTTGGTCAGGAAGACGTGGCGCGCGCGTTGAAGGTGGTCGCGGCGTTCTGACGATCGGCGAGCCAATTCCCGATACGCTCGTACACCGAGGCGTCGCTGAGCAAGTCGAGATGACCGACGCCTTCCGCGATCCACTGGTGATCGTCCGGGAAGCAGAGCGTGCGCGACGCTTCCCCATGCTGGCCTAGTGCGCTTTGCACCGTCACCAGTCCATCGCCTGTGAGCCGTGACAGCTTGCCGGCGATGGCATAACAGGCGACGTCCTCCGGCAGGGACAGCGGTTTCCGCTTGTCCGCGCCGCGCTGGAAGCGGTCCCTGCCTTCCCAATCCTCTTCCAGGACATTCCCATGCCGCAGGTCGGTGATGCCTGCGCTCCTGAGCATGCCCAGGCGTGCAAACGGTGCGGCATAGGGCATCGCCTTCAGTACGGTTTCCAGCCAGTTCCCCACGCGTTCCAATGGTGCGCCGTGATGCGGCGTGCCGAGGAAAACCAGCTTGCGCAGTCGCGCTGGCCACGCATGTCCCGCCTCTTTTCCGTAATGACAGGCGCTGCGCGTCACCAGCCCGCCCATGCTGTGTCCGACAATGACCAGCTCGTCCACCGGCACCGGCCATCGCGCCAGCAGCGATTCGAGACGCGCCGCGAACAGGCGGCCGTTATCCGAAATATGCTGCCCGCTGTTGTAGTGCAGGTAGACGGGCGTATAGCCGAGATCATGCGCAAGTGCCGTGCCGTGATTGTGTCCGTCGCGCCGCCACTGCAGGTCGTTCATGCACAGTCCATGCACCAGGACCACAAGCTTGCGGCTTGCGTCAGGCAGCGCGGCGGGCGTGAGCGGTTTTCCATTGACGCGGAATTGCATGGAGATCGCCAGCGGATTGCCGGTGGATGTCAGGTAGTCGCCGACGACGCCGTTGACCGCGGAGAGAATGGCTTCCCGCGCGGGCGAGGAATGGCGCGTGCCAAACAGCGGGACGAGCTGTCCGAGGACAGTGTCAGCGGTCAATCCCGCCGTGCGCGTGACCCCGCGTACGGTACGGTAGACGAAACCGGAAATGCCCCGCAGGCGGTCGCGTGGCGCGCGCACGATGCCGGCGTGCACGCCTTCGACAAGGTCAGTCAGTTCGAGCGTGGCGTCCGTGACAAGGCGCGCTACGGCGCGGACATCGGAAGCATGGACGTGGCTGGTTTTCATGTGGAAATTCGTTCAACGGTATCGCCTGCACGATAACAGCTTGCCCCCTGCAAGCATGGCGAAAACTGCCATCCTTGTTGACCGGGATTAAACGTTTACGTTGCCTGTGAAAAACGTTTCCCGCAAGAGACTCGAAATTTGCGTTGCGTCGGAAAAATAGTGGAACCGGGCAAAAGCCTCGCAGTCAGAACGCCCTGACTGCAGGCAATTTTGCGTTGTCGAAATATGCATGCACCGAAATACCGCAACCGACAGGAATCCCATAGTGAAGAGAACGCTCGCAGCCATCGCCCTCGCCGGACTGACCGCCTCCGTATGTGCCCAATCGCAGTCGGAGATCGGCATCACCGGGAGCGTCGGTACCACCGGTGTCGGCGCGCACGCCACCTTCCCGATTTCCCCCAGCGTGAACGCCCGCGTCGGCCTTGGTTACCTCGGCTACAGCTACAAGGGCAGCACCCGCGATATGCAGTATGACCTCGACCTGAAGGCCAATACTTACGACGCGCTGATCGACTGGTACCCGGAAAAGGGCAGTTCCTTCCGCATCACCGGCGGTGTGGCGTACAACGGCAACCGCATCGACGTACATGGGCGACCGGATGCTGCCGGCTCCTATTCCATCCAAGGCAATACCTACAATGCTGCGGCCGTCGGCAATGTGTCGGGCAAGGTCGACTTCAACAAGTTCGCGCCCTACCTCGGCATCGGCTGGGGCCGCAACCTGAAGGATGAGAAGGGCTGGTCTTTCTCGACCGATATCGGCGTACTGTTCCAGGGTTCGCCGAAGACCTCGCTCACCGCCAACGGCTGCTCCGCCGGTGCCGCCGTCTGCAACCAATTCGCCAGTGACATCGCGCGTGAGAACGAAGCGCTGGCACGGGAAGTACGCAAATTCCGCGTCTACCCGGTCCTGCGAATCGGCGTCAGCTACAAGTTCTGATCCAATAGGACGCGACTATCCAATTTCTTGTTTTATTCAATTGGATCTATCAAATGCGACTCATTACCATTTGAACCATCAACGAATCAAACAAGGAGCCCGCCATGGTCACCGCCGCCAAGACTACCAGCCAGATCCTCGTCCACATGGGCGTGGCTTTCGCGACGATGTACGTGGTGACCGGCTCCATGGCGTTCGGCGGATTGGCAGCCGTGCTGGAGCCGATCTGCAATGTGATCGTCATGCCGTTGCACGACCGCCTCTGGAGTCGCATCCGCGAACGCTTTGAGCACCCCGAACTTCAGCCCGTGAGAGTTCGATCATAAGCAGGCGCTTACTTTTCAAGCAGTGACCGCAGCATCCACGCGGTCTTTTCATGCACCTGCATGCGCTGGGTCAGCAAATCGGCCGTTGGCTCGTCGCCGGCGTTATCGACCGCCTTGAACATCGCGCGTGCCGTCTTTACCACCGTTTCCTGGTCCTGCACGAGCTGCCGGATCATTTCCTCGGCCGCCGGCACACCGTCCGGCTCCTTGATCCCTGTCAGCGCCGAAAACATGGAATACGTGCCTGGCGCCGGGCTGCCCAGTGCGCGAATGCGCTCGGCGATCACGTCGACCGCCGCCGCCAGTTCCGTGTATTGCGTCTCGAACATCAGGTGCAGGGTCTGGAACATCGGGCCTTTCACGTTCCAGTGGAAATTGTGCGTCTTCAGGTACAGCGTGTAGGTGTCGGCGAGCAGACGCGACAGGCCGTCGACGATTCCGCGGCGCTCCTGCTCGGAAATGCCGATATCGATTTCCATGGTTGAAACTCCATCGAGGTTGATCGAGCTTGTTAGAGTGCAGTCAAGCTCCTGCGTCCAATGACGCAGATCAAGCCTCGAGCGCGGCGCTCCGCCATTGGCGGGACAGGACGGCAAGACATATGACGCTGCTGCCGATGCATGCCGCCAGGAACAGGGACAGCTTCAGCCCGCTGGCGCCGACCAGCGGCGCGACAACCGCCGCGACAATCGAAAACAGCAGCATCTGCACAAAGGCTTGCAGCGAAGCCGCCAAGCCGCGCATCTCGGGAAACACATTGAGCGTCATCACCATCGTACTTGGCGACGCCAGCGAGACACCGAAGGTGTACAGGAAGAGCGGCATCACCGCCCATGGAACTGTCGCAGGCAACAGCAGGTTGTAGCCGAGGTTGACGAGCGCCGCGACAGCCATCAAGCCATAGCCGGCACGCATCAGTTGCACGGGTTCGCAACGGTGCGCCAACCGGCCGGCAACCGTCGCGCCTGACACCATGCCGCCGACCAGAGGAATGAACAGCCAGCCGTACGACGTGGCGGGCAGGCCGAGCACCTGCGGGACGAAATGCGGCGCGGACGCGATATAGACGAAGAAGCCGATCGATGCGAACGCCATGGCAAAGGCAAGCAACAGGAATTGCGGATGCCGCAAGGCTGTCCAGTAGTTGCCGAGAATCTGCCTGGTATGGAAAGCCTGTCGCTGGCAGGCCGGCAAGCTTTCCGGCAGCGCGCGCCAGCACACGAGGCCGAGCAGCAACCCGACAATGGCGAGAAAGGCAAACACCGAACGCCAGCCGAACCAGAGCTGCAACCAACCGCCGAGTATGGGCGCAATGGCCGGCGCCACGGCAAAAACGATGGTGACGTCCGACAGCATTTTCTGCGCCTCGGGGCCCGACAAACGGTCGCGAATCATGGCGCGGCCCACCACCGTCCCCGCGCCCGCGGACAATCCCTGCAAGGCACGGAACAGGATCAGCATCCCGATATCGGTCGCAAACGCGGCACCGATCGAGGCCGCGGTAAACATCACCAGCGAAACGATGATCACCGGCCGCCGGCCGAAAGAATCCGACAGGGTGCCGTGAAACAGCATCATTCCCGCAAAGCAGAGCAGGTAGGCCGACAGCGTCTGCTGCACATAGACCGGCGGCACCCCGAAATCACGGGAAATGGCCGCAAAAGACGGTAGATAGGTATCGATGCAAAAAGGCCCAAGCATTGCCAGACCGGCAAGCATCAGGGTGAGGGCGCGGAGTTGCTGCTTCATGAAAGGGTTTTCCGAGATTGAACCGTACTGTAACGCGCGTGCGCGATCGGAATAAAGACGCGCTCGGGAACATCACTGTTTCCCAAGCATTGATAGTGGCTTGGACACCGGCATCCCTTCCGGCATTGTCAACAATCGAGAAACAGTCTCATTCCTGCAAGGTTGTTTATCTTCGGAATTTCGAAAAATAGAATGGATACCGTCCTAACACGAACTGTTCCGGTACGAAGCGATGAACCTCCTAGACGCGAATTTCTGCACCTCCCTGCACCTGCCCGCCACGGCAGGCGAAATGACGCAGGCCTGGCATGCGTTCGAGCAATTCGCTTCGCGGCACTTGCGCAAGCAGGGGCTGACGCCGGCGCAGTTCTCGGTGCTGTCCGCGCTGGCCGCCGCGACGACGCTCTCCTGCAAGGCGCTGAGCGAACAGACCGGCATCACCAAAGGCAGCCTCACCGGCATCATCGACCGGCTTGAACTGAACGGGCTGGCGCACCGCGTCACCTCGCAGGAAGACCGCCGGTCGCATCTTGTGAATTTGACGGACGAAGGCAGGGCGACCTTCGAACGGGTTGCAGAAAAGCATTTCGCCCACCTGCAACAGGCGTTCGAAGGCGTCGACCGCGATGAACTCGCAAGCATCGAAGCCGGCTTCCGCCGTTTTCGCCAACTCATCAACCAGGCATCCCGCTAATTTTTTGAAGGAAACCCAGCCATGAACAAGACCCTGATCCGCTCCCTGGCCGCCGCCGGCCTCATCCTGTCCTCCGCCGCGTTCGCCAACGCACCGGCCGGCAACTACAAGATCGACGCCGCGCACTCGGTCGCCTACTTCGAAGTAGGCCACATGAGCGGCATCAGCCGTTTCATGGGCCGCTTCAACGACATCTCCGGCGACCTCGTCGTCGGCGCGCCGGACGCGAGCAAGATCAAGGTCGACATCAAGACCGACAGCGTCGATACCAAGCATGACGGTCTCGACAAGCACCTGAAGAGCCCGGATTTCTTCAACGCCGTGCAGTTCCCGACGATGAACTTCACCTCCACCGGCGTGAACCTGAACGCGACCGGCGAAGGCACGGTCACCGGCAACCTGAACCTGCACGGCGTGACCAAGCCGGTCACCTTCAAGCTGAAGTACATCGGCACCGGCCCGGGCATGAAGGGTGAAACCCGTGCCGGCTACGTGGCAACCTCGACCATCAAGCGCAGCGACTTCGGCATGACCTATGGCCTGGGCAAGGCAGCGACGGATGAGGTGGAACTGCGGATCAATATCGAGGCAGTCAAGCAGTAAGGTGGAACAGGCGCTCGGATGCGGGCGCCTTTCTGCACTAACGCCTCCCCTGTGTCCCCGTTATTCCCGCGAAGGCGGGAATGACGGGGCCAAATATAAACCGCCCGCATGCAATTGCACGTGAGGCATTACCCTCGGCCGATCTCCCCCAAGGAGCCCACCATGCCCGACCCGTCCTTCGTCATCCCCCTGATCCTGCAAAGCGCCCTCGTGCCTTTCGGCATCGCGCTTGCGCTACTGTTCGCGCTGCGCCGCATGCCGCTGCAGGCGCTCGTTCCCGCCATCGCGCTTGCGGGCGGATTCGTCGCGGCGTACTTCGCGGCCTTCCATGCACAATGGTCGGCGGTGCCGAAGACGGCGCTGGACTGGCTGCCCTATATCGCCATCTTCGGCATTGTCGGCAGCCTGGCGGCCGAGAACGCACCGCAAGCGGCAACCCGGTTGCTCTCGCGTCTGGTGATTGCACTGGTGACCGTGACGCTGGTGGTCTGGCCGGCGTTGGCAAGCCTCGGCCCGACGAAGGCGGTTGTCGTCGCGGGAAGCGCGGCATTGCTGATCACCATCGCCTGGTCCTTCCTCGCGAAGTCTGGAGAAAACCGTCCGACATCCGCGCCCTTGCTGGCCATTGTCGCGGGCGGTGCGGGACTGGCGCTGATGCTCGACTCCAGCGCGGCGCTCGGTCAGTCGAGCGGGGCGCTCGCGGCGGCGCTTGCAGCCTGCCTGCTGTTCAACTTGCCGCGCGTCCGCGTCGCCTTTTCCGCGGCGGCGACCGGCACTGCCGTGCTGCTGCTTGGCGTGCTGCTGTTGAATGCTTATGTGTACGCGGGATTTTCGCCGGTGTATGTCGCACTGCTCGTCGCTGGCCTGTTCGCTGATCCGCTGGTTGCCGGCATCGACCGCCTGCGCAATCGCCAGGGCGGTGCCGGCTCCTGGATTACCGCCGCCGTGCTGACGGCCGTGCCGGTGCTGACCACGGTAGGCCTCGCGGTAAAGACAATGCAGGAATCGGGCGGCTACTGATTACCAGTCGCTCTTCAGGTTGAAGGCGCCCGCGATGAAATCCACGAAGGTGCGCACCTTCGCCGACAGGTGCTTGCGGCTGGGGTAGACCGCGTAGATGCCCATCTCGTAGGAGCGGTATTCCGGCAGCACCTCGACCAGCCGGCCGGCGCGCAAGTCCTCGCCGCAGATGAACAGGGGCTGGCGCATCAGGCCGACCCCGCCGAGCGCCGCCAGCTTCACCAGGTCGCCGTTGGTCGCGCGCAGGCTGCCGGAGACCTTCACCGTATGCTGTCCGTCGGGGCCTTCCATCTTCCATTCATCCCCCGTGGCCGCATAGCTGTAGGTGAGGCAGTTGTGCTGCGCCAGCTCGGCCGGCGTCTTCGGCGTGCCGTGCTTCTGCAGGTACTCGGGCGAGCCGCAGATCACGACGCGGTCGGACGCGAATTTCTTCGCCACCAGCCCAGACTCGGACAGCGACCCGATGCGGATCGCCATGTCCAGCCCTTCTTCCAGCAGGTCGACGCGGCGGTCGGTGACGAGGATGTCGACCTTCACGTCCGGGTACTGCTTCATGTAGGCGGAAATCACCGGTCCCATGTGCAGGATGCCGAATGACACCGGCACGGTCAGGCGCAGGGTGCCGCGCGGCGCTTCGGTCAGGTGCAGGGCGCCTTCCTCGGCTTCGCTGATATCGGCCAGGATCTGCACGCAGCGCTCGTAATAGGTGGAGCCGGACTCGGTGAGCGTCAGCTTGCGCGTGGTGCGCTGGAGCAGGCGCGTGCCAAGATGCTCCTCAAGGTGGGCGACGTACTTCGACGTCATCGCGCGCGACATGTCGAGGCGATCGGATGCCGCCGCGAAACTGCCGGTTTCCACCACGGCCGCGAAGACTTTCATGCTGGTCAGCGTATCCATTGCATCCTGCGTTCAAACGGGTGCATGCATCTTGCCACGGGCGAACACCGCGGGCAATCTGGCCCGCCGACTGCGGGGGTGCTATGCTCCGACCACCACCATTCGCCGATCATCGCCATGCATCCCCTCATTGCCGACGGTCTCTGTATCCGCCCCTTCCGCGTCAACGATGCGGAAACATTCGCGGCCGCCGTGCGCGAATCGGTTGCCACGGTCGGACCCTGGCTGCCCTGGTGCCACGCCGATTACGGGGCGAAGGAAGCGCGTACGTGGATCGGACAATGCGCCGTGCGGCTGAACATGGGATTTTCCTATGATGTCGGCGTCTTCATGGAAGATTGCGCGACACTGCTCGGCGGCGTGGCGATCAACCAGATCGACCATGTGCACAATACCGGCAACGTCGGCTACTGGGTGCGCGAAGGCATGCAGCGGCAAGGAATTGCAACGCGCGCCGCCCGTGCCATCGCCCAATACGGATTCGACACACTGCGCCTGACCCGGCTCGAAATCGTTGCCGCGGAAAACAATCGCCCCAGTCGTGCCGTGGCGGAGAAACTGGGCGCCACCTTCGAATGCGTCGCGCGCAATCGCCTGTTCGTACGTGGCGCCCCGCTGGCAGCCGCGGTCTACTCGCTGATTCCCGGCGACCTCTCCAAAGACTGATCTGATACGGTCTTTTTTCGCTGTACTGAATCTGTTTTCCCTGCCTGCAAAACGCGACAATCAGGGCTTAAAGTCCCTATCGAGCGTCCCATGAGCCAGGCACCGCAATCCGTTTCCGTGATCAGAATGTATGCCCCGCGCACCCACATTTACGTGCGCGAGGCCAAGGGCTGGTATGCCAATTGGCGCTGGGTGTGCGTGTGGCTGACACAGCTCGTCTTCTACGGCTTGCCATGGCTGTCGTGGAACGGCCGGCAGGCGGTGCTGTTTGATCTCGCCGCGCGCAAGTTCTACCTGTTCGGCATCGTCCTGTGGCCGCAGGACCTCATCTATCTCGCCGTCCTGCTCATCATCGCGGCGTTCTCGCTCTTCCTGTTCACGGCCATCGCCGGACGCGTGTGGTGCGGCTTCTCCTGCCCGCAAACCGTGTACACCGAAATCTTCATGTGGTTCGAGCGCAAGATCGAAGGCGAGCGCAGCGCGCGCATCCGCCTCGACCGGCAGCCCTGGAACCTGGAGAAGATTGCCCGGAAGGCCGCCAAGCACGGCACATGGATCGCGTTCGCGCTGTGGACGGGATTCACGTTCGTGGGCTACTTCACGCCCATCCAGGCGCTGGGCGCGGCGACCACCACACTGTCGCTCGGGCCCTGGGAATCGTTCTGGGTGCTGTTCTATGGTTTGGCGACCTACGGCAATGCCGGATGGCTGCGCGAGCAGGTGTGCCGCTACATGTGCCCGTACGCCCGCTTCCAGAGCGCGATGTTCGACGCCGATAGCCTCATCGTCAGCTACGACAGGCAGCGCGGCGAGCCGCGCATGGCCCAGGCAAAAGGGCAGGCCAGCGGCAGCTGCATCGATTGCTCGCTGTGCGTCCAGGTCTGCCCCACCGGCATCGACATCCGCAACGGCCTGCAGTACGACTGCATCGGCTGCGCCGCCTGCGTCGATGCCTGCGACTCGGTGATGGACAAGATCGGCGCACCGCGCGGCCTGATCCGCTTCACCACGGACAACGCGCTGCGTCACAAGCTCGCCGCCAGCGAGATCGCACAGCGCGTGCTCCGTCCGCGCGTCCTCATCTACTCGACGCTGCTCCTGCTGGTCATCGTCGCGTTCTGGACCGCACTGCTCAATCGCAACCCGCTGAAGATGGACGTGATCCGCGACCGGGGCACCATGGCGAGGGAAGTGGAAGACGGGATGATCGAGAACGTGTACCGGCTGCAGGTCATGAACACCGATGAGCAACCGCACCGCTATCGCCTGTCGGTCTCCGGCATCGAAGGCATTTCCCTCGCCACCCCGGGTGAGATCGCAATGCGCGGCACGGAGTCGCGCGCCATTCCCGTCACGATACGCATCCCGCATGGCAAGGGCCAGGCGGGTGCCAACACCATTCGCCTCACGCTGGAAGCAACCGGTGATACCGGCCAGCGCGTGCAGGAAAAAGCAATGTTCTTTGTTCCCCGATGAAAGGAGCCGGTCATGGCAAATAACGAAGCAAGGAAGACACGATCGTTCATGGGGACGATGGTCGCCATCGCGTGGTCCTTCATCGGACTGCGCCGCAAGCGGGACTTCGACGAGGACGTCGGCGGGCTGAATCCGGTCTACGTGATCATCGGCGGACTGATCGGCACCGCGATCTTCATCGCGATATTGCTTACAATCGTGAACATGGTCGTTCCGTGATGCGCCTGGACGGAGCGGCCGACCTGGTCCCCTGCTCCGGAATGAAACGCTACGAATCCCTTGCCGAAGAAATCGCCCAGTCGATCCGCACCGGCGTGCTGAAGCCTGGCGACCGCCTGCCTTCCGTCAGGCAGGCGAGCACCAGCCGGGGTGTAAGCGCATCGACGGTGTTCGAGGCGTACTACCTGCTCGAAGCACGGGGATTGATCCGCGCCCGCGACCGCTCCGGCTACTATGTGATCGGCGGTGCCAAGGCGCTTCCGCCGGAGGCCGACCTGTCGTCGCGCCCCTCCGGCGAGTCGGCGCCGGTCGACGTCAGCGAACTGGTGTTCGACGTGCTCGAATCGGTGAAGACCCGCGACGTCGTTCCCCTCGGCTCCGCCTTCCCGAGCCCGCTCCTCTTTCCGCTGGCGAGGCTGGCGAAATCCATGTCGTCCAGCGTGCAGGACATGGACCCGTGGAGCACCGTGGATGACCTCACACCCGGCAACGCTGCCCTGCGCCGCCAGATCGCGCTGCGTTACCTGGCCGACGGCATGCACGTCCATCCGGACGACATCGTCATTACCAACGGCGCGCTCGAAGCCCTCAACCTCTCCCTGCAGGCCGTGACGCGGCCGGGAGATTGCGTCGTCATCGAATCGCCGACGTTCTACGCCGCATTGCAGGCACTCGAGCGTTTCGGCCTGAACGCCATCGAGGTCCCCACCCATCCGCGCGATGGCGTCGACCTCGATGCGCTTGCCAGCACGCTGGAGCGGCACAAGCCCAAGGCCTGCTGGATGATGACCAATTTCCAGAATCCGCTCGGCGGCACCATGCCGGATGGCAAGAAGCAGGCGCTGGTCGAATTGCTGGCGAAGCACGACATCCCGCTGATCGAAGACGATGTGTACGGCGAGCTGTATTTCGGCAGCAAGCGCCCGGCACCGGCCAAGTTCTTCGACACGAAAGGGCTGGTGATGCATTGCTCGTCGTTTTCGAAGTGCCTCGCGCCCGGATATCGCATAGGCTGGGCCGTGCCCGGCCGTTATGCGAAGGATGTCGCACGCCTCAAACTGACGACCACGCTGTCGGCATCGGCGCCGGCACAGGCGGCCATCGCGGATTATCTCGCCAAGGGCGGCTACGACAAGCACTTGCGGCAACTGCGCCACGCGCTGTCCGTGCAGCAAAGCGCGATGATGCAGGCCGTGGTGCGCCACTTCCCGCGCGGCACGCGGTCGACCCGCCCGAGCGGCGGATACTTCCTGTGGATCGAGCTGCCGGAGAAAGTGGATGCACTGGAGATCCATCGCCAGGCGCTGGCGCTCGGCATCAGCGTCGCGCCGGGTCCGATGTTTTCGGCGCACCGCAGGTTTGGCAACTGCCTGCGCATCAACTACGGGCATCCGTGGACGACGAAGACGGAAGAGGCGCTGATGACCCTGGGCAGATTGATTGCGGCGAATACCGGAGGCGTCCTGCGCTGATCGCCGGGTGCGGGACGCTTCCCCCTCCCTGCGACGCGGGATATGATTTTGCATCGTTCACATCCGAAGGAAAAAGCCCATGACACGCAGTGCCATCCTGCTGATGGACCTTCAGCACGACTTCCTCGGCGCCCCTGGGGGCCGCATGCCGGTCGAGTCGGACAGCGTTGCCCCGATCATCGATACGGCAAATGCCATACTCGGCAAGGCAATGCTCAAGGACGCGCTGCCGGTCATGGTCGTCAACCGCTTTCCCGAAGCCGACCGCATCGGCAATTTCTTTCGCCGTGGCGCCGCGGTGGCCGGCACGCAAGGCGCCGAACTGGATGCGCGTATTCGCAGCACAGGGCCGGTCAAGGTGATCGAGAAGGCCAGCGCGAGCGCATTCACGAATCCGGAACTCGACCGCTACCTGCGCGCGGAAAGCATCAGCGATGTGTACGTGATGGGCGTGTTTGCCGAGGGCTGCGTCCGCGCGACCGTCCTTGACGCACGACGGCGCGGCTACGTCGTGCATGTGCTGGCCGACGCGGTTGCGAGCAACGCTTCCTGGAAAAAGCGATTCGGCCTCTGGACGATGCGGCGCGCGGGAGCCCATGTCCTTGCGTCGTCGGCTGTGCGCTGAAGAGGGTCCCGGCTGTTGTCGGCATCACGGATGCTGATCGTACTCTCCGCGCATGTGATGCCCTTGCGGAGTGAGGCAAAGACTGCGGTGGGCGGTGGTGCTGGCCAAGTCGTGCTGTGCGACGTCCGGAGAAGGGCGCGTACTTGCCACTCGCTTTTGTCTGCGGAGTTTCCGGGTTCGGCCCGCAGCAGGCAATCATCGGCCAAAGAGGCGGTAAGTCGGCAGACAAGCGATTGAACTGTTTTTACGGGCGGGGCGACTGGGAAGACTCTAGTTCCTCAAGTTGCTTTGGGCAGGTATCGGTATGGTAGGGACAGGCCCGCGCATGGGAGCATGAACGTGCTATCCGAGCAGCGACACCCCATGCCGCTGCCCATTTATACGCACGCTCCCATTCCTCGGAGGAGTTCATTGTCAGCAGCATTCTCTCTTGCGCCAACATCATCCGCATCATCGCGTACTTCGCGCGTGTGCCGTTCTGCTTGCACAGATTAACCATTCGTGCTGTCTCCCGAGGGACTTAACGACTCATTTGGCTTTTAGGCTCGAGCGGCGAGGCATTTGTTTTTGATTGGTGTTACGAATAGCTATCCCCACTATAGGTCAGGAGCGAGGTACTGGCTATCTATGTTGATGCGCTGGTAGGGTTAATGCCGTGAAGTGCCTGGATGCCGTGGACAGTACGGGGCCGACGCGTCTACGGCAGACAGGCGACGATCGTCGAATGTGAAGATGGTACGCGTGGCCGCTATATGCGACTACGAGACGGGAATCGATACTGTTACAACCGTCCCTACGCTTTCCCCGGGATCGATCGTAAACACGCCTTTCAGCGCACCTACACGCTCCGCCATCCCCAGAATGCCGAAGCTATTCGACTTAACGGTGTTCTTCTGGAATCCCACGCCGTTATCCCTTATACGCATAACGTACGTCTCATTTTCCACGGCCATTTCAACGTCGACTCGCGACGCATTGGCATGGCGGGCAATGTTGCTGAGCGATTCCTGCAGAATGCGGAACAGGAGCAGCACCTGACCGTCGTCAAGACCGTTGTCCGATGCTCCTGGTCGGATCTCCAGCTGGCACGTCACTGGGGTAGTCCTTTCGAACGCTTTCAATTGCCACTCGACTGCGGCATGCAGTCCGAGTTCGAGCTGGAAAGGCCGAAGGTTGTTGATAATCGATTTGACTGAATGAAGCGAAGCATCCACATTCTCAAGCATCGTTTTCGCTTCTCCATGGATCCGCGGCTCATGCTCTTTAGCCCACTCGTGCAGGCGCGTAATGTCCATTCGCAGTGCCAGCAGATTCTGGCCCAGAGCGTCGTGCACCTCCAGCGCGATGCTCTTGCGCTCCTCTTCCTTGGCTCGCTCGCGGTGAATGAGCAGTTGGCTCAAACGACGGCGTGATTCCTGTAGCGCAGCCTTCAATCGCAACAGGTTGCGTACTCGCAGGCCGAGTTCGATCCGGTCGAACGGTTTCGTCAGAAAATCCTCCACGCCGACATCGAGCGCAGCCAGCCGAGCGCCATGATCCAAGTCCGCAGTGATCATGATGATCGGGATATCGACGGTCTCACTGGCCCCCTTTAAAGACCGGGCGACTTCATAGCCGTCCATTCCCGGCATATTGATGTCTAGCAGAACGAGTTCGGGGGCATGGCGGGCAACGGCTTTCATTGCTTCCATGCCGTTTTCTGCGGTCTCCGTGATATAACCCTCTGCGCGCAGCAGCGCTTCGAGCAACCTCCGGTTTTGAAGGTTGTCATCGACAATCAGAATCTTAGGGCGAGATTCAGTAGTTGAATGCATAAGAACGGGCCTAGGTGCAGCGGCTGATCCTACAGTAGAAAATGTCCAGTGTGCAATAAGCCTTTTGGAAGAGACGGCATCTGCTGAAATGCAGTGTCAGGGTTTCGACCGCGCTTTCTATCCTGGTCGCACCAGCCTACGGCCCTCCCCTGTCGGAGTACTGAGGAGGTTGCATATGCCCGCCGCGCGATTTACAACTCGTTACCCTTGCTTACAGCAAATCCATTCTATCCATCTACACTTAGGGTATGTGGACCCGTGCATTTCGGGGCCTTGCCCCCGGTGCATGACCCTATCAAGACGCAGTCAGCGATTCAATTTGCAATCCTGACCTGAACTGCCGGACCGCAGGCCAAATACTGCCCGCGGCCGGAAGCGGGTCCTTGCGCTGCACACGATGCCGGACGCTCATGACCGCCCGGTCAGCCGATAGCAACATCGCATCAACAACGACCCGTAGACTCTACATCGACGCGCGCCCGGCCCTGCCGAGCCGCGACGCGATGGGGTTCGCCCACAGGGCGAACATGGATTGACGAAATCGAACGACGAGGAGGAAAACTCATGAAAGCAAAAAATCGCATTGCCATCGTTCTCGCCGCAGCAGCCTTTGCGTTCACCGGCTGTGCCTCGACGTCCAAGCAGGAAAGCGTCGGGGAATACATCGATGACTCGGTGATCACGACCAAAGTGAAGGCCGCCATCTTCAACGACCCGGCGCTCAAATCGAGCGAGATCAACGTCGAGACGTTCAAGGGCGTGGTCCAGTTGAGTGGTTTCGTCAGCTCCAGAGCCATGGTGGACAAGGCAGTCGCCAACGCGCAAGGCGTGCGCGGCGTCGTGTCCGTCAAGAATGACATGCGGCTGAAGTGAAAGGGCCGCGACGCACGAAACGGTGTGTGTGCCAACCCAGGCAAGGAGAAAAGAACATGAAGACGACCAAACGATGGTCATCCGTTGCGCTCGCCGTGGCGATCGTGCTCGGCTTGGGCGCTTGCAGCGGCATGTCCAAGCGCGATGCGAACACCGTGATTGGAGCCGGTATCGGCGCGGTGAGCGGCTCGGTTCTCACCGGCGGCAGCGCGCTTGGCACGGTCGGCGGCGCCGCCGTCGGTGGTGTCATCGGCGACAGGATGGGCCGATAGCATCGGCTTGAGGGAACGCCGGCGGCGCAGTCCGCGCCGTCGGTCATGTGCTTGCCCGCTCCGGAAGCACGCCCAGCCCGCGTGACTTGAAAACGCAGCCTGGCCCTCACTCGCCGAGCATTCCAAACTCAATGTGTGTCTTGGTGTAGAACAATCGCACGTTCTCCTTCCGAAGACGTTCAAACAACCTGTCCGCCTCTTCAGCTGAAACGACCATGACGACAGAGACAGGCTGGTCGGCAAGTTCGAAGAAGCGCGCCGAGTGAACCCGGTGATGATGACCCATGCCTTCACTGGCGGGGATCACCGTAACGCCCGGCAGGTTCAGTTCTTCCGTCAAATGGACGAGCCAGTCAACCAGATGCTTGCCCGCATGGCGGCGGCTTTGCTCGGTAAAAAAAGTCAGTTGAAACCCGTTCATGCTTGTTCTCCTGATGTCACGTAGGCCTGCCAGGACGCTCGTCTACCGATGCACAGTGCCGTGGCCAACGTCGTGGAGAGCAAGCTCGATTGTGCGGAAGGCGATGGTCGCGTGCCGGGAGCCGGTTCGTTCGCCCGTCTAGCTTCGAGGTGATTGCCGGGAGCGGCCCGCGAGGAAATGCGCCAGAAGCGCCACCGGCCTGCCTGTCGCGCCCTTGCCCTCTCCGGTCATCGATGCCGTTCCCGCAATGTCGAGGTGTACCCACGGATAGCGCCCGGTAAACCGCGAAAGGAAGCACGCCGCAGTGATTGCGCAGTCGCCACGCGGCCCGACGTTCGCGAAGTCCGCGATATCCGACTTGAACATGTCCTGATACTCGTGCCACAGCGGCAGGTGCCAGGCGCGATCCCAGGCGCGGTCGCCGGCTGCGAGCACCTCGCGCACGAGCGCATCGTCGTTGGAGAATACGCCGGAAGCAATCTCGCCGAGCGCGGTCACGACGGCGCCTGTGAGCGTGGCGACATCGACGAGTACCGCGGGCGTGTACCGCTCGGCGTAGGTGAGCGCATCGGCAAGAACAAGGCGGCCCTCCGAATCGGTATCGAGGATTTCCACCGTCTGGCCGGACATCGTCGTCACAACGTCGCCCGGCCTGGTGGCATTACCATCGGGCATGTTTTCCGCAGCCGGAATGATGCCGACCACGTTGAGCGGCAGCTTCATCAGCGCGGCCGCGCGCAGGGCGCCAAACACGCTCGCCGCGCCGCACATGTCGAACTTCATCTCGTCCATCTCGGACGCGGACTTGACGTTGATGCCGCCCGTATCGAACGTGATGCCCTTTCCGACGAGCACGACCGGCTGCGCGTCGGAGGCGCCGCCGTGGTACGCCATGACGATGAGTGTTGGCGGCTGGCGGCTGCCCTTCCCGACGGCGAGGATGGCGTTCATGCCGAGCTTCTCGATTTCTGCCTGGTCGAGGATCGTCACCTCGAAGCCGTGTACGCTGCCGAGCTCTCGCGCTTGATCGGCCAGATAGCTTGGGGTGCACACATTGCCGGGCAGGTTGCCGAGATCCCTGGCGAGCGTGATGCCAGCCGCGATGGACTCGGCCTGATCGATCACCGCCCCGGCTGCAGCAACCGTCGGGCGATCCGCGACGTGAAAGACAACGGTCGTGACTGCGCGCTTCTGCTTCGGCGGCGCGCTCTTGAGCTTGTCGAAGCGGTACAGGGTGTCCGTGACGGCAAGCACTGCCTGCTCGATCTTCCATGCGGCGTCGCGGCCATTCACAGGGAGCTCGTTGATGCACAGCGTCGCCTCGCCGGCGCCAGTCGTGCTCAGCGCCCTGGTCGCGGCGCAAAGCGCCGTGTGATAGCTGCTCTCGACGAGTTCGTCTTCGGGACCCAGGCCGACGAGAAGCACACGCTCGGCGGCGACGTTCGGAATCCCGGGGAGCAGTAGCGTCATGCCGAGTTCGCCGTCAAGGTCGCCGCGGCTCAGGGCCGCATTGATGGCATGGCCCGATGCGGTATCGAGCGCCATCGCCGAGGGCGAAAGTCTGCCACCCTCGTACACGCCGACCACAATGCAGCCCGTGCGCTGCTTTTCGAGGCTTTCGCTCTTGACGACAAAATCCATGATGCAGTCACGGCGTCCGAGGTTGAATCGTGCCGCCCTTGGTTTCCGCAATACGACGCGCAAACACACCCAGGATTTCGCGGTAGAGCCCCTCGCCCAACACCTGGTCCTCGTTGCCCGCGTCGATGTTCGGATTGATATTAACCTCGATCAGGTAGACGCGGTCCCCGACCTGCTTGAGATCGGCACCGTACAGGCCGCGCCCGATCAGGTTGGCGGCGCGTACAGCCGTGCTGATCACCTGCTCGGGTACCTCGCCGATCGTCGTTGCTTCGGTCTTGCCTTCGACCGGCTCTTCCTCACCCTCCAGTTTGATGATCTTCCAATGGCCTGGCGCCATGAAATACTTGGCGGCGAAGAGCGGCCGCCGATCGTAAACGCCGACGCGCCAGTCAAAGTCGCTCGGCAGCCATTCCTGCGCGATCAGGAGTTCCGATTGGCTAAAGAAGCGCTCCGTTTCCTTGCGCAGATTGTCCTCGGATTCGATTTTCACGACGTCTAGCCCGAAACCGCTGTCCGGCAGCTTGAGGACACACGGCAATCCTAGCGTCGGAATGATGTCGTCCACGTTGCCGCGATGTACGATCAGCGTGCGTGGCGTGGCGATGCGATGGCGGTCCAGCAACTCCTGCATGAATACCTTGTTCCCGCACTTGAGGACGGACTCCGGATCATCCACCACCGGCATGCCAAGCGACTCAGCCCTGCGCAGGAATTCGTAGATGACGGCTTCGCCTGGGCTTGCGCGGTTGAAGAGGGCGTCAAATTCGTCGAGGCGCTCCAGCGCATCGGGACCGATGAGTTCCGCATCCAGTCCGACGAGTGGCGCTGCCTTCAAGAACCGCTGCAGCGCTTCCTCGTTGGAAGGCTTGTGTGGTTCGTTGGGATCCCAGAGGATGGCCAGTCGCGGCCGACCCGTTTCGTCGCCGCGACGCTTGGGGGCCGGGCTGTCGCTAATGAACGACCGGACCGCGTCGAGCAGGAGCGCGCGGTCCTGCTGCGGAATATCGGCAAGGCCGATGGCGTGCAGGGCATCGAGACGCCAGCTTCCCTCCGCATGGACAAACAGCACGCGCAGCAACGGCGCACGCACCCGCGCGAAGAGCTGCTCGGCGAGAGCCTGGTGACTTGGATGCTTTCCGAAGTAAACATACAGTTGAAAGCGATCGCTGTCGTTGTGATGCAGCGTCTCCTGCACCAGCGGTTGCAACTCGGCCGCCAGCGCCTGTATGAAGGACTCGGATCGGAGATTCTCGATGGTTTTTACATCGGCGACGGGGCGTTGGCCGCGGGCCTCGGCGAGGAGCGACACGTAGTACCCGCGCCCCTGGTAGCGGCCGGTGCGGCACAGGTTAAGCACCCGCACAGTCCCCGCGTGACCGCTCTCCGGTTCGGTGAGGTAGCGGCGCGCCGTCAGAACGGCAGCCTCCGGCATCTCGAACCACTCATGCTTCTGATCAGTGACGACGAACGTTTTCATTCAACCCCCGCCCCGGCATGCTTGATGCTAAGTGGAGTGATTCAGGCCGTGTTTAGTTCCTTTCAACAGCTTCCGGAGTGCACTGCATCTCAGGGCACGTTCTGACGCAGAACGTCATTTTTCTGATTACAGTAAGATCTACCGATAATTAAACAGACCAGAGCGTTCGAGGATGACATGAAAGTTGACGATGTAAAGCACGTCGCAAATCGTGCACGTTCAACTCAGACCCCTAGTGGAATCACGTGTTGTGGCGAGCTGCATTGGGGCGCGCATTTTTGCCATCTCTATGAAACGCGCGAAGACTTGATCGACACGCTCGTTCCGTTTTTTTTGACCGGACTCGTCAATAACGAGAAGTGCTTGTGGGTAACGTCGGAGCCGCTCGACGCCGTTGCGGCTGCAGCCGCACTCGAGAAGCAGATGCCGGATCTGTCGCAGTATGCGAGCAGTGGACAGCTGCAGATCGTTGATTACACGGAGTGGTATTCGAACATCGGCAAGACGGACGGCGATTCCGTTCTCCAGGCGTGGATAGATGCCGAACAACAAGCACTTGCCGAGGGTTTCAACGGCTTGCGTGTTACCGGAAACGTTACGTTCATCAAGTCACAGGAGGAGTGGCGTGCATTCGAGCAATATGAAGCGCGCGTGACCGAGACGTTTGCCGGGCGCCGTATTCTCGGTTTGTGCAGCTATCACCTGGGCATGACCAGTAGCAGGGATCTTCTGGACGTCGTCCACAATCATGAATTTGCTGTGGCTCGACGCCAGGGCGACTGGCAAATGATTGAAAATGCGGCGATCAAGCTGGCCAAGCAAGATTTGCACAAGGCGAATTTTGAATTGGAACAGCGCGTCGCAACGCGGACCAATGAACTACGCAGTGCCCTTGCCACCGTCGAAGAACAAAAGCGTGAGCTAGAGGCTGTCCTGCACATGCGCGATGAAAGTCAGCGTCAACTGGAAGCGGAGCTTGCCGACGCGCAGCTTTTGCACAGTGTCAGCGCAGCCCTGGTCAACGAAGGTGTCGTGAGTGATTTTTACCAAAAACTGGTAGACGCTGCGGCGTTGGTGATGCGTTCAGACTTTGCGACCATCCAGCGTCTCGATCCTGACCGAAATGCCCTTGAAATCATTGTGCACCATGGGTTCGATGACGAGGCCTTGGCGTTTTGGGACTGGGTGCCGGCGCTAAGACCGACTTCCTGCGGCATGGCGCTCCACCTGAAGGAGCGTTTTATTGTGTCCGATTTCGAAGCCTGGGACTACGCAGCCGGCAGTGACGACCTCGCGGCGTTCCGGGCTGGGGGCGTCCGTGCTGCGCAGTCTACGCCACTGCTCTCGCGGAGCGGGAAGCTTCTCGGAATGATCTCCACCCATTGGAAGCGCCCTCACCAGCCATCCGAACGCGACCTCCGGCTCCTCGACATTATCGCTCGCCAGGCGGCGGACCTGATCGATCGCAACGCGGTTGCCAATGCACTGCGAGAGAAAGCAGAACGGCTGATCGAAGCCGACCGGCGCAAAGATGAATTCCTGGCCATGCTGGCGCATGAACTCCGCAATCCATTGGCTCCCATCAGCGCTGCGGCCGATTTGATGGCAATCGGACAAATCAACGAAGAACACGTGAAGAAAACCAGCGCCATTATTTCGCGCCAGGTCAAACATATGACGGGTCTGGTCGACGATTTGCTCGATGTATCGCGTGTGACCCGCGGTTTGGTCGCCCTGGACAAGACCGACCTGGACGCCAGGCAGATCGTATCCGACGCAGTCGAACAAGTCAGACCTCTGATGGAGTCGCGGCGCCACTACTTTTCCGTACACCTGCCGCCCGAGACGGCCTATGTATCGGGAGATCAGAAGCGCCTGGTGCAAGTCCTGACCAATCTCCTCAACAACGCAGCGAAATATACGCCGGAAGGCGGAAATATCGCGCTCAAGATGGCGGTCAAGGACAATGATGTGGAGTTACGCGTCGTCGACAACGGCATCGGAATGTCTGCACAAATGACGACGCAGGCATTCGAGCTTTTTGCGCAGGCCGAACGAACATCGGACCGAACGCAAGGCGGTTTGGGTTTGGGGCTCGCATTGGTCAAAAGCTTGTGCGAGTTACACCACGGCAGCGTGGAGGCGTACAGCAGGGGAAGCGGGCAGGGCAGCGAATTCACCGTGACCCTCCCACGTGTCTTGTCGGCAGCGCAGCAGGACCCGCAAACGCGCGACGATGGCAAGACCGCGACAGCGAATGGAAAGCGACTGCTCGTTGTCGATGACAATATCGATGCCGCGACCATGCTCGCCATGCTCCTGGAAGCGTCAGGGCACGAGGTCATGGTTGAACATGACCCCCGACTCGCGCTGGAACGCGCACGTATTGAGAAGCCGGATGTATGCCTGGTCGATGTCGGGCTGCCGGGCATGGATGGCAACGAACTCGCGCAAAAGATAAGGCGCCTGCCTGAAATGGCAAATGTGGTGTTGATTGCCGTGACCGGATATGGACATGAAAAGGACCGGCGGGCCTCTGCGGCTGCTGGATTCGACCATCATTTAGTCAAACCGGTCGATACGTCTTCCCTCATCAAGGTGCTGGGCCAGAACAATTCGTGAAGCGACCGGGATGTCGGCAACGGCGATGAACAGCGATCGCCACCCCCTTTCCGCATTCAGCCGGAAGGGAATAGAGATAAAATCGCAAGCCGACGCAAAGTTAAGACATATCAAGTTTTTTAATGGCCGCCCCGGTTTATTCTTCAGGCTGTAGAGTGCGCCCTTGCCATCAAGCGTGCGGCACCCAAACCGGAAAACCTTGTTGTACGAATGAACATACGAATCAGACATCTTTCTGCATGGATCGCCTGCTGTGCGGTCCTGCTCGCGGCGCTCGCGCCGACGGTGTCCCGTATGCTGGCTGCAGCGTGCAACCCGCCGTCGTATCAGCTGGATATCTGTGCTACCCCGCACACGTTGTCGGCCGCGGACGAAGACCACACCGCACACCATTCCTCCGCGCCGGCCAAGAAAGAACTGCATCTTGACCACTGTCCTTTCTGCCTGACGCACGCCGGCTCGTTCGGCCTGGTGCCGACAGGTGGCCTTATCCTCCCCGACGCAAGCAGCGTCGCGCTGCTCCCGCCGCTGTTCTATCAGTCGCCACACCCGCTTTTCGTATGGGCGACTCCGCCATCGCGCGCGCCTCCCGCCTGATCCTGGCTGTTTTTGATCGCTGAATGCCCTGTGTCTGCAGGGAAAGCGGTCTCTTCTCGTCCCATCAATACATTGCCCTGCCAGTTGGCAAGGTACCGCCATTCCCCGCACATTTTCATGCTTCAGGGTGAGTGGCCAGGAAAGACATCGGAGTTGAACAGTGAAAGCATCACAATTATTCGCCCTCGCTGCGTGCAGCGGCGTCCTGGGCAGCATTCTTCCGCAGACGGCGCTCGCCAGTTGCGGGACGGCTTTTTGCACCGTTAACAGCAACTGGACATCGGAAAGTGCGATCACGGAAGGCGGTTCCCTGCTGGACCTGCGTTACGAGTACGTGTCCCAAAACCAGCCGCGCGCGGGCACGGATGACGTTGCGGTCGGCCAGATCCGCAAGCATCACGACGAGGTCAAGACGGTGAACCGCAACCTGCTGCTGACGTATTCCCATACCTTCGACGCCCAGTGGGGAATATCGGTGACAGCACCTGTGGTCGACCGCAACCACTTCCATATCCACAATCACCGCGGCGCGCAGGTTCCGGAGCGTTGGGACTTCACCGAGCTGGGTGACGTGCGTGTGGTCGGCCGGTATCAGCTGCCGGATACGGGGACGCCGCTCCATCCGCGTGCCGCGGGCATGACCTTCGGTCTGAAACTGCCGACCGGCAAAACAACCGTCGCCAACGAAAATGGCGATGTCGCGGAGCCGTCACTGCAACCCGGCAGCGGTACGACCGATGCCATCATCGGGGCGTACTATCACCAGAAGCTGCCGCAGTCGGGCGCTTCCTGGTTTGTTCAGGCGCAGTACCAGCATGCATTGAACAGTCACGACAACTTCAAGCCTGGCGGGCAGCTCAGTGCGGACGCAGGCTATCGGCACAGCGTGACAGACCGGCTGGGTGCATTGATCCAGCTGAATTTCCTGGTGAAGCGCCGGGACAGTGGCTCTGCCGCTGAACCTGCGGACAGCGGGGCGAGGTATGTCTCCCTCAGTCCGGGATTGAGCTACGCCCTTTCGGACGCGGTTCAGGTGTACGGTTTCCTCCAGAAGCCCGTCTACCGCAATGTCAACGGCGTCCAGCTGACGGCGGACAAGGCGCTGGTCGTCGGCGTGAGCGGCCGCTTCTAGGCAATAACGCGGTGATGGGAAGGCAGCGCGACGCGCTGCTTTCCCGCGTACCCAATGGAGGTCATGCCATGCTGAAGAAAATCGCCGCGATCATCGCGCTGGTGTCGGTACCGGTCCTGGCCGGTGCATCGGATTTCTCGTTCACCGACACGAAGGGCGGAACGCATTCCCTGTCCGGCCATGCGGGAAAATGGGTGCTCGTCAACCTGTGGGCGACCTGGTGTGCGCCGTGCCTGGCGGAGATGCCGGAGCTGGAATCCTTGAGCAAGGCAAGATCCGACCTGGTGGTGCTGGGCGTGGCCGTGGACGGACAAGCGCCGAAGCGGGTCGAGCAGTTCGCCGAAAAACTGGGCGTCACTTACCCGGTTGTCGCAGCTAATGCCGCCGTGGCAAAGCAGTTTGGCCCGAGGGGTTATCCAACCACCCTTCTTTACGACGGCACCGGTCAACAGGTATGGCGCAAGGAAGGGCCGGTGACGAGGGATGAAATCGAGGGTGTGCTGCAGCGAGGCGGCGTGCGCAAGGCACCATGACGAGTTTCTGCCATCAGTCCCATATCGATTTTTTCGAAGCGAAGTCGCAGAAATCGCGGGAAAACATAGAATTATTTCCGGAACTATAAGGAGTTGTGTCTATCGAATTACTTCTTTTTGCATTGGAGAAGTTTTAATGAATGAACGCAACTCGAGAATCAACAGGTATGCGGTGTCCGCGGCGGTGGCCGGGTTACTTGCTGCATGCGGCGGTACATCGGTGGAAGACGGCTCGGGGTTGACGCCCGACACGTCATCATCGCTATCGCATACAGGCGTGGTATCCGGGACCACCGACAGCCCGCCTCAAGCGGCGCCCCCTGCGTCGACATCCACCGCAAACGCCGACTCGCCTCAAGCTTCCAGTCCTTCCTCCCCATCCCCAGTCACGCTTCCCGCATCAACCGGCCCCTCCGGGCAAGATCCCAACGCTTACACACTCACGTTTCACGACAGCTTCGACGCCGGCCTTGATCGCAGCGTCTGGAACACCGAACGCACCGACGCCAATATTGCCGTGACCAATTACGCGGTGAAGGGCGGCGTACTCAAGATCTGGCCCGCACGCGGGACGAACGGTGAATTCTTCGACCGTACTTTCGATACCGACGGGCACTTTTCGCAGCAATATGGATTCTTTGAAATGGAAGCCAAGCTTCCCAAAGGCAAAGGCGTATGGCCGGCATTCTGGCTGCTTGGCTATCGGGATGGCCGGCGACCCGAGATCGATATCCTGGAAGCGTACCCCGGCGGCGTCGCGCCATGGGGTGCGCCCGGTAATGACGGCGTTCCCGTTCCCATGATGTACGCGCCCGTGGTGTGGAACGACCGGGAAGACCAGGCCGGCTATTCAAAGGTGGCAACGCCTGACCTGTCTGCCGGGTTCCATCGCTATGGCCTGAAATGGGAACCCGACAAGACGACCTTCTACTTTGACGGCAAGGAAGTGTATTCGCTGCAGGTCAGGATTTCAGACCCGTTATTTCCCATACTCGACCTCTGGTTCGGTAGTGCCAGCGGCGAACCCGATGCCTCCACGCCGACAGGTGAATCCAACGCCTTCGAGATCAATTACGTAAAGGCGTGGCAGTTCAAATAGCCTGACCGGATCCATGCCAATCCCATGTGACGCAGCGACGGCATGGGATTGGTTGGCGTCATCGTAACGGACATGCCAACCACGACCACCAGCTTTCACCCTCACTCATTCAACGGGAACGACAAAGCGCTGTTCCCCGTCTGCTTCCAGCGGCACCATTCTCAGCTCAATCCGCCGCGGAAGAATCTTGATCAGCGCGGTCCCGACTTCCCCCTCGGCGGCGACGATTTCCGTGGCGCCCCGAGGCGCATCGGCACGGTGCATTTGCAACGACTGCAGCATGGCGAGGATGTCGTACTCGGTCGGATGGGACGGCAACTGGTCCAGCAGTTCGCCCAACGCGACATACCGTTCATGGGACGATGTCCTTGCGCCCTCCGGCACCCGCTTCTGCACGCGGTGATTCGTGTGCCAGTACTTGTTTGGAATCGGCGTCAGCACCGGTCCCGATGGTGTCGCGGTGATGTTAAGCATGATGAATTCATCGGACGAGGCCAGTACATGATGGGTCGATCCGAACCGGTCGCATTCCATCACGATATCGAGCGCTTCCGGCAGCGAGCGCGCGGCGAGCACCGCGCGGCAGACAACGAAGCCTGGCAGGCCCGTTCCCTGTTTTTCCCCGACGATGTGCGTGGCGACCTGGACGATCCCGGCACGGTTGGCCGCGAAGGTCTGCCCGGGAAGGCGGCCCGGTACGTACAGGCTCAGGAAACCCGGCTCGTCTTCGGGTTCGACGTCCACCATCCTGCATTGCCGTGCAAGCGCCGGCCCCAACCGGAGATTGTGCAGAATCAGCCCGTAACCCAGCCGGTTGACCGCGACGGTGCCGCTGGCGGTACCGTCGTTCGCGGCGACGTCCGGCCAGCAGTTCCAGGCAAATACGTCGCGGATATCCAGGCCGAGCCCGGCACTCATTCCGCGGAGCTCCTCCCAGTAACGGGGACAGTCGCTTTGCACGCGGTCCAGGAGAAACACCGCGGCGGCCCGTGCGCTTGCGACGGCATCGTCGTTGCGCGCGAGTGCCGCCGCGATCAACCCGGCGGCCGGCCTTCCTAAGGTGCCAAGCGCCATGCCGATATCGAATGGCGATCCCTTGATCGTGATACGTTCCATCATCTTCATCCGTCTGTCGGTCTGGCGCTCAGTGCTCCGCTTTGATGCGGCTTTCCGGTTGCTGGAGGACTTCCAGGATGCGAATGACGAGCGATTCTCCCGTCGGGCTCGGCCACTCGATGCTGCTGCCTGCGGACAACCCGAGAAGCGCGCTGCCGACAGGCGAAAGCACCGAGATCGTCGACGCATCGCGCACCTCGCGCGGATACACCAGCGTGCGGCAAAACTCTTCGTTTTCACCGATGGTGAAGCGCACCGTGGAGTGCATGGTCACGACCGAGCGCGGAATTTCATGCGGCTCCACGACCTCTGCCCGTTTCAGCTCCTCCAGCAGCTCGGTGGTGGTTGCGCTGATGGGCGGCATGGAATCGATCAACGCTTCCAGCCTGTCGAAGTCCGACGTCGTCACGATAATGTCTGGTTTCATGTGTCACCTTTCAAAGTAAAAACCCGTGCACGCCGGGCTTGCGGCCGTGGCGCGCCTCTCCTTCAAGCTGCCGGCACTTCGGGCGGTTCATGCGGCAGGCGGCAAGTCGATGCCCTCCGGTTCCATCGCGGTCGTGACGAGCAGGTCGCACCATCCCTGGTCGACGACCCGACGCGTCACACTGCCGAGCAGGAATTCAACGAAGCGCGGCTTTCCATGCTTCCCCAGCGCGATCAGGTCGGCATTCAACTGCTTTGCCTGGGCGCCGATCACCGGTGCGGGCACGCCATGCTGGATGGACCGGGAGATCAGCTGCTTCTTCGGCCCGAGGCTGTCGATGAAGGCATTGAGCTTGATCCGTGCAGCGTCCCGCGCGCGTATCCGGTAGCCATGGATACGATCGAGCGAAACGCCCGTCTCCCGCATCATGTCTTCGTCGGGGACGCGGAATACGTGAAGGAACGTGAAATGCGCCGACGGCGCGACGGCCAGCGCCGCACGCGCGGCTTCCTTCGATTCTTCCGAAAAATCGATCGCGACCAGCACGCGCTTGTACGCATCGTTCGGCTCGGAACAGACCAGCAGGACGGGCCGGTCCGCCAGACGGATCAGCTCGTCATTGTTGTGCCGCCTGAACAGATCGGCGAAGAAACGCTTTCCGCGCGCCGCGACGACGATCAGTCCGGCGCGACTCTCCATCGCGCGGCCGACGATGGCCTGCGGCGCGCTGCCCGCGCGTATCGAACGCACGCACGCCGGTCCGTCCTCGGGCCAGCCGGGAAGCGCAACGGAATCGCCGGCACACGCAACGCTCTTTTCCGGGGTCGCCGCAGGCGCGCGGAGATCGATTTTCGTGCAATCGACAGTCATCAATTCAAGCGTCTCCGCCTTGAGCTCGATGCTCAGCATTGCGGCGCGCATTTCGGCACGGCGCGCATCTTCCGAGTAGTCGGTTGCGACAAGGATTTTCCTGATTCGGTCCACAGCGGTCTCCGTTTGCGTCAGATGAACGTCATGCATATCGCTTCGCGCCTGCAATGGTTCGAGCGTGCCGGTCTTCGTTCGAATGCCGGATGCCGACGACCTCGACATACCTCACCTTGAAGAAGGGAAGGGTGACCGCAGTGATGCTGCCGAGCGGCCGCCCGAGCAGGGCCAGCGCGATCGGCGACAGGATCGACACGCGGGCAAGCGCGTCCTGCGTGTCCTGCGGGCAGACAAGAAAGATGGTTTCGAGCCGCATGGATCCGACTTCGCGGAAGGTGACTTCCGAATACAGCGCAACGTAATCGCTTCGCTCGGCGTTCTCCGGCAGGAGAATGGAGGAACCGATCAACTCGATCAGCTGCTCGGCGATGTTGAACGTGACATCCCGCATCCTCAGCAAGTGTTCTGCGAGGCGGCAGAGGATGGTCGCATCTTCCTGGGACAAGAAGCGTTCGTTTTTCATGGCAATAGCTCCCCGCGGCCACAGCGCAGAGCGCGTGGCCTGAGTACGGACGTAAGGTGTCAGGCGCGTTGACGGCGCCAACACATCATTCGAAGTTTGTGGGAAGGGTGGCTCGGAAGGACGGAGAAAACCGCGGAGGTTTTCCTAGGCGTCCACCGAGCCTAGGAGAGCCGGGCGAGGTGTCGAGCGGACAGGTGCGCGGGACGAGCGGAACCAAAAGCCGCATCCACGCGCAGGCCTCCCTCGTTCAGGGATGAACAGTTGCGCATCAGGAAAATGGCGGACTTGTTCACAGTGCAATGCGGTGGATGAAAGATGTCAAGGACGAGTATAACCCCTTTCGACTTTTCGTGAACCGGGTCGACAAAAACTGCCACAGGCAAACATATCTCATCGCACCGGCCATTCATTCACTTCGGAGAAAGCGTCGCCGCCACTCGACAATCCGCCGCCGCGTGTTCCCGATTCGCCGCTGCTTTCGCTCCGGCTTCCGGTGTCGGGATCGCGGCCAAGACCACTGAGGAAACGGCCGAGTTCGTCGGCCGGCGATCCCTGCCGTCCACGCTCGACCGTGCGCGTCCCGTCGGGGCCCACAACGACGGCGGTGTCGCTGCCGCTGCGTGTGATGACGCCGTAGCCGGAAGGGACCGGCTCCAGTTCGTCATGACTTGGCGGCGCCTTCACGATCAGCGGCGGCGGCCGCTTCGGTTGCGGGAACTTGGCCTTGGTATCGATCAACTTCGATTTCAACGTACCGCGGAAAAAATCGCCCACCAGCAGGATGGCGTTGTGTCCGCCCTGGCCCCAGTAATCGCTGCGCATGGTGACACGCGAATCGTTGAAGCCGACCCACGCGCCCGCCACCAGGCGCGGGTGCATGAGGATGAACCAGCCGTCGGTATTGTTCTGCGTGGTGCCGGTCTTGCCGGCAATGTCGGCGGCGATGTTGAAGCGGTTGCGCACCTCGGTGCCGGTGCCGCGCCGGACAACGCCGCGCATCATGTCGATCAGTTCGATGGCAGTCTCCTCCGACATGGCGCGCTGCGGCTCCGCGGTGAACTCGGCCAGCACCTTGCCGTCGCGGTCGGTGATCTTGCTGATGAAGACCGGTTTGCGGTATTCGCCGACCTTCGCGATGGTGGCATACGCGGACACCATTTCCAGCAGGGTGACGGGACTGGTGCCGAGCGACAGCGAGGGCACGGGATCGAGACGGCTGCTGTTGACGCCGACCGCGCGCGCCAGGTTGATGACGTGCTCCAGGCCGACGTCCTGCATCACCTGCGCGGTGATGGTGTTCTTGGAATAGATCAGGCCTTCGCGCATGCTCATCATGCGGCCGCTGAAGCCGGACATGTCGGTCGGACGCCAGACGCTGCCATCGGCGGCGCGAATTTCCACCTGGCCGTCGGGATAGATGCGGTCCGGCGCGAAGCCCTGTTCGAGCGCGGCACCGTAGACGATGGGCTTGAAGGTGGAGCCGGGCTGACGCTCGGCCTGTGCGACGTGGTCGAACTGGTCGCGCAGAAAATCACGGCTGCCGACCCAGGCCTTGACCTCACCGGTCGTCGGGTCCATGGCAACGAATCCGGCCTCGAGGCGCGTCTTGTATTCGCGCAGGCGTGCCATGAATTCGCTGTTTGCCTTCAGCTTCGTCAGCGCCGCGCGCGCCGATTGCCCGGCGGCGACGGCACGCTTGTATTCAGGGGACTCGCGCACGAAGATATCGACCAGCTCGGCCCGTTCGTTCCAGAAATGCTTGAACGGCTCGACCTTCTTTTTCAGTGACGCATAGGCGCCAGGCGTGTGCGACGCGACGCGTTCTGTTTTCCTTCCCCATTCGACATCGGCAATGTCCTGCAGGACCTGCGCCTGCCGGTCGACCGCATCCGCGGCCGCTTCCTGCAAGGCATCGTCGAGCGTGCTGTAGACGGTCAGGCCGTCGGTGTAGAGGTTGTAGTCGTTGGCATCGGCCCACTCGATCAGTTGCCGGCGCACGTGGGCGGCGAAGTGTGGCGCGATGTTGCCGAGCGGATCGGGCTGGCGGTTGAGCGTGACCTGCAGCGGCTGGTCGCGCAGTACCGCATACACCTCGTCATTGAGCATGCCGCGCTTGACCATCTGCGCGAGGACAACGTTGCGGCGCTTGCGCGCGCGCTCGGGATTGATGATGGGATTGTAGTAGCTGGTTCCCTTGAGCATCCCGATCAGGGTGGCGCTTTCGAGGACGTCGAGGTCGGCGGCGGACTTGTCGTAGTAGGTGCGCGCGGCCATTTCGATGCCGACCACGTTGTACAGGAAGGGGACCGAGTTGAGATAGGTCTCGATGATCTGGTCCTTGGTGTAGGCCTTCTCGATCTTGATGGCGGTGACGATCTCGCGGATCTTGCGGTCGATGGTGCGGGCGCGCCCGATCTCTTCGGGAAACATGTTGCGCACGAGCTGCTGCGTGATGGTCGATCCGCCTTGTGCATCACCTTGCAGGGTGCGCCATACCGCCGACGCCGTCCGGGTCAGGTCGACGCCGCGGTGTTCGTAGAAACGATGGTCCTCGGTGGCAATGAGGGCGCGGATCACGTACGGCGAGATCGCGTCCAGCGACACCTGCTCCTGCTGCCCGCGACTGAATGTCGCCAGGTACGTGCCGTCGGCCGAGAGCAGGACGCTGGGTTGCGCGCCGCGTGCCTGCAGCAGGGCCTCCACGCTGGGTGTCAGCGGCACAATCTTCGCCAGGTAGGAAGTGGCGTAGTAGAGTCCGGCGGCGAGTGCGACGGTTGCCAGGACGAAGGTGTACAGGAAGAGGCGCAACAAGAGTCGGGATACGGTGCGCATTCCGGAATGCGCTTTCACTTGCCGCGGGTGTCGGTCTTGCGGATTCTTGTTGTCCACTCTCAAACCCTTTGCTGTTAAGTCACGGTTGGACAAGGTGGCAACAGGTTGGTTTTGACCGGCGTGTAAAGATCAATCGCTGCGGTGCAGCAGCGACCGAATTGAGAAATATCAAAGACAGGGATTGCCCGCCGACACTGCGGGAAGAGGCGTGCGTATCATGCGCTTTCCATCAAGCATCAACGGCAAGACTATCGACGATCATGGCAGGCGGCTCACCCATTGCCGACGACATCAAACGCTTCATCCTGACCAGCATTCCGTCGGTTCCCTACCTCGAAGCGATCCTGCTGCTCCGAAACAACACGGAGCAGGCGTGGGACAGCGCGCGCCTTGCGCAACGGCTGTACCTGTCCGAGAAGGCCGCTGCCGCCCTGCTCGCGGAACTGCAGGAGGCCGGTGCCATCGCCGCGGATCCGCAGAGGCCGGAGTGCTACCGCTTCTCTCCGGCTTCCGATTCCCTCGCCGAGATGATCGGCAAGGTTGCCGCGGCCTATGCATCGCACCTGGTCGACGTCACCCACCTGATTCATTCCAAGACCGGCAAGAAGGCACAGCAGTTCGCCGATGCCTTCATATGGCGAAAGGATTCCTGAATGGCTCCATTCATCTATGCGCTTTGCGCGCTGACGTCGATGCTGTGCAGCGTGCTGCTGCTGCGCGGATACAGGCGCAACGGCTATCGTCTTCTCTTATGGAGCGGCCTGTGCTTCGCCGGCATGACGATCAACAATCTGCTGCTGATCCTCGACCGTGTGGTGTTTCCCACGGAAGTCGACCTGATTCCGTTGCGCCTGTGGACGGCGCTGATTGCACTGCTGCCGCTGCTCTACGGCCTGGTGTGGGAAGAGGAGTAGCCCGATGAACGACATGCTGATCGGCGCGATCGCCATGGCAAGCATGGTGGCCGGCCTGTTCTTCCTCCGCTTCTGGCGCAGCACCGGCGACCGGTTTTTCCTGTTCTTCGCGCTGTCTTTCTTCATCGAGGGCGTGAACCGCCTCGTCCTGGCGCCAACTGCCCAGGACAATGATGGCACGCCGGCGTATTACCTGATCCGCCTGCTGGCGTATGGACTGATCCTGTTCGCCATCCTCGACAAGAACCGGCCGGGCAAGGGCGGCTCGTGAGTCAAAGTTTGGCACCGATCATTACGCACAGGCGCAACAGTGTTTAAATCGGCGGAGAAGGTTTATCCTGCGGTATCGCTCCTTCGGTTTCCGCACATGGCCTTCATCCTGTCCTGCTATTACCTCGACGAACCGCTTGACGACGACGAGTTGCAATTCGTGTGCAGCTCGCTGATCGGCCCCTGGGCCAAGTTCCGTACGTCGGCATCGACGCTGGAACAGAAGCGGGTGCCGGCGGTGCTGCCGCTGCCGGACGAGCACGGTGTCTATGCCGAGAGCAGGGAGGCGCGCGCCGAGCGCGTACGTTCCAATCTCCGGCATGCGGGCATTCGTTCCGACGCGGGCCGGCAGGTGGTGTGGGTGATGCCGCGGGATGCGGACTGGGATGCGATTTTCCAGTTTGCGATCCGCGAGGAAACCGGCTTCGCGCCCTATGTCGCGCAACGCTGGTTTCCGGAAGGAGGAGAACTGGTGCGCGGCCGCGTGCGTGTGATCGATACGGACATGATGCTGCGTGGACTGTAACGTTGGAGGGTGTGATGACAAACAAGGTGAATCCGATCCCCGAGGGCTACCACACGTTGACGCCCTACCTGACGATCAGGAATGCCGCGGCGGCGCTGGATTTTTACAAGCGCGCGTTCGGCGCAGACGAAACCTTCCGGATCGCGAGCCCGGACGGCAAGGTCGGGCATGCGGAAATCCGCATCGGCAATTCGGCCATCATGCTGAGTGACGAGTTCCCCGAAATGGGTGCGAAGAGCCCCGAGTCGTTTGGTGGTTCGCCTGTCATGCTGCACCTGTACGTGGAAGACGTCGACGCGCTGGTCGACCGCGCGGTGAAGGCGGGCGGCAAGCTCGAACGGCCGGTCGCCGACCAGTTCTACGGGGATCGCGGCGGCATGATCACGGATCCCTTCGGCCATAAGTGGTGGATCGCCACACATGTGGAGGATGTGCCGCCGGACGAGCTCGAGCGGCGTTCGAAAGCGGCGTTCGGCGGTTCGCCTACCTGAACTCCGGCGCAATCGCGGCCGGGATGCCCTGTGTGAGCAGCGTGCCCTTGTCGGTACCCTCCGCGAAGCGGTAGGTGACGATCCGGAACGCGCCCGCCGCTGCGTCGGGGAACGCGCTGCCATCCTCTACCGGCAGCGCCGCGCTTGCGCCGCGCAATTTCACGACAGGCTCGACTCCGGTCCGTGCAAACGCAAAACGGACGCCCGCGCATTTCCTGTCCTGCACCGGCTTGCCGGCGTAGCGCAGGTAATCGAGCGCCTGTTCGCACGCGGACCGCAGTTCGGCAATCTCGTAGGCGCCATCCGCGCGCGGCACGATGGAGACGCGCGGCTGCAGCACGAACTGCCCCGCCTTGCGATTCAGCACGAGGCGGGCGTTGTCGTCATAGGCGGATTTCAGGAACGGAAAGACCGCGCGCCCGGCAGCATCCAGCGGCAGATTCAGTTGCGTCGCCGGTCCCGACAAGGCCAGCCGCACGCCATCCAGGGCCCCCCCCTTGTCCTTCGGCGACACCTGCAGATGGTTCTGGATCAGGTGCTTCGGCTTGCCGAATTTTTCAAAGCGGATCATCTGCCGGTAGGCATCGCGATAACTGAGCCATTCCACGTCCTGCGCATCGTCGGCCGCGTGTGCGCCTGCCGCTCCGAGAAGGAGCAGGAAGGCAAGCAGGAACGGGCGCGTGTTGGTCATGGATGCAGTCAGAAACGGTAGGCCAGTCCGGTGCGCACACCCATGCCGTTGCGGCGCTCCACATACGGACTGTCCGCAGCAGACCCCATAAGACGCGTTGCGGAGACCTGCGAGGTCAGCAGCCAGAGGTTACTGAGTTCCCAGTTCCAGTTGAGCGTGAGCTGCACGTCACGCACGCCGGACGACGCTGAATAGCTCACGTTGCTGCCCGACGCGACGGGGTCGACGCCAAACCATTCCTGCGTATACCGGCGGTTGGCCCAGGTCATGTTGGCCGACAGCGACAGGCGATGGTGCGTGGCGGGCGCAAAGGACTTCTGCACGCCGAGATTGAGCAGCAGGCCCTTATGGCTTTCGCCAATGCCGTAGAGGAAGTTGCCCGTCAGTCGCAGGCTCTCGTCGAGGTAGTAGTGGTAGAACGCGCCAGCGCCAGGCGTCGACCGGATGTCGGTGAACCGCAGCACGCGCACGCTGGGCGGCGCGAGCGCAGTGGATGCGCCCGCCATGTCGATTCCGCCGATGCCGGACAGCTTCTGCCTGCCGTTCGCGCTGCGGCCGGGCTCGATCGCCAGCAGCGGTCCGAATTCCACGCCGGGCTCTTCGGTCAGGTGCATGCCCATGCTCAGGCCGGACACGAAGAACCCGTTGCTCCATTGGACTTGCAACAGCGCAGCGGGGCGCGTCTCGCGCTCGTCGGCGCCTTTGTAGCGGGGGGCGTTGGCGGCACCGAGGCCGATGTACATATCCTTGCTGCCGTCGGGCATCATGCGCGCGGCGGGGGTTTGGGCGAACGTGGCCAGCGGCACTGCGGCGGCGATCATGAACAGGGCGCGAGGCATCTTGAAGCGGCGGGTCAGGACGGTGTGCGGCACGTGTTGAAATCTCCGGCGGTAAGTACGGTCCGGGTATTGTAGGGGCATTTCCTTCGGGCACGCCCCGCACGCCGCACGATTCGCGTCATCCCCGGATCCCCAGCACGGGCACGACGGCGGCGGGCCTGAATTGCGCGCGTTTCGCGTGTGCGTCCCTGCGGCCATCCTCTCCTCCAGGAACGCTCCCGCAGAGCAGCAGTACGAGCAGCAGCAGGCGCGCCGGCAGATGGTGGCGGTGTTTCATGGACTTGCGCGGCCGGGATACCCCGGCCCATCCTGCATGCGCTGTCAGGGCACCCTGACGAATTCGACCGGCAGGTTCGACGCTGGCAGCGTGACCAGGTCGTACTGGTTCATGACGACGGCGATGCACATCACGTTCGGTCCCGGATCGAGGACGCGGTAGGCGACTTCAATGCGCGCCGGATTGCTGCGCTGGGTGACGCCGATGATGGACGTGCTGCCGCACATCACCGATTCGCGTCCCATGAACACGCCTGCGACCATGCGCGTGGAAAAGTCGATCGCCGGAAGGGCGGCACGTCCTCCGCTATGCTCGCTCCAGAGCGAGTTCCAGTTTGCCGCATCCCGTACCGCGACGAAGCGTTTGTCCGTAATGTCGGACGAGAAGACGGACGGCGTGACACGCTCGAATTCGACACGGCCGGGATCGCACACGGTGGTCAGCCCGAGCGCGAGCGCCAGCCTGCCGCGAATGGCGCGCACGCCTTGCTGGAATTCGCTGGCACCGGCGACCTCGGCGCCGCAGCTGGTAACGAGGCGCTTCTTGCTGCCCTTGTGCTCGACCTCGATCCATTCGCGCCCTTCGTCCGCGCAATCCGGGCAGCCGACGGTGACGTCGGGAAGGGTCTGGAACGAGGCAACGAGCGCCTCCCATTCCTTCGTCGTGACGGGCGTCCATGTGCCGGACTGCGGTTGCGCCACGTCCTTCCGGCTGCTGACGCGCAGGCTTGCGCCATCCTGGCGGATTTCCGCCGTGCCCTCGCAGTTGTCGAGACACATGCCGAACGACCAGCCGGTGCGGATCACCAGTTCATCGGCCGGCCGTGCCGCCGCCTGCACGAATTCGACCGGCAGCGTGGATTGCGGCAGGGTAATCAGCACCGCGTGGTTGACGACGGCCGCCACGCAGACCGTGTTGGGCGCCGGAGGCGTATGGCGCCAGGTGACCTCGATGCGCGCCGGGCCTTCCTTCTTCTTCACGGAATCGATCGACAACGTATCGCAGGCGCCTGCCATGCCGAGGTACACACCGGCGACCATGTTGCGCATGAAATCGACCGGCGGCACGGGCCTGCTGGCAAGGCCCGCGCCCGCGTGCTCGGCCCACAGGCTGCTCCAGGCGTCGGCATCGCGCGCGACCACGGTGCGCTTCTGATCGACGGCGGTCTGCGAAAGTGCGGACGAGAATACCTGGAACGGCACGCCCGTCGCGACTTGCGGCAGGATGCCGGTCATCGGCGCGGACGTTTCGGAAACGGTACTGCCCGCGCTGCCGGATCCGCCGCCACAGGCGGCCAGGAGCAGCGCAGCGGACGCCGACAGGGCGGCCAGGAAAAGACGCTTGCCTTTCATTGTTGTTTTTCCTTCAAAAATGGGATGGAGACGATCGCCATGTTTTGCATCCTAGTCTCTGTGCCGATCAGATTCCCCCTCCGCCTGTCGTGACTTTGTCATGAATTTGTACACCGCGATTCCCCATGCCGCAAGGAAGCGCGCGGTCTTATACAATTCCCGCAGGGAGAAATGCCATGTACCGATTAATGCTCGTCGAAGACGATGAAAAACTGTCCGCGCTGGTCGCGGAGTACCTCGCGGGCTACGAGTTTTCCGTCGATGTCGTCTCGCGCGGCGACGCGGCTTTGCCGCGCTTCCGCGAGCTGCGGCCGGACATCGTCGTGCTGGACCTGATGCTGCCCGGGCTGGACGGCATGCTGGTGTGCCGGCAATTGCGTGCAATCAGCAATGTGCCGATCCTGATCCTGACGGCGCGTGAAGACACCTTCGACGAAGTGTCCGGCCTGGAGCAGGGCGCGGACGATTACATCAACAAGCCGGTGCAGCCGCGCGTGCTGCTGGCCCGCCTGCGCGCGCTGCTGCGCCGGGGACAACCGGCAACGCGCAGCGACGACCTCGTCTTTGGCGCATTCCAGCTCTCGCGCGAGAATCGCACGGTGACCTGGCGCGGCCGGCCGGTGTCGCTCAACAGCACCGAATTCAAGCTGCTGCTGGTGCTGGCGGAATCGGCGGGACACGTCATGTCGCGCAACGACATCCTGCTGAAGATGCGCGGCATCGAATTCGACGGCCTCGACCGCAGCATCGACAACTGCGTATCGCGCCTGCGCCGCAAGCTCGACGATAACGATGGCGAGCGCATCAAGACCGTGTGGGGCGAAGGCTATCTGTTCAGCCCCTCCGCCTGGGACGCATGAACCGGATTTTCTTCCGGATTGTTCCACTGATCCTGTTCGCCATTGCGGTCGCGGCCTTCGCGATCTATTTTGCGATCCGTTATGCCTTCGGCGATCCGCTGGAAGACATTGCGCGCAAGCAGGCCTCCGGGCCGATCTTCCTCCTCGAGCAGTACATCGACCAGGCGCCGGCCGACGAATGGCTGGTGCGGCTGAACAAGGTGCGGGAAGTGTCGGGCCTGCGTCTTGAACTGATCTCCATCGATGCGGCGAAGTCAATGCTTTCCACGGAGACGCACGATGCGCTGTCGCGCGGAACGCTCGTGCTCGACATCGCCGGCAAGGCGTTTTACCGCCGTGTCGATCTTGCCGGCGAACGCTACGTCGGCAGCGACGAGGAAGTGCTGCAGGTGAGCGGCCTGCCGATCGACGTCGGCCTGGAACTGGAGATGGAATTGCTCCGCTATGCGATCGTCGCGCTATGCGTGCTGGTGCCGATCGGCATCTGGTCGCGACGGCACTGGCTGGAATTGCTCGCGCTGTCGAGGGTAGCTGACAGACTCGGCGCGGGAGAATTGACCACGCGCGCATCGACTCGTCCCTCGTCCGCACTGTTTCCGCTGGCGACCCGCATGAACGAGATGGCGGGACGAATCCAGGAACTGCTGGGCGCGCACAAGAACCTGCTGCATTCGGTATCGCACGAGTTGCGTACGCCGATCTCGCGTATCGGCTTCGGCCTGGAATTGCTGCGCGGTGTGAAGGACCGCGACGACCTGGAGACGCGTGTCGACGTGCTCGAAGAGGACGTGCAGGAGCTGGAGGCGCTGGTCAACGAGCTGCTGGACCTGGCAAGGCTGGACCAGGGGCTGGTGTTACGCGCCGCGCCGTTTTCCATCGATGACATGCTGCGCGACTGCGCGGGCAAGCTGGCGCACGCGCTGGCGGGCAAGGAGTTCACGCTGGCGATTCCGGACGCGCTCGGGGAACTGGCGGGCGATCGCAAGCTGGTTGCTCGGGCGGTGAGCAACGTCCTGTCCAACGCCGCCAAGTATGCAAACGGGCGGATCGTCCTGAGCGCGACGGAAGCAGACGGCATGATCGATATCGCGATTGACGACGACGGACCCGGCATTCCACTTCAGGAACGGGAACAGGTATTTGAGGCCTTCCATCGCCTCGACCGCAGCCGCGACCGCACCACCGGGGGCTTCGGACTCGGCCTGGCGATTGCGGCCAGGGCGATCCAGTTGCATCGCGGCCGCATCGCCGTCGACGACTCGCCGCTGGGCGGCGCGCGCTTCGTACTGCGCCTCCCAAAGCCTTGAAAATCGGAAATTATTATTCCGGCAATTTGCTACACTTATCCATGGAAACTGATCCAGGACAAGTTTGTCGCGATTTGTCCTGGCCGAGCGCATCATCAACGCAGGCCAGATTATGGAACTCCACACCCGCGAGGAAGGCAACGCCGTCATCCTCAGCCCAGAGGGGCGCATCGATCATACCCATGCCGAATCCTTCCAGCGTGGGCTTGAACCAAAAGTGAGTGCCTGCACTCGCGGCGGCAAGGCACTGATCCTCGATTTCTCCGGCGTCACCTTCATCAGCAGCATTGGCCTGCGCGCCCTCATGATCGCCGCCAAGCAGGTCAAGGCCCAGGGTGGGCGCATGATCCTGACCGAACTCACGCCGCTGGTGCGGGAAGTGTTCCAGATCAGCCGTTTCGACCTGCTGTTCGACATCCAACCCAGCCTCGATGCCGCACTGGCGGCGCTTTCCTCCGAGGGAGGCGCGTCATGAAAGTACGCATCTGGGGCGCGCGCGGCTCGCTGCCGGTGGCGCTCAACAGCCGACAGGTCCGCGCCAAGCTGGTCGCAGCGCTGGAAGGCGCGATCGGACGCAACCTCGACAACGCCGACAAGATCGCGCATTACGTCGACCATGAGCTCGGCTTCGATGTCCGCGGCACGTTCGGCGGCAATTCCAGTTGCGTGGAAGTGGAAGTCTGGGATCCAGCCGCCAGCAAGGAGCATGTGATCCTCGACCTGGGCAGCGGCGTGCGGCCCTTTGGCAACGCCATGATGGCACGCTACGGCGCAGGCGCACCGCAGACCTACCATGTGTTCATGTCCCACCTGCACTGGGACCACATCATGGGTTTTCCCTTCTTCACGCCGGCGTACATTCCCGGCAACCGCATCATCATTTACGGCTGCCACAAGGAGCTGGAAACAGCCTTCCGCCGCCAGCAGGAGCCGATCAGCTTTCCGGTGTCGTTTTCCCAGCTCGGCGCGACTATCGAATTCAGGATCATGGAGCCTGGTGAACCGATCACGATCAACGGCCTGCGCGTGACGGCCAAGCTGCAGCTGCACCATGGCGACTCCTACGGCTACCGGCTCGAGCACGAGGGGCGCTCGCTGATCTACAGCACCGATTCCGAACACAAGCTCGACCGGCCGGAAGAGCGCGAGAGTTTCGTCCGCTTCTTCCGCGATGCCGACCTGGTGATCTTCGATGCCATGTACTCGCTGGCCGATTCGATTTCGGTCAAGGCCGACTGGGGACATTCGAGCAACGTGGTCGGCGTCGACCTGTGCCAGGCAGCCGGGGTGCGCAAGCTCTGCCTCTTTCATCACGAACCGATCTACGACGACGCCCGCATCGCCCGGGTGCTGGCGGAAACCCGGCGCTACGCGGAAATCACGGGCGAGGCGCCGCTCGACATCGTGTCGGCCTACGATGGCATGGAAATCGACCTCTGACGGGCGGCGTCCATGCTGCCGGACCTGATCTCCAGCACGCTGCTCCGGCTGCGTGCGCGGCAGGGCCGGCCCTTCGGCCTGGCGCTGCTCGTGCTGATGGCCCTGCTGCTGATCCTGTTGCCGAATGGGCCGCTGCCCGCGATGCGCCTCGCGCTGTTCGATGCGTGGCAAGTCCTGATGCCGCGCGAACGCCTGTCGGGGCCGGTGCAGATCATCGCCATTGACGAAGCGTCGCTCAAGGAATTCGGCCAATGGCCCTGGCCGCGCACCCGGCTCGCCGCCCTGATCGACCGCATCGCGGCACAGCAGCCGCTAGCCATCGGGCTGGATATCATCATGCCCGAACACGACACCAGTTCACCGGAAGCCGTTGCCGCCACGCTCGGGCAGGAACACGCGACGCTCAAAGCCTCTCTCAAGACATTGCCGGCGCATGACGACATTCTCGGCACCGCACTCCAGCGCGCGCCGGTGGTACTCGGGGCCGCCGGCTTCGATGTGCCTGCAGCGGGCACGACCGGGGCGCTGCGCCTGTGGCCGGTGCATGCGCAAGGCGGCGATGCGCTTTCGCATGTGCGGCGCTTTCCGCAAGCACTGGCCAGCCTGCCGGCACTGCAGGCGTCGGCCAAGGGGCAGGCTTTGTTGTCGGCCGACCTGGAAAAGGGCGTCGTACGGCGCGTGCCGATGGTAGGCGCCATTGGCGATGCGTTGTTGCCGGCGCTTTCACTGGAGTTGCTGCGTGTCGCGACCGGCACGTCGGCGGTGGAAGTCGTGCTCGACGGTCATGGCATCGACAGCGTCGGCGTGGGCGACCTGAACGTGCCGGTCCAGCCGAATGGTGCGGTATGGGTGCATTTCTCGCGCCCTGCGCCCGGACGCTATCTGTCCGCCTTCGACCTCATGCGCGGCAACCTCGATCCCGCCGCCTTGCAGGATAAAGTCGTGATCGTCGCGCTGACCGGCCTCGGCCTGATGGATTACAAGACCAATGCACGCGGTGATTTCCTGCCGGGCGTGGACGTGCATGCGCAGCTCATCGAAAGCTTCTTCGATGGGCGCTTCCTGCAGCGTCCGGTGTGGATGCCATGGGTGGAACTGATGGTGCTGCTCGGCTTCGGACTGCTCCTGATCTGGTCGGTGCCCAAGCTGGGTCCGCGATTGGCCCCACTGCCTGCCGTTGGAATCTCGCTCGCCCTGTTCAGCGGGAGTGCTTTGCTGTTTTCCGCGGCAGGGCTGCTGTTCGATGCCGTCACGCTGTTTTGCGGACTGGCGATGCTGTTCTTCAGCCTCTTTGGCAGCATGCTGCTGGCGGAAGTGCGCGAGCGCCAGCAAAGCGAGCGCGCACTGCAGGTGGCGCGCGAGTCGGCGGCGCGGGTGGCGGGCGAACTCGATGCCGCGCGGCGCATCCAGATGGCGACGCTGCCCTCCGCTGCCACCGCCTTTCCCGGCGAAACCCGCTTCGCGCTCGACGCGCTGCTGGAACCGGCGCGTGATGTCAGCGGCGACCTCTACGACTTCTTCATGCTCGACAGGCGCCGCCTGTTTTTCCTGATCGGCGACGTGTCGGGCAAGGGCTTGCCGGCAAGCCTGTTCATGGTGGTGGCGAAGGCACTGTCGAAGAGCATCGCGCTGCGCGCGGCGGACGACGTGGCCGCCATCGTCAACCGCGCCAACCAGGAGCTGGGCCGCGAAAATCCCGAGATGCTGTTCGTCACCGGCGTAGCCGGCATCCTCGACGCGGATACCGGCGAACTGACGCTGTGCAATGCCGGGCACGACGCACCGCGCCGGCTGCTTCCGGATGGACGAATCGAGCACTTGCCCAATGCCGACGGCCCGCCGCTCTGCGTGATCGAGGATTTCGCGTATCCGGTGCGGCGCTATCACATGCAGCCGGGGGAATGCCTGTGCCTGACCACGGATGGGATTACCGAGGCGATGGATGCCGAGGGCGTTCTCTATGGGAGCGAGCGGCTGGACGAGCTGCTGCGCGCCACGGCGCAGCGCGGTTGTGTGACACCTTCCGTTGTTGTGGAATCCGTGCGGGAAAGCGTGCGCGCCCACGTGGGCGGCGCCGACGCATCGGATGACCTGACGCTGATGGTCCTGCAGTGGAAGGGTTAGCGCACCCGGATTTCGACGCGGCGGTTCTTCGGCTCGTCGACTTCGTCGGCGGTCGGGACCAGCGGTTCGCGCTCGCCACGGCCGGCGATGACAATGCGTTCGTGCGGGATGCCGGTATCCACGAGAACCTGCCGCATCGCTTCGGCCCGCTTGATCGACAGCGCGTCGTTGAATTCCAGCGTGCCGACGCGGTCGGTGTGTCCGACGACGATGATTTCGGGAGCGGCGTGCTGCGCCAGTTCGTTCTTGATACGCTCCAGCAGCGGCACGGAATCAGGCACGAGGACATCGGTGCCTGTCTCGAAGTAGAGCGTGAAGGAGACTGCCGCCGGCGGCAGCGCAGCGAGTGTCGCGCGGTAGCGTCCCCTGACCGAATCCGCTTTCTCGGACGTCGCGGAAACAGCGCCGCCGCCGCCAATGCCGGCCATCTGGTAGGGCGTGTCGATCACGGTTTCGCCCTTCGCCGTTTTGACCACCACGGCGCTCGGCGTGCCGTCCTGGTTGGGCAGGAGGATGACGCGTTCCGGCGGCACCGACTGCGCGATGATCATGGCGCCGAACGCCAGCAAGGCAAGGATGACGCCCATGTCATTCGCCTCCTTCGCCGGCGTCGATGACGAACTCGGTACCGCGTACGCCGAGGATTGCGCTGGGGGTATTGAATTGCACCGCGTTCGGCGATTGCTTCGACAGCTTTCCAGAAATCACGCCGAGCGTGCCGCGCTTGACGGTCGCCTGCAGGGTGCCTTGATGGGTGGTGGAATCGAAAGCGAACTTGTCCAGCGACATCGTGCTGTTGGGACCGACGGAGAGCATGGTGTCGTCGCGCAGCGTGATGCCCACGCTGCCGTCGGCGGCGGTAATGATGCGGTCCTTGCTGAACAGTTTGTCTCCGGGCTGCGCCGCTGTCTTGCGGCCGTCGCGCTCGACGTGTGCAGTTCCCTTGGTGCGCTTGACCATGCCTGCCGGCAGGTCCTCTGCAAGGGTTTGAAGCGGGATGGCGGCGAGGCTCGCCAAGAGCCATGATGCGGCTATTTTCTTGCTGTGCGGCATCTTTCTTCTCCTTCTTCTCCTTGAAGGATAATATGCCACTATGGAGCCGACGGGAAATAGTTTCCTTGAATACAGCGAGGGCGCAGTCGCGCGCTTCGACGCGCGCCTCGATGCATTGCCTGCGGCCGTGGAATTTGCGCACGCGGCATTGCGCCTGGCCGGTATACCTCAAGAGCGCGTGTCGCGCTGCGACCTCGTGCTGGAGGAGCTGTTCCGCAACAGTGTCCTGCACGGCCATGGCGGCGACAGTGCCCACTCGATCTGGATCGGCATTGAAGACAGCGCACTGTGGTACGAGGATGAAGCGCCCGCCTTCGATCCGCTGTCGGCTGCGCTGCCCGACGGCGGCGCGGTGCGGACCGTCGAGGAACAGCGCGTGGGCGGCGTCGGCCTGATGCTGATCCGGGAGTTGCCGTCGCAGGTCGCGTACTTCTACCGCAACGGACGCAACCGCCTCGTCATTGTTCCCTAGCTTCCTTTTTTCCGAACAACGCGCGCCATACCCATCCGCCGCGCTGGTCGCGCCCGGTGAGGACGTAATCCAGTGCATTCGCGTTCTTCAGCGTCAGGTCCAGCACCGAACGCACCTCGCGCTTGCCGGCGAGGAGCATCGCATCGTCCTCCTGCAGCATGAATTCGTCGTTCGGCAGCAGGAACGCCTGTCCCGCCCGCTCGACCATCAGGACCACGCCCTGCAATGCCGCGTCGCGGTCGGCGTTGTCCCGCATGAGGTCGCCGATGGTAATGTTCCGCTTGCCTTGCAGTGCCTTGCACACGGCCGGTGAAGTCGCTGGCGCGATGCGGACGTCCCAGACCTGCGGCACCAGCCCCTCGCAAACGGCTTCCAGGTGCATGGCCAGTGTTTTGCTCCAACTTTGCTTTGCCTTTCGCACCGCGACCAGGAAGCGCGCCAGCAGGGGGGTCGTCAGAATGGAAATGCATTCCTGCGCCACCACCCGCGTGTGCACCATGCTGAAGTCGGCGCGGAAGGTTTCAAACAGCAGGTCGTTGGCTGCCTGGTTCTGGCGTGCAACCACGTACAGGTTCGAGTTGAGCTGCTTGGCCATCATTGCGATGGAAAGGTTGGCGACGTCGTTGTTGCTGCCCGCGACGATGCCGGCCGCTTCCATCACGCCGGCCTCGTGCAGCACGCCGGCTTCGGTGGCCGAGCCAGCGACGAGGCGCCCGTTCTCGGGACCGGTGGCATCGGGGTCGACGACGGTGAGTTCGATGCCGGGCAAGGACATGAAACGCGACACCGCCTGCCCGAAGTGGCCGAAGCCGCAAACGATCCACTTGCCGCGCGGCGGACGGTGGACGGCCGGCAGCGGCGAACCCGGCAGACCGGTGAGGATCTCGATCAGGCGGAAGGCTTCCGGCGCGGAGACGGCGAGCGCGAGGTATTCGGCGAAGCGCTCGTAGGCATTGACGATATGGTGCGTGCCGAAGGACCGCATGTTCTCGGCCACCGCCGGGCTGCGCACGCGCGTGAGCACGGCAATCTCCGGATTGAGCAGGCGCACGTTGATGGCGATGGCGAGGTTGCATTCGTCGTCGTTGGTGACCGCCAGCACGCCCCGGCATTTCGCGTGCCGCACGCCGGCCATCAGCAGGTTGACCGACAGGCGCGCATCCGCGGCCAGCGCCGGATCGTTGGTCTTGAAGTCTTCCAGGTCCAGTTCCTCGATGCGCTGCGCATCCTTGTCGAGGATCACGAAGTCGAAGCCCATCAGGTCCAGCGCGCGGCAGATCAGTCCGCCGGTCTCGCCGCAGCCGCAGACGAGGTAGAAGGGCGTCTGGATGCGCGACACGCGGCGCGCGAAACGCGAGGCGACCAGCGTGTGCTGGAAGGACTTGTCCTGCAGGAGCGACAGCAGGGTCAGCACCGAGTAGGTCCAGCCGATGACGGTGATGTAGATGCACACCGTCACCCACAGCCGCTGCGCATCCGAGAATGCCTGGGGGATTTCGCCGAAGCCGATGGTGGTCGCGGTGTAGCTGATGAAATAGAACGCGTGGAAGAAACTCAGCGGCGGAGCAGGCGTGCCGTCGGCATTCACCCCGGGCACCAGCGTCAGGCCCAGGATCGCGATCGCGTAGAACACGATCAGCGCGATCAGCGGCGCGCGCATGCGCCGCAGCACCAGGAAGAAAACGCTGTTCATCGACGCATCATCACCGTTTCGACGATGAGGATGACGACCGAGATGATATTGGCCAGCAGCGCGCCGCCCGACAGCGACACTACGCTTGCCGTGATTTCCGGCGTCATGCCGGTGCCGGTGACATGCACGGCAACGGCCCAGGTGACGGCGGCGGCGATCAGCTGGATGTCGGCCACCAGGCTGGTCGACAGGTGCACCGCGCCGATCTGGGTGCGGTCGCCGAACTTGAGCACGGTGGCGATCATGTTGACGACGATCGCGGCGAAGAGCTCGTACACGTTATGCAGCTCGGCACGCTCGATGTCGCCGACGAAGAAGCCGAAATTGAGCGTTGCAGCGAAGACAATGAAGAACGCGAAGACGACCTTTTCGAGATTCATGGCTTTCCTTTTCTTGTTGTGCGGGACGATGGTCCGAAGACGTAATGATACAGATGGAAACACGCCGTTCCCCGGCTGCGTGAAGTTTGCCTTCGAAAGTGTTGAACTCCGTCAAGTTTCCCTGGACTAACGTCCTTTCACTCGCGCGCATGCGCGGGGTACGCAATCCAATCGGGAGGACAGACCATGCAAGTCAGACATTTTTTCGCCGCGCTCATGCTCGCATTCGGTATCGGCCAGCAAGCCTTGGCAGAGGAACCGAAAAAGCCGGACGTGCAACAGGAAATGCAGCAGGCGCCTGTTGCGCAGGAACAAGCCGCGACAAGCACGCCGGCGGAGGAAAAGCCGGCTGCGGCCGCAGAGGCGCCTGTCGCACCGGCGACACCCGTCGTCCGTGCAGAGGTGGCAAATCCGCCGTCGGAGGCGTCTGCCTCGCCGGACTGGATTCATTCCTTCTTCTATGACGTCAAGGTGACGGATGTCCTGCTCGCCGTGTTCGCCGGCCTGCTGGTGCTGCTCGGCCGCGACCTTGCCCGTCGCATGCGCGACGCGGTGTCGGCGGCAAAGGACAGTGCCGCCGTCGCGGAAAAAAGCGCCACTGTCGCCGAGAAGAGCGCCCGCGTGGCGGAAGACGCCCTGATCTCCGGGCAGCGCGCCTTCATGTTCATCCGCGAGATCAAGACCTACCTGCACCAGGATCCGGCCACCGGCCAATTCCACTGGACCATCCACCCGATCTGGGCCAACAGCGGCAACACGCCGACGCGTGGCCTGTCGATCAACACCTCCTACCGCCTGCTGGATGCGCCGCTGCCGGCCGGCTACGACTTCCCCGAGTCGCAGGAGGACCTGATCCCCACCATTGCCGGGCCGCGCAGCATGGTTGAAGCCGTGTCGGGCACCCTCAGCAGCGAAGACCTCGCCGCGGTCAAGGAAGGCCGGAAGTTCTTCTACATCTGGGGCTGGGCCGAGTACCACGACATTTTCGAAGGCACGAAGAAGCGTGTGACCCGCTTTTGCAACCAGCTGATCGAGGTCGACGGCGATCCGGCTGCCCCCGTGAACGAGCACAACCCGCTGCAGATGATGTTCGGCTTCCATGCCGAAAACAACTACGCGGACTGAGCGTCGCGGAAGGGACGAGGAAGGGCGGACAGGGATGTCCGCCCTTTTTCATTGGCGAGGCCAGCCCCGGTGCCTCGGGTAGAATTGCGGCATCTCGGGCAGTCGCCGTTGCGATTGCAAAAGCAAGCGGCAGGCGACATGAACCACGGCGATCTCTCCAGGCAGAACAATTTCGATTTCTTGCGTATCGTCGCGGCGTTCCTCGTCCTGGTGAGCCACCAGTTCGCGCTGAATGGCCTGCCGGAACCCGCGGTCTTCAACATGAGCCTCGGCACCTTCGCGGTGCTGATCTTTTTCTCGGTCAGTGGCTTCCTGGTGTCGCAGAGCTGGCGGCATGATCCGCACGCGCTGCGCTTCCTGCTCAAGCGCTTCCTGCGCATCTGGCCGGGACTGGCGGCAGTCACCGTGGCCGCGGCTTTCGTCCTCGGGCCGCTGGTGTCCACGCTCGATGCGCAGACCTATTTTGCGCATCCCGACCTGCGCGACTTCCTGCGCAACCTGAAGGTCACGACCATCCGCTACGTGTTGCCCGGCGTGTTCGACGCCAACCCGCACCCGCGCGCCGTCAATGGCTCCTTGTGGACGATTCCGCTGGAGGTACGCTGCTACTTCGCGCTGCTGGCGGCCGGCGTCGTCGGACTCATGGCACGGCGGTGGACGGTGGCGCTGGGAACGCTTGCCTGTGCGATTTACTTTTTCGGCTTTGCCTTCGATCCGAAGAACTACCAGGTCCACTTCGCGCTCTATTTCTTCGCCGGGGCGTGCCTCGACCTGTACCGGCGCATGTGGGAAGTGCAACCCGTGCGGCTGCTCGTGGCGGCCGGCGCGGCATCGCTCGCTTTTCATCTGCTCGGGGCGCAGCATGTTGCGTTGCTGTGCATGATTCCGGCGCTCGTCGTGTTCATCGGCACGCGGTCCACGCCGGTGCTGAACCGCTTCGGCAGGTTTGGCGATGTGTCCTACGGGGTGTATATCTATGCGTTTCCGGTGCAGCAGACAGTGGTGTGGATGGCAAGCAAGGACTTCCCCTTCATGGCGGGACTGGTGATCGCCTCTGTCGTCACGCTCGCCTGTGCCTTCCTGTCGTGGCACCTGGTCGAGCATCCCGCCTTGCGGCTGAAGGCGCGCCTGCCGGGCAGGTTTGCCATTCCCGCCTTGTTCCGGCGTTCGGCCGGTGAATAGGTTCCGATTATGTCTCCTTCCAAAGTCGCGCAAGCAGCCTCGCTCCTCGCATCACGGCGCCGGCTCGGCGAACCGGGCGCACTTCTGCCCGCATCGCTACGCCCAGCGGATATCGACGACGCCGTTGCCATCCAGTCTCTCGTCATCGACGAGCTTGGCGATCGCATCGGCGGCTGGAAATGCGGCCTCTCCCCCGAGAATCCGGTCGTCATGGCGCCTGTCCCCGCCGGCACGATCCATCATGCCAGTCCCTGTCCCGTATGGGCGGCGGCAGGCCAGGTGCGTGTCGAACCGGAACTTGCCTTCGTCCTTGGCCATGAACTGCCGCCGCGCGATCGGCCGTATACACCTGCCGAGGTCGACGCCGCCATCGCAAGCGTCCACCTCGCGCTCGAACTGATCGGCAGCCGCTATGCCGATCCGGGTGCGGCCAGCATGACCGATCACCTCGCGGATGGCCTCCTCAACCAGGGCATGCTGATCGGCCCGCGCGTCGACGTCACCCCCGGCGCGATGACGATCGACGTGCACCGGGAAGAAGGGCGCGGACTTAACCTTGAGGGCAAGCACCCGAACACCGATCCGCGCGCGCCGCTGTACTGGCTTGCCGAATTCCTGCGCAGCAAGGGAAGGGGACTGCAGGCAGGACAGGCGGTGATTACCGGGTCGTATGCCGGCAGTTTCGAGGTGCCGGTCGACGAAGAGGTTGAAATCCGCTTCGGGGAACTCGGCAGCATCAAGGCGCACTTCACGCCGAAATGATCGATGCCTCCCGGCTTGTCGGACGGTTCCGTCCTCGCCTGACGCTGCAAACCTTGACGCGCGGCGATGGCCTGCTGGGCATGCGGCCTTCCGGCCCTTTTGGCCCGCGCGGCGCCAGCGTCACCGTGGCACAGATCGACTGGCTCTACAGCGCGGAGAATGGCATGCGCTGGGAAATCCCCGCGCCGTCCGGCCTCCTGAACCGCCGTCCCGCGTCCGCCCATTTCCTTGAAGATGCGCAAGGCCAGCGCGTGCTCCTGCGCGACCTCGATGCGGAAGCCGACGCGCTCGACCGCGTCTGGGAACTCGGCCTGCATCCCCTGCCGCTGGAAGCGCTGCAATGGCGCAGCGACGATGCGTGTACCTTGCGCGGCCCGCTGTGGACGCTGGTGCAGGAGGACCATTTCGGCGACTTCTGGGCCGATGAATTGCCGGCGCTGCAGGCGGAAGGATGGTCCGTGGTGGTGCGTCCCGGCTTTGCCCACGAGAGCGTGCCCGTCGAAGCCTGGCATCTGATCGTCCATCCCGTCACCGGCGAGGTGACGGGCAAGGAAGTCGCTTCGCGCCTGCGCGGACGCACGCCTGCCCTCATGCCCCTTGACCGCACAGCGCATGAAGGTTCCTGGATGCTGACGCTGGGCATCGAGATCGAGGGCCAGATGATGGACGTCGTGCCGCTGCTGGCCAACCTGCTGCAGCGCGACGCGCGCTGGCTCGATGCGCAGCAGGTTGCGGCAATCGGCGACCACGAACTGGTGCGCCTGCGCGCGCCCGGCGGCAAGCGCATCGATGCCATGGCGGGACCCATCAAGGCGATCGTCTCCGGCATGCTGGACCTGCTGACCGATACGAAGCGCTCCGAGGGCCCGCTGCTGCTGTCATCGTGGGATGCGGCCCGCTTCGATGCGATGTGCGCGAGCCTGCTGGAAACGCAGGCCGAACGCGCCGGGTCTCACGGCACATGGCAACTGCAAGGCGAAGCGGGATTGCGCGCACTAGCACAGAAGCTGGCGAAGTCCGGCGCGCCGCAAGCGGTCGAAGCGCCTGCCGGCCTCGGCATCACGCTGCGTCCGTATCAGCTGCACGGCGTCGCCTGGCTGCAATACCTGCGCGAGCATCATCTCGCCGGCATCCTCGCCGACGACATGGGGCTCGGCAAGACCGCGCAGGCGCTCGCGCATCTGCTGATCGAAAAGCAGTCGGGCCGGCTCGATCGTCCGGCGCTGGTCGTGCTGCCCACCTCATTGCTGTTCAACTGGCAGGCAGAAGCGAAGCGCATCGCTCCCGCGCTTCGCGTGCTCACCCTGCAAGGTGCGGCTCGCGCGGAAGACTTTCACCGGATGGCCGGGCATGACGTCGTGCTGACCACCTATCCGCTGCTGTGGCGCGACCTGTCCGCGCTGTCGTCCCAGCCGTTCCATATGCTGATCCTCGACGAGGCGCAAACAGTCAAGAATGCGGCGAGCCGGGGTGCGCATGCAGTGCGTCGCATCCAGGCGCGGCACCGTCTATGCATCACCGGCACGCCGCTCGAAAACCACCTTGGCGAACTCTGGACGCAATTCGATTTCCTGATGCCCGGCTTCCTCGGCGATGCGCGCAGTTTCATGCGGCAATGGCGCAGGCCCATCGAAGTCAATGGCGAAACGCTGCGTGCCCGATTGCTCGCCCAGCGTGTGCGGCCTTTCATCCTGCGGCGCCGCAAGGATGACGTGGCCGCTGAACTGCCGCCACGGTCCGACGTGATCAAGCGCGTGCAACTGCAGGGCGCCCAGCGCGACCTGTACGAAAGCGTGCGCGTTGCCGCCGACGAACAGGTGCGCCGCGTCCTGCAGCGCAAGGGCTTCGCCGGTGCGCAGATGACGATCCTCGACGCCCTGCTGAAGCTGCGGCAGGTCTGCTGCGATCCGTATCTCGTCAAGGGCGTCGCGCACCCGGAAAAGATGGAGCGCGCAAAGATCGCCATGTTGCGCGACATGCTTCCGGCGCTGGTTGCGGAAGGTCGGCGCATCCTGGTGTTCTCGCAATTCACGGAAATGCTGGACCTGATTGCGCTGGAACTGCAGGCCATGCCATTGCCGTCGCTGGCGCTGACCGGCAAGACCCCGCCTTCGGAACGGAGCGCCCTCATCGCCCGCTTCCAGGACAGGCAAGTCCCCATCCTGCTCATCAGCCTGAAGGCTGGCGGCGTGGGACTCAATCTCACCGCAGCCGATACGGTCATCCAGGTGGACCCGTGGTGGAACCCCGCGGTGGAAGAGCAGGCGATCGCCCGATCGCACCGCATAGGACAGACGCAGAACGTGTTTGTCTACAAGCTGGTGGTCGAGGGGAGTATCGAAGAACGCATCCTGGAGCTGCAGCAACGCAAGGCATCGCTCGTCGATGGCGTGCTCGGGAGCGATGAAGCGCTGGCGCGCAAATTCGATGCGGACGATCTGCGCCTGCTGCTTGCACCACTGGGATAACACTGCCTGCCGCATCAATTATTGACGTGCGGAAATGAACCGCATCCCTGCCTTGACTGCGGATAAGGAATCCAAAAGGGATCGTTGCCGGCCGTATCGAACAATGCGAGTCTAATCAGCGGCGCGACTCAATACCTGGCAGCACTGCACATGACTGCCCGACGCGCGATGACGACGTTCCCAATGAAATCAATCATGAAAAACAAGGTCGCCGAACAGCGGATGAACACGCGCGGCGCGACGGCTCCGCCACTGTGCACGACTCGGCCGGGCTAGCGTCCTGCCGGGGTATCGGATTTCCCCTATCGCATTACGACGGACGTCCTCCTCATCGGGTGGACGGTCGACACTCGCCGTACCTATAAGGCCTTGATCGGCCTGACTTTCAAAAACAAAAACGCAAGAAAGGAAGTATTGAATGGCCTGGATAACTGGAAGCAGTGGCAACGACGTCTTGATCGGGACGAACCTCGACGATGTTCTTGCAGGCGATGCGGGGGATGACTCGCTGTTTGGGGACGATGGCAACGACAGCCTGAATGGCCACGACGGCAGGGATACGCTTGATGGCGGCGCCGGCAACGACACGCTCAATGGCGGCAACGGCGGTGATATCTACAAGTTCTCCCGCGGCTCGGGCCAGGACACGATTTTCGAAGACGACTACACGACGTCCGAGATTGACACCATCGAAGTGGCCGCCTTGCCCTCGGAAGTCACGCTGCTGCGCGATGACAACAATCTCATCCTGCGCATCAACGGCACGACGGATTCCCTGACCGTGACCGGATGGTTTCACGATAGCGGTCGCTTCCGCGTGGAGCAGCTCCGCTTCAGCGACAACACGCTGTGGGACGTCAGCAAACTGCTCGACACCGCTTCCACGTCCATCGGCACCGCAGGAGCCGAAACCCTGTACGGCAACAGCGAAGCCAACGTTATCAACGGTTTGGGTGGCAATGACATCCTCGTCGGTTATGGCGGCGACGATACGCTGCTGGGCGGCGACGGTGACGACAGCCTCAATGGACATGACGGCAGGGATACGCTCGATGGTGGTGCCGGCAACGACACGCTTGCCGGTGGCAATGGCGGTGACACCTACAAGTTTGCTCGCGGCTCGGGTCAGGACACGATCTCCGAGGACGATTACACGACGTCCGAGCTCGATACCATCGAGGTGGACGCCTTGCCCTCGGAAGTCACGCTGCTGCGCGACGACAACAATCTCATCCTGCGCATCAATGGCACGACCGATACGCTGACCGTCACTGGATGGTTCCACGACAGCGGCCGCTTCCGTGTGGAGCAGCTCCGCTTCAGCGACAACACGCTGTGGGGCGTCAGCAAATTGCTCGACACCGCTTCCGCCCCGATTGGCACTGCGGGAGCCGAAACCCTGTACGGCAACAGCGAAGCCAACGTCATCAATGGTTTGGGTGGCAACGACATCCTCATTGGTTATGGCGGCGACGACACGCTTCTCGGCGGCGACGGCGATGACAACCTCAACGGGCATGACGGCAGGGATACGCTTGATGGCGGTGCCGGCAACGACACGCTTGCCGGTGGCAACGGTGGCGACACGTATCGCTTTGGCCGTGGCTCCGGCCAGGACACGATCTCCGAAGACGACTACATGACATCCGAGACTGACACCATCGAGGTGGACGCCTTGCCCACGGAAGTCACGCTGCTGCGCGACGAAAGCAATCTTATCCTGCGCATCAATGGCACGACCGACACCCTGACCGTCACCGGATGGTTCCATGACAGCGGCCGCTTCCGCGTGGAGCAGCTCCGCTTCAGCGACAACACGCTGTGGGATGCCAGCAAGCTGCTTGATACCGCCTCCGTAACGATCGGCACCGCAGGCGCCGATACCCTGTATGGCAATAACGATGCGAACGTCATCGAGGGCTTGGGCGGCAACGACATCCTCATTGGCTACGGCGGCAATGACACCCTGCTGGGAGGCGACGGCGAAGACAACCTCAACGGCCATGACGGCAGGGATACGCTCGATGGCGGCGCCGGCAACGACACGCTTGCCGGCGGTAATGGCGGCGATACCTACAAGTTCGCTCGCGGTTCGGGTCAGGACACGATTTCCGAAGACGACTACACGACGTCGGAGGCCGATACCATCGAGGTGGACGCCTTGCCCTCGGAAGTCACGCTGCTGCGCGACGACAACAATCTCATCCTGCGCATCAATGGCACGAACGATACGCTGACCGTCACGGGATGGTTCCATGACAGCGGTCGCTTCCGCGTCGAACAGCTCCGCTTCAGCGACAACACGCTGTGGGGCGTCAGCAAGTTGCTCGACACCGCTTCCGCTTCCATCGGCACCACAGGGGCCGAAACCCTGTACGGCAACAGCGAAGCCAATGTCATCGACGGCATGGGTGGCAATGACATCCTCATTGGCTATGGTGGCGATGACACGCTGCTGGGCGGCGACGGCGACGACAGCCTCAACGGCCATGACGGCAGGGATACGCTTGACGGCGGCGCTGGTAACGACACCCTTGCCGGCGGTAACGGTGGCGATACCTACAAGTTCGCTCGCGGCTCGGGTCAGGACACGATCTCCGAAGACGATTACACGACGTCCGAGCTCGATACCATCGAGGTGGACGCCTTGCCCTCGGAAGTCACGCTGCTGCGCGACGACAACAATCTCATCCTGCGCATCAATGGCACGACCGATACGCTGACCGTCACCGGATGGTTCCATGACAGCGGCCGCTTCCGCGTGGAGCAGCTCCGTTTCAGCGACAACACGCTGTGGGGCGTCAGCAAACTGCTCGACACCGCCTCCGCTTCGATTGGCACTGCGGGAGCCGAAACCTTGTACGGCAACAGCGAAGCCAACGTCATCAGCGGTTTGGGCGGCAACGACATCCTGATTGGCTACGGCGGCGACGACACGCTGCTGGGTGGCGACGGCGATGACAACCTCAATGGCCACGACGGCAGGGATACGCTTGACGGCGGCGCGGGCAACGACACGCTTGCCGGCGGCAACGGCGGCGATACGTACAAATTCGCTCGCGGCTCGGGACAGGACACGATCTCCGAAGACGACTACACGACGTCGGAGGCCGATACCATCGAAGTGGACGCCTTGGCCTCGGAAATTACACTGGTGCGCGACGAAAACAATCTCATCCTGCGCATCAATGGCACGACCGATACGCTGACCGTCACCGGATGGTTCCATGACAGCGGCCGCTTCCGCGTGGAGCAGCTCCGTTTCAGCGACAACACGCTGTGGGGCGTCAGCAAGCTGCTTGATACCGCCTCCGTAACGATCGGCACGGCGGGGGGCGACACCCTGTACGGCAGCAACGGCACCGACCTCATCGACGGCCGGGGCGGCAACGATGTCCTGATCGGCTATGGCGGTGATGACACGCTGCTGGGCGGCGACGGCGATGACAACCTCAATGGCCACGACGGCAGGGATACGCTCGATGGCGGCGCCGGCAATGACACGCTCGCCGGCGGCAACAGCGGCGATACCTACAAGTTTGCTCGCGGCTCGGGGCAGGACACGATCGTCGAAGACGACTACACGACGTCGGAGGCCGACACCATCGAGGTGGACGCCTTGCCTTCGGAAATCACGCTGCTGCGCGACGCGAACAATCTCATCCTGCGCATCAATGGCACGACGGACACCCTGACCGTCAGCGGCTGGTTCCAGGACAGCGGCCGCTTCCGCGTCGAACAGCTCCGCTTCAGCGACAACACGGTGTGGGATGCCGGCAAGCTGCTCGATACCGCATCCGCCCCCGTTGGCACCTCCGGGGCCGACACCCTGTACGGCAACAGTGACGCCAACGTCATCGAAGGCCTCGGCGGCAACGACATCCTCATTGGCTACGGCGGCAATGACACGCTGCTGGGCGGCGACGGCCAGGACAATCTCAATGGTCACGACGGCAGGGATACGCTCGATGGCGGCGCCGGCAACGACATCCTTGCCGGCGGCAACGGCGGCGATACCTACCGGTTTGGACGCGGTTCGGGCCAGGACACGATCTACGAAGACGACTACATGACGTCCGAGGCCGATACCATCGAGGTCGCAGCCGGCCTGCGTCCGGAAGACCTGACGATCACGCGGATCGATAACAACATGGTGTTGGGAATTGCGGGCACGACCGATACCCTGACCATCAGCGGGGGGTTCCACGACAGCGCGCGCTTCCGCGTGGAGCAAATCCGGTTTGCCGATGGCGCCACCTATCTGCTCAGTGATTTGCTCCTGGGCACCTCGGGCAACGATATCCTGACGGGCACGGACGCCGTCTCTTTGCTGCTCGGCCGCGACGGCGCCGATGTCCTCATTGGCAACGGAGGGGATGACACGCTCGACGGCGGCAGCGGTGCGGATAGCATGGCGGGCGGTGCCGGCAACGATTTCTACAGCATCGACCAAGCAGCGGATACGGTGACGGAAGCGGCAGATGAAGGCTTCGATACGGTCTCCTCGCTGGTCTCCTGGACGCTTGGCGCGAACGTCGAAAAACTGTTGCTCGTTGGGACGGGCGCGTTGAACGGCACCGGCAATGCACTCGACAATACGATCGTCGGCAACGAGAACGCGAATATTCTCGACGGCGGACTGGGTGCGGACCTGCTGCAGGGTGGGGCCGGCAATGACACCTACATCATTGACAGCAGCAGCGATAGCATTGTGGAGAATGCCGGCGAAGGCGTCGACACGGTCGTGAGCAGCATCAGTTATACGCTGTCCGCGAACCTGGAAAACCTGACGCTGTCCGGCACAAGCGCAATCAATGGCACCGGCAACGCACTGAACAACACCCTTGTCGGCAACGCTGCAGACAACGTGCTTGACGGAGGACTTGGCGCGGACACGATGCGCGGCGGCGACGGCTCCGATGTCTACGTCGTCAACGATATCGGCGACCTTGTCATCGAGACGAATGCCAGCATGGCGACCGGCGGCAGCGATACCGTCCTGTCCAGCCTCGCCGCGTACACGCTCGGTGCCAATATCGAAAACGGACGCATTCTGGCCACGGGCAGTGCAAGTCTTACCGGCAACGCACTCAACAACACGCTGCAAGCGGGTGCTGGGAACAACACGCTCGACGGCGGCGCCGGAAACGATACGGCGGACTACAGTCTTGCCACTGGCGGCGTGACGGTAAGCCTGGCGATCACCTCCGCGCAGGCCACGGGCGCGTCCGGTTCCGACACCCTGGTGAGTATTGAGAACCTGACAGGCTCGAAGTTCGACGATCGCCTGATTGGCAACAATGCCAATAACGTGTTGATCGGTGGCGCGGGAATCGACACGCTTACCGGCGGCGGCGGTGCGGACATCTTCGTCTTCCAGTCGCTCGTTGATTCGGGAACCACAAGCGTGACATGCGACGTCATCACCGATTTCGTCCGCGGTATGGATAAGCTGGACCTCTCCATGCTCGATGCGAATGTCATGACGACGGGCGTCAACGAAGCCTTTACCTTTATCGGGAACAAGTCGTTCAGCACAACGAACGCGACCGGCCAGGTAAGGTTTGCATCGGGGATGCTTTACGTCAGCGTCGATGCGGACTCTGCCGCGGAGTTTGCGATCAAGCTCACGGGGGTGAATAACCTGAGCGCCAGCGACCTGGTGTTGTAAGGGGAAAACGGGGAAGGGGAGCAGGGCATGCGCCCTGCTCCCTCATCGACTATCCCGGCCGTCCTTGACGTCGCTCAGTGAATGCTTGACGACCCGGAGGTGCCCCCGTACGGCGCGCCCGTGCCGGTCGTGGGTGCTGCAGACGTCCCCTGATCCTTGCGCTGCGATACCTCTTCCGCAACGCGTTCGACTTCGTGCTTGGCCGTATCCGCGATCCGTTGTGCGGACTGCTTGAGAGTGTCGGCCTGTTCGCGGGCGGTATCCTTCGCGCGTTCCAGAAGGTCATCGCGCACATTGCCCATCATTTCGTTCTCGCGCCGCGTGGCGGGGAGGGCTGCGCCGAGTGCGGCGCCAACGGCGAGGCCGAGCGCGCCGAGGACGAGCGGCTGCTCGTCCATCATCTGGCCGAAGCGATCCTTGGCGCGTTCCATCTGCATCTGCGAGCGCCGTCCCATTTCGCTCATGCGCGCCTGCGCGCTGTCGGCGGTTTCGTGCAGCCGTGCGCGCGCGCTCTGGCCTGCCTGCTGGACGCGGTCCGTCACGGAGGAAGCGGTGTCGCTGATCTTCTGTCCGACGTTGCTGGCTGACTCCTTGATGCCCTGCGCGGCATCGCTGGTCTTCGATGCCATGCGCTGCACCAGGCCTTCGTCGGTATCGCCGGTGCCGTAATCGCGCGCTGCATAATAGTCCTCCTCGTCCATGCCCTCATACCCCGAGCGGATCGGGCGGCGCAGGGAGCGCGGATAGCGCGAAACGGGTTCATACTCGACGCGGCGGCGGTCGGCGGCGAACAGCCACGCGATACCGATGCCGATCAGTGCAACGGGGATGGGATTGTCACGTACCGAATTGACGAGGTTCATGCTGAAGGCTCCTGGCGTAGTTGACAGAGCGTAGTCGACGGCGTTGTCCATCATCTCGCTCGGTGACAGTTTGTGCTGGATGGCGTCGATCGTCGAACTGAAGTCGGCGCGCGTGCGCGCGATGTCGCTCTCGATCTCTTCCGGGCTGCGGTTGTCGGTATCTTTCATCAGAGCTTCTCCTGTGCGGCGAGCTTGTCGCGCTTGAGCGATTCGATGGTCTTGTGCGGCACGAATTTATCCGCGGAGAGCTTGGCGGTGCCGCCCTTGAGCAGCACGTAGCCGCCGCCGGCGACCGCGAGGCCAACGATCAGCGGCGCAAGCCAGGGCGCGACCTCGGGAGGGAGAATCATCTCCACCCCGCGCACGACCGCCAGCAGAAGGATGAACAGGCCGGCAAGGAGAATGGCCGCGCCGACGGCAACCGAGATCAGCGCGGTCTGGATATCCGCCATCTTGGTCGACATCTCGGCGCGTGCCAGGGCAATTTCCTGACGCACCAAGTCGACCATGTCGCGCGTGAGGTCAGTGAACAACTCGCCCAGGGACTTGTCCGTCTTGTCGATCATCATAGTCGGCTCCCCCCGAGGTTCGTGGCGTTCATCCCGGATGCCGTCGCACCGTTGCCCGGCGTGCCATCGGCGCCGACAGTGCGCGATGCCGTTGTGGCGGTCCCGGTATAGGGTCCTGCCTCGCCGGCGGAAATGACGCCGCGCTGCTCATTCGCATAGCTGCCATACGCCATCTGGCGGTCCGACGAGCTCTTGAAGAAGCGCGCCAGCAGGAAGCCGGCGACGACGCTGCCAGCAATGAAGGTGCCGGGAGAGCGGCGGGCGAGGTTTTGCGCATCCTGGAACAGCGTGTCGAGGTCCTTGTCGCGCAAGCGGCCGCCGATGTTTTCCAGCTGGTCGGCGATCATCTGCACATAGCGCGCCGTCTGGTCCTGGCCTTCGCCCTGCAGGTTGGTGGCGGTGCTGCGGATTGCCTGGGCAACGCTGCCGACCTGGCCGAGCGCGGACTCCTTCTGCTGCTCGAACATGGTCCGGCCCTTGTCCTTGGCGCGGCTCGCCATGTCCCCCGCATAACTCTTCGCGGTCGACGCCATGTCCGCGGTGCTTTCCCTCAGGCGATCGCGCGTCGATCCGGACGTTGTGCCGACGCCTGGCGTCGCGCTGCCCGCTGTCGCCGACGAGGCGGCCGTGGCCGAACCCGTGGCGTAGGGACTGCCTGTTGTCAGTGCACTTTCATCACGGCGGTGCTCGTTCGGTCCTGGAGCCACTCCGCTCGAAATCGGCTTGGTGCTGTCTTTGTTCTCGTCTGCCATCGCTTTCACTCCTCATCGAATCATGTGGAATTGCCTGTACACGCAACGCGCGTGCTGTTCATTCGATATGTTTATTGCAAAAAGATTCAGCGTTGGCACACTTTCGAACTTTGTCTTTCTCAAGGGAACTGTTGCACGCGGGAAGCTTCAAAGGAGTAAGCTGGTGTCCGGGTGCATGGCGCACGACGCGACGCGACCGCTGCACCGGCAGGAATCTTCATGAAAGACTGATATGCCGTATCAAGAACACGACTTTGCAGACATGCTGTTTGCCTGGCCCGCCGTCGAAGGCCGCATCATCCACCTGTACGAACTCGATCCGACGCACGCCGCGTCGCCGCAGTCGAATATCAGCGTGACACCAAGGGCAAGCCTTGCGCCGCAGCCGTCGCGCGCCTCGCTGCCGTATTGCGCGCTTGGCGACCTCGCACCTGCCGCCGTCCTGCTCGAACTCGATCCGACGCATTCACATAGCCTCTAGCGCGGCCAATACGCGAAATCCTGAAATGGCGTACCGTATCGGAATCGGGCGGTGCGACGAGACCGTTCTCCCTACCGCACGACGGGCAGCTGTTTGTGGGTCAAGAACAATCCATAAGGAGATCGCGATGAATGGCTTGATGAAATGGAGTGCGCTGGTTGCGGGCTGTGTATTGGCGCTGGGCGGGTGCGCCGGGATGGGGTCGCAAGGCGGCCCCATGACGTTTTTTGTAACGAGCGCCGGGCCTGGCAAGGGCGGCGACCTCGGCGGACTGGAAGGCGCGGACAAGCATTGCCAGACGCTGGCCTCGTCTGCCGGCGCGGGCAACCGCACCTGGCGCGCCTACCTCAGCACCCAGGCTTCTTCACTGACCGATCCGAAGTTCGTCAATGCACGCGACCGCATCGGTCCCGGGCCATGGCACAACGCCAAGGGCGCCCTGATCGCCCGCAACGTCGACGAGCTGCATTCGCCCGACAGCAAGCTGTCGAAGGAAACCGCTGTTGACGAGAAGGGGCAGATGGTGAACGGCCGCACCGAGAAGCCGAACATGCATGACATCCTCACCGGCTCGCGTCCCGACGGCACCGCGTTTCCTGGCGCGCCATTTCCGGATATGACCTGCGGCAACTGGACCAAGGGCGGAACCGACGGCTCGGCCATGACAGGGCACTTCGACCGCGCGGGTCCGATCGAGACCCCATGGGCGACGTCCTGGAATTCATCGCATCCGACACGCGGCTGCCATCCGGAAGGACTGGTCAGCACGGGCGGCGCCGGGCTTCTGTACTGCTTCGCGGAGAAGTAAAGACGCCCCTCCCCGGGTTATCGGCTGTCAAGCAAATACGACAATCGGCCGGCCCCGGGGTGCTGCTGCGACGCAACAAATGCTATCATCGGCGACGGTTAAACCATCTACGGGGTAGTGCATGAAGCGCGTGATTTTCAATCAGAAGGGCGGTGTCGGAAAGTCGACGATCGCTGTCAATCTGGCCGCCATCGCCGCGCGTCACGGCAAGAAGACCTTGCTGATCGATCTCGACCCGCAGTGCAACTCCAGCCGCTACCTGCTCGGCGACGCCACGAAGGACGCCGCGCCGACGCTGGCCGATTACTTTGAGCAGACGCTTGCTTTCGTGATCTATCCGAAACCGGCCAGCAGCTACGTGCATGCGACGCCGTTCGAGAACCTGGCGCTGATCCCGTCACACCCCGCAATCGGCGAGCTTCAATCCAAGCTGGAATCGCGCCACAAGATCTACAAGCTGCGCGACATGCTCAACGAGCTGGCGAAGGAATACGACGAGATCTTCCTCGACACGCCGCCGGCCTACAACATCTTCACGCAATCGGCCCTGATCGCGGCGGACACCTGCCTGATCCCCTTCGACTGCGACGACTTCTCGCGCCAGGCGCTCTATTCGCTGATGAACAACGTGGGCGAAATCCGCGCCGACCACAATCCCGGCCTCGAGATCGAGGGCATCGTGGTGAACCAGTTCCAGTCGCGCGCGAGCCTGCCGCAACGCATGGTGGACGAGCTGCTCGCCGAAGGCCTGCCGGTCCTGAACAACAAGATTTCGAGTTCCATCAAGATCCGCGAGTCGCATGACCGCGGCCTGCCGATGATCCACCTCGATGCGCGCCACAAGCTCAGCCAGGAATACCTCGCGCTGTACGAAGAGCTGCGCGCGGCGTGATTCCGCCCCGGCGGATTCCAGCCGCCGGGAAAATCGTCTCTCTCACATTCGGGAAAATCGCGCTGCTGTCAGCGCGATGCCGTGCATTTTCCATCCTTTTTCCCGCCTGCCGGCAGGCATCTCGCTGTGCCCCATGCATATTCGTCTGTCATGCCGCTTGGCATCGGTTTTGCTCCGCATGACGTTTGCCCGGAATATTCCGTGAGGAGATGAAATGAATACGTGGATGATCACGGCGGCACTCGTGCTGTTCGGTGTCCTGGTCTCGACGGCCCTGTTTTTCTTTGTGTTTACGCGCGGCGCACTGGTCCTGCGCGCGATGACGCCGGCCGGGCGCAGCGCCAGCGCGCACGTCTACCCGGTCTACTCGAACATGAAGCTCATCAAGCTGGTGGACTTCCAGCCGATCATCTCGGCGATCCTGCTGTTCCAGTACCACCGTCTCGTTTCCAGGATCGTGGCCGGCATGCGGCAGATGGACCTGAAAGGCAAGAAGGTGCTGATCACCTCGTGCGCCTTCGGCAACGTCATCCCGCGGGTGGTCAAGGCGGCCATCCAGGGCGGCGCCGAGCGCGTGCTGATCGTCGACATCATTCCCAACGAGCTCGACCATGCCCGCAGCAAGCTGGGCAAGTATCTCGACAAGGTGGAGTTCATCGAAGAAAACGCCACCTGCATGAAGCTGGGCGACGGCGTGGCGGCGGTGAATGTGATCTTCTTCCTGCTGCACGAGCTGCCGCACGATCTCAAGGGCCAGACGCTGAACGAAGCGGGTCGCGTGCTGTCGCCGGGCGGGAGGCTGTTCCTCGGCGAATTCCATCGTCCGGGCCTGCGCGTGCTGCGCGCGTTGAGCTGGGCCTACTTCAAGGTGTTCGAGCCGCTCGGCCTGGCGCTGTGGGATACGCATGATCCGGTCGGGTATCTCGAGGCCAAGGGTTCGTGGAAGTGCGAGCGTTCGACCTACTTCTTCGGCAATTTCCAGATCATCAGCGCCACGAAACCTCAGAGCAGCGAACAGTAGGCGTTTGCCAGTCCTACCCTGTTCCGTCCTTCTTCCTTGGCCCGGTACATCGCTGTTGCCGCAATCTGCAGCAGCGTGTCCGGCGGCACCTCCTTCTGGCCGCTGACCGTAGCGGTGACGCTGGTGATCGTGGTGAGGAGCTCGCCCGCATCGCTGCGGATCGGATAGGCGGCAACCGCCATGCGGGCACGCTCGGCCACTTCGAGCGCGCCCGCGGTGTTGCACTTGGGCAGGATCATGACCAGTTCATCGTCGCCGTAGCGGCCGAGGTGGTCATAGGAACGCAGCGATGTGCCGAGCCGGCGCGACACCTCCTGGAGCACGGCGTCGCCAACCAGATGGCCGCTGCGGTCGTTGATCTCCTGCAGCCGGTCGAGATCGGTAAAGACAATCGACAACGGTGTGCGGTCGCGCTGGCAGCGCACCATTTCCTTTTTCAGTTGGTCCACTACCGCGTCGCGGTTGTACAGGCCGGTGAGGGTGTCGCGCGCGGAGCGGGCGACGAGCGCTTCTTCGAGTTCCAGCAGGCGGCGGCCCGTGTCGACGCAGATACGCAGGTCGGCGTAGCCGGTCGCGCGCGTGATGTAGTTGTTGGCGCCGGCTTCGAGTGCTTCGGTAAGGAAGCGTGCGTCTGCGTGCGAACTCAGGAGGATGAGATAGACGCTGCGCCGCTTGATCGTGGCGCGGATGTTCCGGAACAGGTCGAGCCCCCCGAGGCCAGGTGCAGCGCAGTCCATGATGGCAAGGTGGGGCTCGTCATCCCCGTGCAGGACCGCCCAGATGGACGGCATGTCGTTGGCGACCGTAGCGTCGTGGCCCCAGTCGTGCAGGGCGCCGCGCAGGAAGGCCGCGGATGAAGGGTCGGTGTCCGTGATGAGCGCTTTCATGCGGTGTCTCCTCCGTTTAAACGGTGTGTTTTTGACAACTTTTACGCATGCTAACACGGGATCATTGCGAAAATATACACATTTGGACCGCAGGGTATGTAAATCACCGACCTCAGTAGGTCGCGGCGGCGCGGAAGCGGTCGTAGCGCTCAAGCACCATGGGGACGTATTTGATCGTTTCCTGGTAGGGCGGGACGCGGCGGCCGTGGCGGATCACGGCGTTCTCGCCGGCGTTGTAGGCGGCAACCGCAAGGCGCACATTGCCGTCGAACATGGCCAGCAGGTCGCGCAGGTAGCGCGCGCCAACGTCGACATTCTGCTCGGGTGAGTACAGGTCGAAGCGGCCGTAGCGCGCGGCGGTGGCCGGCATGACCTGCATCAGGCCGACCGCGCCCTTGGGGGAGAGTGCGTTCGCATTGAAGCCGGATTCCACTTCGATGATGGCCTTGAGCAGGGCGGCGTTTACCCCGTGCGACTGCGCGATGCGCTGGACGATCGGTTCGACGGATGTCCGGCGGACGGAAAGCTGCGGCAGCGAGATCGGACCGGTGCCCGAGCGCGGCCACAGGTGGGTGCCGTCGAACATGGCATAGACCTTCGAGCTGCGGTTGAGCGGACGGTCGGAAAAGACCGGACGGCCTGAGGCATCGGTGGATTTGTAGATCCTGGTTTCGTCCGCCTGCACACTCGCGGCGGAACACAGCGCAGCACCAAACAGGCAAGCGGCCAGTCCAGGACGGATTCGGCTGGAGCTCATTGCATTCTCCCTGATCAGGCAACGATACGCTGCAGCAAGATTGCCGGCAAGCATTTACCTGGGAAGAACTGCGTCTTGCACGATCAGGCACTAAAATACGTCTATGTGCGCTAATTACCGCCCTTCCACACGGGACGAATTACAACAGCGTTTTGGCGTTGCCGCTCCCGACTCCGGTTATCCGGCTGAAGCCTTCCCCGGCTCCATGGCACCGATGATCCGCCTGCCGCGCGCCGACGCGGTTTATGGCGACCGGGCGTGCGCGCTCGGCATGTTCGGCATGGTTCCACACTGGGCCGAACCCAAGCTCGCCCGCCAGACCTACAATGCGCGCACCGAAACCGTCGCCACCAAACCGAGTTTCCGCAACGCCTGGAAGCGCCGGCAGTTCTGCGTGATCCCGGTCAGTTCCTTCTTTGAGCCCTGTTACGAAACGGGCAAGGCCGAGCGGTGGGAAATTGCGGATGCCGACGGCGCGCCGTTGGGAATTGCCGGACTCTGGGAGGTGAAATCGGACGGCCCGAACGGCCTGCCGCTGCTGTCCTTCACCATGCTGACGATCAATGCCGACGGCGATCCGCTGATGCAGCGCTTCCACAAGCCGGACGACGAGAAACGCATGCTGGTGATCCTCGATCCGCAGCAGGTGGACGACTGGCTGCACTGTCCGGTGGAGGAAGCGGACAGCTTCTTCACGCGCTATCCGGCAGAACGCCTGATGGCAAAAGCGGCGCCTAAGGCCGGGCCGAAACGCGAGCAGGACAGTCTTCCCGGCTTTTGATCTGCGTGGCAGCGCGGTAGCGGGGGCAGGTGTAGCATGCCCGGCATTCCCGTTCCGATGGAGCCTGCCATGGCATTCGCCTTCCTGCGTTTCCCCCCTGCCGTCTGCGCGGCCGTCCTGCTGTGCTCATCCGTCCATGCGGCAGACGACGCCAAGCTGAAGGACATCGAAGCACGCTACCAGAGCGAACGTGCTGCTTGCGAAAGCGTACAGGACAAGGCGGCCTGCCTGCGCGACGCCGCGGCCGCACGCGAGGCGGCGAGGCGTGGCCAACTGGACGCGGCGCAGGGGAACTTCGACCAGAACGCGCTCGCCCGCTGTGCCGCGCTGCCGGTCGAAGAAAGGGATGCCTGCGTGCGACGGGTACGCGGCGAAGGCGTTACCGAGGGGAGCGTCAAGGAAGGCGGGGTGATGCGGGAATACCGTGAGTACACGCTTCCGTCGGCACCGCCGCCCCGTTGAAGGAGGCGCAGCGCTTACGACTGCTTCGCCACTTCCTCGCGCAGCCGTTCTTCCTGCGCGCGCAGCTCGGGTGTGAGGGCATCGCCGAAGTCGTCGGCCTCGAAGATCTGGCGGATTTCGATTTCTGATTCGCCCAGCATCGGATTGGGGCAGCGCTTGACCCAGTCGACCGCCTCCTGCAGCGAGGCGCACTTCCAGATCCAGAAGCCGGCGACCAGCTCCTTGGTTTCCGTGAACGGGCCGTCGATCACCTGGCGGTCCTGCCCGGAGAAGCGCACGCGGGCGCCTTTCGAACTGGGATGAAGGCCTTCGCCGGCCAGCATGACGCCGGCCTTGACGAGTTCCTCGTTGAACCGGCCCATTTCTGCGAGTAACTGCTCACTCGGCATGACGCCGGCTTCGCTGTTGCTGTCGGCCTTGACTAGAATCATGAATCGCATGTCGGTCTCCTTTGGAGGTAGGGAACATCAGTGTCCTATACCGACGACGAACGGGGCTGCGCAAAATCGACATTCCCGCTTCCGGATGCGTTTCCCGGCCGCCGGGAGAACCATGCGGCGGCCCGGGAAACCTGGTCAACCCAGCGTCTTGAGGTCGGCGTCGACCTTTTCGAGTGCTTCGTTGGTGATCAGGCCGCCGGAGAAGCCGGCCACCATTTTCAAGGGAAACCCGCGTCCCATGCTGATCTGCGGGTGGGTCGAAATGCCGGGGAGATGCTTTTCAAGGATAGTCTTGCTTGCCTCGTTGTCGAGCAGATCGCCAAGGTTCGAGTTGATGGACAGGGACGACATGGATTGCTTCTCCTGAAATGAACAACGGCGCTACGGCGTTGTCGGGTTGGTGATCGCAAAATCATATCGCCTCGCGGCCTGGCTTGCTGCGAACTTGTTCGAGGCTGGACTCTAAATCAGCTGCAAGAACACCCGCCGCCGCCACCGCCGCAGCCGCCACGGCTTCCTGTCTGGATCGGATAACCTGCGTCCGCAAGCACCGCCTGCAGGTCTTGTTTCGATGTCAGCTCTGCGTTGAACTGCACGCTCACCTCATTGCGAAGGATCGACGGCGTGACGTCGCGGACACCGGCGACACCACTCAGCACACGGACGGCATGGGCCATGGATTCCTGCGTGGTCGCGGCACGAAACTGAAAAACTTCGGATTGCATGATTTTCCTTTAAGTGACTGTGTGCCCGGATTCGAGCACGCCTATTCTGCCAGAAGATGCACTCTAAATAAATCTTTAAAAGACGGGTTGCGGTTCATGCGGCGCGCCTTCCCAGCAAGCGCTCCGCCAGTTCAAACAGGCCCTGGATCGACAGCGCCAGGAAGGCGGCCGGCAGCGCGCCCGCCAGCAGCATGTCGTTGTCGTTGACCGCGAGCCCGGTGGCGATGCGTTCGCCGAATCCCCCTGCGCCGATGAAGGCGGCAATGGTCGCCGTGCCGACGCTCATCACCGCGGCGGTCTTGAGTCCGGCCAGGATGACGGGCAGGGCCAGCGGCAGTTCGATATGCAGGAGACGGTGCCGGGTGCGCAGGCCCAGCGCCAGCGCTGCCAGGCGCAAGCCGGGACTGACCTGCTCGATGCCGGTGCAGGTGTTGCGCACCACCGGCAGCAAGGCGTAGAGAAACAGGGCGATGAGGGCGGGCACCATGCCGATCGTTCCCAGCAAGGGAATGAGCATCGCCAGCAAGGCCAGCGAGGGAATCGTCTGCAAGACGCCGACGAGTGCCATCACCGCCTGTCTCAGGCGGGGCTGGAAAGCGGCGAGCACGCCGAGCGGAATGCCGGCGAGCGCCGCCATGGCCACGGACACCAGGACCAGCGCGACGTGCTCGCGCAGGAGACGCCAGAAACTGCCGTCGAATATCTTGCCGGCCAGGCCCCTTGATGCGGTTGCCGTCGCGGACGCGGGATGCAGGAAGGATTGCGCGACAGCGGCAAAGGATTTGCCATCGATCTCGGCGGCGGCATTCATCGCCACCATGCCGGCCTGGCTGATCTTGCCCTCCAGTCCGCGCAGCGCCTGCCATGCCTGCGGAAAGCGCGATGCGGCATCGAGCCGGTACAGCACTACGGCGTCGTAGCGCGGAAAGTAGCCGGCATCGTCGTCGAGCATGCGCAGGCGATACTGGCGGAGCTTGGCGTCGGTCGTATAGATGTCGATGACATCGACCTGCGCTGCAGCGAGGGCTTCGTAGGCAAGACCGTGGTCGATGCCCGTCGGCTTGTGCTTCAGGGCATAACGTTGCGCGAGTCCCGGCCAACCATCACTTCGGCCAATGAATTCATGCGACAGCCCGAGGCGCAGCTCCGGATATGCGGCAAGCCCGCTGATCCGGTCGGTCCGCGCTTCCGCGCGCATGGCGAGCGCGTAGCCATTCGAAAAACCGAGCGGGATGGCGACACCCAATCCCAGCGGGGCAAGCGCCTCGTGCATGTCCGCCAGCGAGACGATGTCCTTGCGCTTGAGGATCTCCTGGGAAATGGTGCCGGAATATTCCGGATACGCGTCGATCGCCCCTGTCTTGAGCGCTTCGAACACGATCGCGGTGTTTCCCAAACCCTGCCGGTGCTCGGTGCGCGCATGGGGTTGCGCTGACTGGGCGAGGATCTCGCCGAGGATGTAGGACTCGGTGAAACGCTTCGATCCGATGCGCAGGACGTCATCGGCGTGAACGGATTGTAGCGGGAACCATGCAGTGCACGCAGCCAGGGCCAGCAGAATCCATTGCGCCGGCCTCATCGCTCCCTCAGGAAGCGAAGTCCCGCAAATCCGCCACCGGCATCTCGCCGAAGCGCGCGTCCAGCAGGTAATCGACGAGGCGCCGCGCGCAGTCCTCGGGACTGGTCAGCGCCCCATCGCGCTTCATGGCCTCGAAGCGTTCGCGCAGCGGGAAATTTTCCATGGGTGTCGAGCGGATTTCCGTCTGCATGTCGGTATCGATGACGCCGGGCGCCAGGCTGCAGATGCGCAAGCCGGGGACCTTGTCGAGGGCGACCGCACGGGCGTGATGGTCGAGCGCGGCCTTCGTCGCGCAATAGACGCTCCATCCGGGATACGCGTTGCGCGCGGCGCCGCTCGATACATGGAGGATGCGCCAGTCATGCGCCGCAGGACTGGCTGCGGTCACGGCGCGCGACAGCATCAGCGGCGCGGCGACATTGAGGGCGACCGCGCGCGCGATCGACAGGATGTCCTGCGCGCCGAGCGGGCCCACGGGCTGCACCACGCCCGCATTGTTGATGAGGACGACCGAGGGACTGCCCGCAAGAAAGGTGGCCAGCGTGTCGCCGGCAAGCCAGTCCTCGAGGGAGCCGGTGTCGGCAAGGTCCAGCTCGACTTGTTCGAGTCCGACAGGAAAGCGTTGCGCGAGATCGGCATTCCGGCGGCGCGCGAGGCCGAGCACGGGAATATGCCGGCCGAGCAGCTCGCCGGCAATGGCGGCACCGAGGCCGCGGGTGTGTCCGGTGAGGATGGCTTTCATTGTGTTGGGGCAGTCGTTGACGGAAGCCGGCCGCCGGCGAAAGCGGCGGCCGTTGGCCCATTATGCCGCACGCATGGCCCGCCAACCGGCGGAAGGACAAACACCGCGCTACTTGCCGCGCCGGTCTTGCTGCTGGCGTCGCTCGACCATGTCCCAGCCGATCTCGTGCCGGATCTGGTCCGGCTCGTGCAGGGGCGACCGGGCGTTCTGGCGGCGCTCGACCTGGCGGCGTTCCATGTACTCGCGGACTTTTTCCTTGGCTTGCTTGGGCGGTTCCATTGCGTGCAATCGGAAGTTCTCCGGATAGGTTACGAAGCACTGCCGGTGCGGGCTTGATGCGGCACAAAGGCGGCGGAGAATTGGCAAAATTTCCATTTTGTTGCGCTAAGGATTTCCCTTGTTCGGCGCTGTTAAAATGTCCGATTGGCACCCCGCCGCCCATCCCATGAACATCCAGACAAAAACCACGCCGATCGTCATCGAGCAATTGCAGGTCGGGATGTTCGTCATCCTCGACCTGCATTGGCTCGACCATGATTTCGCGCGCAACAGCTTCAAGATCAAGAACGAAGAGCAGCTCGCCAAGTTGCGTCAGCTCGGCCTGAAGACGATTCGCATCGACCCTGCTCGCAGCGACGTGATCCCCGAACCGGCGGCGCCGGAAATGCTTGCGGCCGCCAGCGCAGCGGAGGCGGTGCCGACGGAAAGCGCGATGGCCAAGGCAAAGCGCGAACGCCTCGAACGCATCAACCAGCAACGCGCGGCCGTGGTGGAATGCGAGCGCAAGTTTCTCAAGACCGCGGGCACCCTCAAGTCGATCAACAGCAACCTCTTTTCCAAGCCGCAGGACGCCTACCAGCAGGCCAATGAACTGGTCGACGAAATGGTGGATTCGGTCCTCACCGATCGCGACATCGCGATCCACCTGATGAAGGACAAGTACGGCGGCGAAGACCTGTACTTCCATTCGCTCAACGTCTCGGTGCTGGCCATGATGGTGGCCAAGCAGCTCAAGCTGGAGCGGGAAGAAGTGAAGGAGCTGGGCTTCGGCTGCCTGTTCCACGACATCGGCAAGCTGGACATTCCCGACAAGGTCCTGATGAAGGGCAGCGGCCTTACGCGTGCCGAACAGCACCTGCTGGAGCAGCACTGCGCCTATGGACTGCCGATCGCGCAGAAGCTCGGGCTGTCGAAGAAGGCCACCGAGATCATCCTGCAGCATCATGAGTGCATGGACGGCACCGGCTATCCCAACCATCTGGCGGGCGACCGGATTTCACCGCTGGCGCGTATCGTCGCCATCGTCAACACCTATGACAACCTGTGCAACCGCATCAATCCGGCCGATTCACTGTCGCCGTATGCGGCGCTGTCACACATGTATGCGCAGAAACGCAACCAGCTCGAGGCCGGTCCATTGGGCATTTTCATTCGCTGCCTCGGCGTCTATCCGCCTGGCACGGTGGTGAAACTGTCCGACGGCACGCACGGCCTGGTTGTCGCGGTCAATTCCAGCAAACCGCTGCGGCCGAGCGTGCTGATCCACGATCCGGATGTTCCCAGCAGCGAGGCCGTCGTGCTCGATCTCGAAGCCGAGCCGGACCTGCAGATCGCCGAATGCCTGCGGCCGCAGCAGCTGCCGCGCGCGACGCTCGAATACCTCGCGCCACGCCGGCGCATGAACTATTACTTCGACTTGCCGGACAAGACGCCGAAGAAGGGGTAACGCTGATCAGGGCCACGCGCATCGTCTGCGCGTCTACGCTTCTCCAGGAACAGGTATTTCCTGCGGCGACGTATCGGGGACCACTTCCGGCCCGGAGGGCGCACCCGGATCGAAGGTGTCCGGCGGCAGCGAGGGAATCTCGGGTTCGGGCCGGTAAGCCGGCTGGATTTCCGGCCCCGGTCCGGGCGTTACGGGCACCTCAGGCGGGCTGTGCGCGGGATTCTGGTCTGGCGGGAGATGAGCCATGGAATGCGCCTCACATCGGTAGCCGGTCCTGGAGCACGCTGGTGCTGCGCGCCTGGCCCGTAAAGTTGCCCATGTCCGTACCGCCCGACATCTGCCGGCAGCTCTCCATGCAGGTACGGCAAGCCTGCACACACTCGTCCATTTCCCCGATCTGCTCGCAGCTCTGCGCGCAGGCATTGCATACCTCCGCACAGGAGGCACAGACTGGCCCATGCATGGGTGAGTTGCTGAGCATGAACTCCGCAGCGGTGCGGCAGATGTCCGAACAGTTCATCATCAAGCGGAAATGCTCGGGTTCGGTATGCCTTCCTCCTGCCTCCAGGCAATGGTTCATCGCCGTCTGCAGGCACGTGCGGTAGCAATGCAGGCAGTCGTCGATGCAGTGCTGCATCGAAGAGGTGGTCATCGTTTGCATCATTTACTCCTTCATCGGAAAGATTCACATGCGGAGCGGCCTTCAAGCGCGAAAACGAATGAGGTACGCAACATTCGTTCCTAGTGCGGATCGATGGACGCCGGCCGCCACTCCTTGATCTGCTCGAAGCGGCAGGGCGTCGGCGGGTCGGTGTCGGGATAGAAGAACGTCCACTCGTCGCGGCTCCACCAGACCTCGCGCTTCGAACCATCCTGCAGGACGGCAATGCATCGCTCGCGGTTGTAGAGATGGGAAAGGGCGCTGTCTGCTCTCATGTTCATACCTCGCAATCCAATCACCATCCTGTTCGCATTCACGCAACTTGTTGCGGAACTTGTGCTCTGAAGCTAGAGCCTGTTATGAGTCATTTCAGGGGGCGCGTTCGGACGAGAAGGGACGCAGTGCTAGGCGCGGCGCGCCGCTCAGGCTGGTTGCCTGAGCAAGCGTCGCAACACCGCAATGCGTCCCTTCTCGTCCGAACCCTCCGGGCAGCCCCAGGAACAAGCCGCCTGCGGTGTTGCGGCTCCTTGCCGTAGCACCACTACGGCGCGTCACCGCGCCTAGCATCCGACTTGTTCCTGGGGCTGCGCGCCCCCTGAAATGACTCATAACAGGCTCTCAAAGACGGAGGTTCATCATGGCAAGAATCCAGCAATCGATCGATGTCGGCGTGCCGGTGCACGTCGTCTACAACCAGCTCACGCAGTTCGAGGATTACCCGCGCTTCATGCAGGATGTCGAAACCGTGCACCAGCTCGACGACACCCACCTGCACTGGTCGGCGAAGATGTCCTACCAGCCGCTGGAGTGGGACTCTGAAATCGTCGAACAGATCCCCGACCGCTGCATCGCGTGGCGCAATGACGGCGGCCCGATGCAGACGGGCAAGGTCGAGCTGCAACCGGTCGGCGACGACAAGGCGCGCGTGATCATGACGGTGGAGTGCGACCCTGCACTAGTGCCGTCGGAGCGCAGCGGGAACCCGGAGGAAATGGTCGCGCTGCGCATCGAGGACGACCTTGCGCGCCTGAAGCAGTTCATCGAAGAGCGCGGTTCGGAAACCGGTGCATGGCGCGGTGAAGTGCATGGCGGGCAGGTGGCGCAAGGAACGGACGACGGCATCGGGAAGACTGTCGGGCAGACCGCCGCGGAGCAGCGCGAGAGCGCCCGATCCGGTGCATCGACCCAATCCCCGGCCTCGCTGTCCCAAGCGTCGGAAGAGGATGCCGACGATGGCCGCTACTCGGTCGCGGCGGAACAGAGCTTCGACCAGCAATCGAACCAGGCACGGCGCGTCGGGCAGATGCCGCTGGATTTCAGCGCGCCGGTACCTGGCGAAACCGATCCGGTCGAAGCCATGGCCAAGGCAGCGAAGCCTGACGACAAGGAAAACCTCAAGCAGTCGATCGAGCGCTCGGTGCCGCCTTCGGAATAATTCGGTCCGACATGACGGCGCACGGCTTACAATGCCCGCTTTTCGACTTTTCTGCCTGCGCCCATGATCATCGCCACCCACTCCGGAAAATTCCACGCCGACGACGTTTGGGCGGTGGCTGTGCTGGACATCGTTTTCCCCGGTTGCACGCTGTTGCGTACGCGTGACGCGGAGCAGATCCGCGCGGCGGATTTCGCCGTCGACGTCGGCGGCATCTGGGATCCGCAGTCGGGTCGGTTCGACCATCACCAGAAAGGCTTTTCCGGCGCACGCCAATCGGGCGTGGTATATGCCAGCGCCGGCCTGGTATGGCGCACGCACGGCGCGCGCTGCGTGGCGCTGCTGGCGCAACGGCATACCGGACACGCGCTGGCCGATGAGGAAGCCCAGCAGATTGCATGGGCCATCGATGCCGACCTGGTGCAATACCTCGACATGTCCGACACGGGCACGGCGCGCAATGCGCCGGGCGGATACGGGTTGTCGGCCGTCGTGTCCGGCTTCAATCCGACCTGGCTGGACGAGCAGGACGCCGGCAGCGTCGACGCGGCGGAAGCGATGCGTCTGAAGCAGTTCCGCCGCGCGATGGAATTCATCGTCGATGTCCTCGTCAACCAGGTGAAGTACCGCGTGGGCAGCATGCTGGCGCTTGAGCGCGTGCGCAAGGCGCAGGTGCTGGAGGAGGGGCGCCTGCTGTACGTCGACAACGGTGCGCTGCCGTGGACCGCGATCGTGCGCAACGAGATGCCGAAGGTGCTGTTCGTGATCAGCTACGGCATCGCGGACAACCGCTACATGCTGCATACGGTGCCGGCTAATCCGGATACCTTCGAGGCGCGCGCGGACCTGCCGCAGGCGTGGGCGGGACTGCAGGGCGAGGAACTGGCAGCGGTCACGGGCGTGGCCGATGCGGTGTTCTGCCACAACAACCTGTTCATTGCGGCCGCACGTTCATACGACGGCGCGCTGGAGATGGCGCGCCAGGCGCTGGCTGCCGTTCAGCGATAGACGCGCGGTTTGTGGCGCAAGGGATCGAGCAGGGACGTCAGTCCGTTGTGGTCCAGCTCCTGCATCAGCGCGATGAGACGTCCGATTTCGCCGGGCGGAAAGCCTTCACGCGCAAACCAGTTCAGGTAGTGCCCAGGCAGGTCGGCGATCAGGCGGCCCTTGTATTTGCCGAAGGGCATTTCTCGCGTGACGAGCAATTCCAGCAGGGCAGGATCAATCGGGTTCACTGATCGCTCATGCTGTTGGCGGTGCTCTCTTCCTCGGGCACGGCGGAGTCGTCGAAGTAGCGTTCAACGAGGGCGAAGAAGCGTTCGTAGAACAGTTTGTTGGCGATGGTTTCGCTGGCTACCCGCACCAGGGATTCGTCACTCATTCCGAAGGGCACCGAGAGCGAGCCGAGGGCCGGCACGCCGAGGCTGGCGGAGGTGCTGCTCTTCCTGAGCGAATAGCGGTCGCGCACGGCGTTGGCGAAGGCAGTCGTACTGTTGCTGCCCTTGCTGTCGGGCGCGCAGACGACGTGGAATTCGATCTGCACGTGCACGTCCGCGCCCGGCTGGAAATTCTTGCGGCCGCGGATCAGCGCCGGACTCGCTTCATTGATGACATACCCCTGGCTCAACAGCGCGCGCCGTGCCGCCTCGCAGGTCGCCCTGTCCGTCCCCGGAAAACTGTGCGCATGGACGTCCGTGGAAGCGAAGTCTTCCTGGATCGTCACCTTCTGGTTGGACGCCATGGTCGAGCACGCGGCAAGACCGGCGACGGCAAAAAGCATGGCAAGTTTGTTGAGCGGACGCAGGGTCTGCATGTATGACACCTCCTGAAGAGTGTGTATCTTAGAGCCTATCGCTTGCGGAAACATCCCTTTTGACCAATTTCGGAGGAACGGTTTGTCCGCGGGCATCCGGAGAAATGCGCACATGACGGAACATCATTACAAGGACCGGAAGATCGAGGTGCATACCGAACGCGTCGGGTCACGCTGGGACTGGTGGTTCGTGCTGGATGACCGGCCGCCGCGCCACAACGCCGAGCAGTACGCTGCGAGCGAAAGCGCGGCGCTGGCGGAGGCACTGGAAACCGCTCGCCGTCTCATCGACACGGCGTAAAAAAGCCCCGCGAGCGTTTGCTGGCGGGGCTAATCCTTCCTTAGGAGGGAGGAGGAGACAACAGTTCGGTTACACGGCACTAAAATCGTGCGTCGGCTTCAGGCCGCGCAAAACAGCGTATCGATTGCGGCGCGTAACGCGTCGCGACGCATCCGCGATGTCGCCGAATGCGAGGCCGGGATGGCGCGGCTGCATGCGGGCCGGCGCGGAAATCGCGGCAGCGAGCCTCAACACCGCAGGGCCGGTCAGGTAAGCGACCGGGAAGGCGATCGGCCAGGCGGTCAGCCAGCTTTCCATCCAGCGTGCGACGAAACCATCCACCACCGCGCCCGAAGTCACATGCATTACCGCAGTGACGACCAGTGTCATCAGCCCGCTGAACAACAGGGCCGGCAGCATCGACGCCAGGCTGCGCGAGCGCCGCAGGCGGTGCACCAACTGGCCGAACACGCTATCCGCCGGACGGCGGTAAGCGTACGAACGCGTTGCGATGGTCGGGTGCGCAAAAGTGGTCATGTTTGGCTCTCGATGCCCGATTTAGTTCACACTTAGTGGCGCGAAGCGATGGCGCGCAGTTCGTTGGCCAGGCTCGGCTGGACGCCGTCGAATTCGCGGGCCATGCGGTTGAGCATCAGCACGCTTTGCAGCATGCTGCGCTGGGAACGTTCTTCCAGCGACTTGCGCGGCTTGACGACCAGCAGGGCTGCGCGCAGCAGGCCGACCAGCAGGGGCTTGAAGACCACCATCAGGGCGGCAAGAACGCCCAGGCCCAGCAGAGGACGGGCAACGGCCAACGCATTGGCGGCGATGGCTTCAGCGGGGAATGCGAGGGAAAGAACCGACATGTTTTGCTCCTAGGCAATGTTGCACTGCACTAACGTTACTCTTTGTTGCATCGCAGTATAGGCAGGGCTCAGTTATATAACCAATTTCCTTTTGGCATATCAGCTATAATCCCTGTGAATACCAGAGAAAGATTTTTCTTTTTATTAATCAATGCATTAGGGCAAAAGTATGAGTTTTCTCACACTGGACTTGAACCTGCTCCGCGTCTTTGATGCCGTCATGACGGAGCAGAACCTGACGCGTGCGGCCAACCGCCTGGCCATGACCCAGCCCGCCGTATCGAACGCCCTGCGCCGCCTGCGCGACTCCCTCGGGGACGAACTGCTGATCCGCACCGCCCATGGCGTCAAACCCACGCCGCGCGCCGAAAACCTCTGGCCGGCGGTACGGCAGGCGCTTTCCGCCCTGGAAGAAGCGATTGCGCCCGAACAGAACTTCGATATTGCCAACGCTCACAATACTTTCAGATTGGCAATGGCAGATGCGACAGCGGCGCTGTGGTTGCCTGCGCTGGTCCGTTCCATTGAACGGGAAGCGCCCAAGCTGACGATCCGCATGGTCCCGCTGACGACGCGCGAACCGCGCCCGATGTTGCTTCGTGGCGACATCGACCTCGCCGTGGGCTTTTTCCCCGGCGTGACGGCACAGCTGGCGGGCGGGCAGGGCACCTCGGTCTCGCCCATCCGGCATGAACAGCTGTATTCAGGACGTTATGTGTGCGTGATGCGCAAGGACCATCCGCTGGCGAACGAAGATTTGACGGTCGATAGCTACTGCGACGCGAACCACCTGCTGGTGAGCTTCTCCGGCCGCGCGCATGGCCTGGTGGACGAGGCGCTGGCCAAGATCGGTCGCGAACGGCGCATCCTGCTGACGGTGAACCAGTTCTTTACCGCCGGCCGTGTCGTGGCAACCTCCGATCTGATTACCGTGCTGCCGCGCCACCTGATTGCTTCTACGGGTATTACCGGGGCGCTGATTACCAAGGAACTGCCGTTTGATTTGCCGAACGTGCATGTGGACATGCTGTGGCATGAAAGGGATACGCGGAGTCCCGCGCACAAGTGGTTGCGCGGGCATTTGAGCGGGACGACGAGTGAGGCGTTTGCCAAAGGGGGGATTGTTCGCTGAGGCGATTATCCCTGCGGTGACCCGATGCATCGGGCCACCGCGGAAAGCCTTACGCCGTCCGGCCAATGGCTCCCGAACGAAGCCGGATCGCCAAACACCGGCGCCGTGTCCTCCCCCGGATGCTGGATATTTACAAACAGCGCCTTCCCATCCTGCGTCTCGGCAATGCCGGTGATCTCGCACTCTTTTGGCCCGACAAGGAAGCGCCGCAAGTTGGTTTCGCCCAATGATGCGCCCACATAGGTTTCCATTGCCTTGCTCGCAGCGCCATCGACATTGTTGATGGTCTTCTTCACCCCATCGCCCACCTTGCCCGCCACCGCAGCCAGCAGCATGCAGTTGGTCACGTCGGTATAGGCACCGTCATCCGTTTCGATCCACAGTAGCCCGGTACTCGGCGAAAACCACAACCCGTCCGGGCTGGAGAAATCATTCGCCGCCGTCTGGTTGGAGACATTGATGTTGCTCGCATCGGCCGTGGATCGTGCTCTGAACAGGAACACATCCCACTTGAACCCGGTGGCCGTCACATCGCCGTTGTTCTCCGCCCAGCGGATGATATGCCCGTTGGAATTGCCCTTCTGCGCGGTGCCGGCACTGCCCTTCGGATCGTCTTAGAAGCGCGGGTTGGCGGCATCGGCCGCGATGCGCGTGTTGACCAGCACGTCGGCCTGGTCTTGACCGGCCCTTCTCCCTGGACGTCGACTTCAACCTCGTCGCCGTCTCGCACGATGACGATGTCGATTCCGGAAAAATGAAGAAACCTGTCCACGGGCGGGATGCTACGTGGCAGGCATGACCGCTGAATGACAGAAAGATGAAGCTTTGATGACAGGAAGTCAGCGTGACCCGAGCGCGTCGAGCAGGGCGTCCACGGCCTGCGGAACTTCGTAGGGTTTGGCGAGCGTGCGCACGTCGGGAAGCTGCACGCGCTGTTCGGTATAACCGGTAGCGAGCACGACGCGCACGGCGGGGAAACGGGTGCGCGCCTGCTGCGCCAGCTCGATGCCATTGAGGTTGCCGGGCATGACGATGTCGGTGAACAGGAGGTCGATCTGCTCGCCGTTATCGAGCATGCGCAATGCCTGTTCTCCATCGGCCGCACACAGCACGCGGAAACCCGCTTCCTGCAGGGCCGCCGGCACGACGTCGCGTACCAGCGGATCGTCTTCCACGAACAGCACGGTTTCGCGCCCGGCCTTGCGCTCGGGCAGCCGGCTATCCTGGCGCGGCGTGTCTACGGACCGGTCGGCGCGCGGCAGATAGAGCACGGCCTGCGTGCCTTCGCCCGGTCGGCTGCGGAGGATGAGCGTGCCGCCGTTCTGGCGTGCGAAACCGTAGGCTTGTGGCAGTCCCATGCCCGATCCCTTGCCCACGCGCTTGGTCGTGAAGAAGGGATCGAGGGCCTTGGCCAGGACCTCGGACGACATGCCCTCGCCGTTGTCCGCCACGGTCAGCCGGAGGTAATCGCCGGGAGCGAGTTCGCCCGCCTGCATGCGGAGCGTTTCATTACGCGCCTGCAGTTGCAGGACGCCGCCCTCCGGCATCGCATCGCGCGCGTTGATGGTCAGGTTCAGCAGCGCCAGTTCGAGCTGCAGCGGATCGACAGTGACGGGCCAGAGCTGCAACGGCACATCGAACTGGAAATCAATGTCGGCACGCAAGCCGCTGCGCAGCAGCGACGCCATTTCCATCAATTGCCGGTTCGGATCGATCGTCTCCAGCCGCGCGTCCTGCACCCGTCCAAACACGGCAAGCTGACGTGTCAGTTCAGACGCGCGCTGCACCGCACGCTTGCAGGACTCCAGGGAGGAGACCGCCAGCGGTTCCGTCGTGCGCAGGCGGGCCAGCTCGAGGCCCGTGGTGACGGTTTGCAGCACATTGTTGAAATCATGGGCAATGCCGCCGGTGAGCCGTCCCAGCGCTTCCAGTTTCTGTGCCTGCAAAAGCGCGCGCTGCGAGCGTTCGGCGGAAGCCACGGCCTCGGCGACACGCTGTTCCAGGCTGGCGCGCGCATTGCGGATATCCTCGCCCGCCTTGGCAATGGCCTCGTTGACCGCGTCGATTTCCAGCGTGCCGGTGTGTTCATGCTCGATATGCTCTCCGCGTCCGAGCCGTTCGGCCGCCCGGCGCAGCAGCTCCACGGATCGTGCGGTACGCCGCGCGACGGCAATGGCGGCAAGCGCAGTCAGTGCGATCACGAACAATGAAATGCCCGCCATCAGCAGGGCGGCATCCTCGGCCGGCTGCTTGAGCACGCTGCTGGGCACGCTGACGAAGAACGTCCAGCCCGACGTTGGTGCACGGCTGAAGAACGCCGTTGCCGGCACGCCCGAGAGGGTGCGGCCCTCATGGAATCCCTCGCCGGTGCGCAGCGCGGCGGCGAAATCTCCGCGCACCTGCTTGCCCACGTACGTCTCCGGTTCCTTGCTGCGGGCGAGCAGGACGCCGTCGCGATCCACGATCCCGGCATGCCACTCCCGCGGAAGGCGCTGCTCGCTGAAGACCGTTTGCAACTCCTTCACGGTCGACCCCATCATCAGGTAATACACCACCTTTCCGTCGCGCTTGACGGGCACCTGCACGCCGAAACTGGGCCCATTTCCGCTCGGCGCCATATACAGGTTGGTGATGAGCGTGACGTCGGGCGGATGCCGGCTGCGCAGCTCGCGGGCAACCGGCAGCAGCTTCGGCAAGGGGGTGCCGTAGGGCAGGCGGGTGTTAATGATCTGGTCGACGCCGTTGATGTGGTGCAGGATGATGGCCGCGTCGCCCTGCGCAAGCGCCTGCGCGTAGCGGTAGAAGGCCTCGAAATCGCCCCGGTCCAGCGTGGGCGATGCGGCCAGCGTCTGCAGCAATGCCTCCCTCCTGGCCACCTCCTTGTCGATCACCAGCGCCAGCGCGCGTACCGTTTCGCGCATGTTCTCGCGGTGAAAGGCGCGCTCTTCCTTGTACATGTAGACGATGCCGAAAGCCGCCACAAGGAAGGCGGGAACCAGGACAGCGAGAACCAGCAACAGCAGGCGAGTTCGAATGCGCATGGAATGTTGTTGTCGTTGCCGCCGATCCGGCAACGGAGAAGTGGATGTCAGAAGGAAACCATTGCAGGCGAACGTCGTCAAGCGGATTCTTCACGCGCTGACAAGTTCGTGCGAATACGCAAACTCAGTGCATCGCATGCCGCTCCGGCTGGGCCGCATGAAACCAGTGGACGAACTCGTCCGCCGTCAGCGGGCCGCTGAAATAATAGCCTTGCGCCTGGTTGCAGCCATGTCCGCGCAGATAGTCGAAGATGTCTTCCGATTCGATGCCTTCGCCGACGACCTGGAGGTTCAGGGTGCGGCCGAGCGCGAGCACGGTATCGGCAATCACCTGGCTCTTGGCATCGTGGCCGATGCGGCTGACGAAGGACTGGTCGATCTTCAATGCGTCGATCGGCAGGCTGCTCAACAGGCGCACGCTCGAAAATCCGACACCGAAATCGTCGAGTGCAACGCGGATGCCGATGGCGCGGATCTCTTCCAGTGCGGTGATCGTGTCGTTCACGTCTTCCAGCACCGAACTCTCCTTGAGTTCGATCTGCAGGCAGGAAGGATCCATGCCGCTATCCTGGAGGCTGTTGGCCAGGTAGCGGATGAAGGAGCGCTGACGGAACTGCTGGGGTGCGACATTGATGGCGATGTTAATTGCCGGCAGCCCGGCCTGGCGCCACTGCTGGTGCTGGCGGCAGGCTTCCTGCGCAACCCATTCGCCGATGCGGTTGATCAGGCCGGCCGCCTCGGCCACGTGCAGGAACTGCGCCGGCGCCAGCATGGCGCCATCGGGCATGGGAAGGCGCAGCAGTGCTTCCGCGCCGGAGGGGGAAGCGCTGCCGACATCCATCACCGGCTGGTACAGCAGGAGGAATTCGCCGCGCTCGACCGCATCGCGCAGGCGCAGTTCGAGCTGGAGATGCTGGTCCGCGCCCTGGTCGATGGCGGGATTGTAGAAGCGGTAGCGCTTCCGGCCCGCCTTCTTTGCCTCGTACATGGCGGCGTCGGCGCACTTGATCAGGGCGTCGAGGTCGCCGCCATGGCGGGGATAGAGGCTGATCCCGATCGAGGGCGAGAGATGCAGCTGCAGGTCGCCGATATGGTAGGGCTCGCTCAGCTTCTCGACGATATTGCGCGCCACCGTTGCGGGGCCGTGTACGTCATCCGGATGCGGCAACGCTACCACAAACTCGTCACCGCCGAGACGTCCGACGATGTCTTCCTGCCGGGTGCAGTCGCTGAGCCGCTTGGCCACCTGCTTGAGCACCTGGTCGCCGACGCCATGACCGTACGTGTCGTTCACCGGCTTGAAGCGGTCGAGATCGATGAACAGCAGGGCGCCGCTGCTGCGCGTGCGCTGTGCGATGGCGAGCAGATGCTCGCAATACTCGAACAGCAGGGCGCGGTTCGGCAGGCCGGTCAAGGGGTCGCGCTGCGATGCGTGGCGAATGCGCTGTTCGGCCAGCTTGATGTCGGTGATGTCGAGCGTGGTGCCGACGAAGCGCGTGTGCCCATCCTGGTCCACGAGCGATTCGCCGTTGACCTTGAGCCAGCGTTCCGCGCCGTCGCTGAGGCGAAGGATGCGGTATTCGGTAAAGAAGCGGCCGGTGCTGCCGGGCACGGTGAACTTGCGCGCGGTCCGGTCGACGCGCTCCCGGTCGTCCGGATGAATGCAGGAAATGAACAGGTCGTAGTTGACCGGACGGTCCTGCGGCACGCCATAGGTGCGGCGGTTGGTTTCATCCCAGAGCAGTTCTCCGGTTTCCGTGTAGAACTCCCACAAGCCGAGGTTGGTCAGCTCCGCCGCCAGCCGCACGGTTTCCTGGCTTCGCCGCAAGGCATCGCCGGCGTGACGGATGTCATCGATGTCGGTGGAGCAGCCGTACCACGCGAGCACGTTTCCCTCGGCATCCTTCAATGGCACGCCGTGCGCGAGGAACCATCGATAGCTGCCATCGGCGGCCCTGCCGCGATGTTCGATGCGGAAGTCATTCCCGGTATGCAGCGCATGTTCGACAGCCCGGTGCGTGGCTTCCTGGTCGTCGGGATGCACGGGGGACGCATAGTTCTCGCCAAGATCCAGTTGCGGTCCCACATACTGGCGGAACCGGTCGTTGACGTAATTGATCCTGCCGTCCGGCGACATGACCCAGACGAGTTGCGGCATGGAATTGGTGATCAGCCGGAAGCGCTGCTCGCTTTCCGCCAGTGCCTGCTGCGCGCGGATGCGCTCGGTGACATCGCGCATGAAGAAGACCGTGGCTTCCTGTCCGCCTTCGACACGGGCAGGTGTTACGCTGGCGGCCATAGTGACGAAGCTGCCATCCTTGCGGACAAAGGTCTCGACGATTTCGTGCACGCTTTTGCCGTTGGTATACGCGCGATACAAGGGACATGCCTCGCGGGGATAGGGCGTGCCATCGGGACGATGGTGATGGATGAGGTCGTGCAGGCAGGCCCCGGCGAACTCCTCTTCGGAATAGCCGAAGATCTTCACCGCCGCCGGATTGGCGTAACGGACGCAACCGCTTGGGTCATTGACGAAAATAGGATCGACCGCGCTTTCGGCAATCGCGCGGTAGGGTTCGATAGGCGGCAGCACCGCGGTTCCTTGGAATTGTTTCTAGTAACTGGAATTCAATCTTCCGGTTCGACCGATACACCGACACAAGGTTCTTCGAGGAAGTGTTGGGCCGCAGCGCAGGGAGACATGCCGCCGCCCTTTTCCCGGATTGATTGACTGAGATCAACCGGGTGCCGTGCATTTGCTGCAGTGCGTGACTATAGTGGATTCAAGGGAAACCAAGGGGAGCGACACCATGTATACGCGGATACTAGTCCCGACCGACGGGTCCGAGCTGGCCGAATTCGCCGCGCTGGCCGGCGTCGAGTTTGCCGCCATGTGCGATGCGGAAGTTGTCGGACTCCATGTTGCGCCGGAGTACCAGTATCCGGTCAGCGTCGAGATCATTCCGCCGTCCTATCCTACCGAAGAGGAATTCCGCGAGGCGACGCGCAAGACCGGCGACGGTTACCTGGCCGGCCTGTGCAGCGCGGCCGCCGAATCCGGGCTCAAGGTGACGGCCATGACCGTCCATTCGAACAAGCCCGCGCACAAGATTGTCGAGATGGCGCGGGAAATGAACTGCGACCTGATCTTTATCGGATCCCACGGGCGCAGCGGCATCGAGCAATTGCTGGTGGGTAGCGTTACATCGAAAGTGCTTTCGCTGTGCGATATCCCGGTGCTGGTTTACCGGAGGAAGAAGGAGAAACACTGACGAGTCACTTCACCGAAGGAGGACGACATGTCATACAAGACCATCATCGTGCATGCGGACAAGTGCCGGCATGCGAAGCAGTACATTGACCTGGCCGCGTCGATCGCCGTGCAGGAAAACGCACATCTGGTCGGCGTCGCGACGACCGGTGTCTCGCGTTACATCTACCAATCCGGCATGATGGACCCGATGGTTCCCCCCGCCTCGAACCATCTCGCGCATCACCTCGAAGCACTGCGCCAGCGGGCGCGCCACGCGCTGGACGATTTCGAGACCCAGATGCAGAACGCGGACGTGCGATCCTGGGAAAGCGCCATGATCGACGACGAGGCCGGCGCCGGGCTGGCACTGCGCGGCCGCTACAGCGACCTGCTGGTGCTGGGCCAGGCCAACCCGGATGAACCATCGCCGGTGGTGCTGCCCGACTTCCCGGAATACGTCGTGCTCAATGCGGGACGTCCGGTGCTGGTTGTTCCGCACGCCGGCCGCTTCGAAGGCATCGGAAAACGGGTGCTGGTGGCATGGGACGCCGGGGTGAGTGCGACACGCGCGGTCGTCAACGCGATCCCGATGTTGCGGCGGGCGGATATCGTCGAGGTGGCGGTGTTCAATGCCGAGGAAAGAGGCGACGCCCACGGCGATGTGCCGGGCGCCGATATCGCCCTCTACCTCGCACGCCATGGCGTCAAGGTGAACGTGATCCGGCAGAAGACGCGCATCGATGTCGGCAATTCCCTGCTGTCGCTCGCGGCAGACCTCGGTTCCGACATGCTGGTGACCGGCTGCTACGGGCACTCGCGCTTCCGCGAAATCATGCTGGGCGGCGTCACCCGCACGCTGCTGGAGTCGATGACGCTGCCGGTGCTGATGTCGGCCTGATCATCGCTGGTGCGGCGGGATGTCCCGGAATCCCGCCGCGAACGCTGCGTGCTTTTCCCGATCCACCGGCTTGTACACGACCTTGCCGCTTGGCGGATTTTTTGCCAGCTTTGCCTGTGGACGGATGGGACGCGGGGCAAACCCGCCGCCACAGTTCGGGCACACGTTGTCGAGTACCGCGTCCACACAATCGCGGCAGAAGGTGCATTCGAAGCTGCAGATCATCGCTTCGCTCGCGTCCGGCGGAAGCGACTTGTTGCAGTGTTCGCAGCTGGGGCGCAGTTCAAGCATGGTGAAATCCTTTCACACGGGTACGCTGAAAATCTTTTGTTCGGCCAGCACCAGCTTCTCGTGCTGCATTGCGCGCAGGCGGGCCGTGATCTCGCTGCCTGCCTTGTCCGGCGTGCCGCAATCGAAGGGCGGTTGCGGATCGTATTCGAACGCGAGCTGGAGCATCTTCGCCGTCTCTTCCCCCGCCAGTTCCGCCGCCAGCGTCAACCCGAAATCGATGCCCGCCGTAACGCCGCCGCCCGAGATGCGGTTGCGGTCGCGCACCACGCGCTCGGCCACCGGCTCCGCGCCAAAGCGATGCAGGTAATCGCGCCACATCCAGTGGCAGGCGGAACGGTAGCCCTTGAGCAGGCCGGCCGCCCCCAGCAGCAGGGCGCCGTTGCAGACCGACGTCACATAGCGCGCGCCCTCCGCCTGCCGACGGAGGAAGTCCAGCACCTCGGCATCGAGCACCATGTCGCCAACGCCAAATCCGCCCGGTACGCACAGGACGTCGAGCTGCGGACAGTCGGCGAACGACACGGTCGGATTGATGGTGAAGCGGGCATCGGTCTCGACCGGCTCGTACCGCTTCCAGACCAGGTGCGTCTTCGCGCCGGGCACGCGGCTCAGGATCTGTAGCGGCCCGGTCATGTCGAGCTGGGTGACGTTGGGAAACAGCAGGAAGCCGATATGGATGGGTGTTGTCATGGGTGTTCCTCGGGGAATGGGATGAAAACGATTCTAGGCCTGTGGCATCTGGCAGAAATGACAGAAAAGCGTTAAATTCTGCCAATGCCCCATACCCTTGCCATCCTCGTTTTCGACGGCGTCCAGATCCTGGATGTCACCGGCCCGGCGTCCGTCTTCGGCGGCGCCAACGATTGCTGCGGTCGCACTTTCTACGACGTCCATATCGTGTCGGCCCGGGGCGGCACGGTCAGCAGCAGTTGCGCGGTGCAGCTCGCCACCCGCGCGCTGCGCACACTGCCGCCGGAGAGCGTCGATATCCTGCTGATTGCCGGCGGCGACGAACACGTGCTGCGCCGGCTGGCAGGCGACCGCATCATTGCCGACTGGGTCAGGAAGGCAGGCGCCTCGGCCAAGCGCTACGGATCGATCTGTACCGGCGTATTCCTGCTTGCCGAGCTGGGCATGGTGGACGGCCGCCGCGTCGCGACACACTGGTCGGCCTGCAAGGAACTGGAGTCGGATTTCCCCGCCGTGGAGGTGGACGCCGATTCCTTGTACGTCGAGGACGGCGATCTGTGGACCTCGGCCGGCGTGACGACCGGCATCGACATGTGCCTGGCGATGGTGGAACGGGACCTTGGCAGCAAGGCCGCGAACCGCATTGCTGCACGACTGGTTTTGTACGCGCGCCGTCCCGGCTATCAGTCGCAGTTCAGCCCGGTGCTGAAGGCGCAGGCGAAGGCGGGCGCGCCTTTCGGCAAGCTGGTCGACTGGATGGCTGCCAACCTGCAGCAGCCGCTCGATGTGCCGCAGCTCGCGGAGCGGGTGGCAATGTCCGAGCGCAGCTTCTACCGCAAGTTCACGGCGACGATGGGAGAGACGCCCGCGCGCTTCGTCGAAGTTCTGCGGGTGGACCGCGTCCGGCACTTGCTGGAAACTGGCCGCAGCCTGAAAGAGATCGCCGCGCAAACCGGTTTCTCCGGAACGCCGCAATTGACGAAGGCATTTGAGCGGCGCTTTGGAATCACGCCGCAGCTGTTCAGGGAGACGAGAGTCCCGCCTTGATCCGGTCGGCGATTGCCTGGTTGATCGTCGCCAGACCCTGCATCGCCATCCGCCCGGTAGCAGGACCGTCGAGATCCACTTCCGTATCGGTGCGCCTAGTCTTGTTGGCGCCCATCCCTGCAAGGTTGGTCAGGAGGCCCATCGTCCTGCCGACCGCATCCTTGTCCGTATCGTAGCCCCCGACCTCGCGGAAGGACGCAAAGCTGCCGTCGACCACCAGTGGCCCGTTCATGCGCAGGATGTTGGTGTGCGCATGACTCTGCACCAGCAGGGTATCCGGCGCCATGCTGATCGACATCCCTTCGCCGGCGCTGGCGCTCGATCCTCGCTTGATCATGGTCATCCCCGAGCCGGAAGATTCCAGCGCGGCGATGTTGACGGCGACCGAGATCGACAGGGCTTCCAGGTTGCTCTTGCTCCATTCGATGCGCTTGCCGATATTGCCCGCGCCCAATCCCGCAAAGCCGCGCGCGTGGACCTTCGTGCCGGTCGGCGCCATCACCAGGAACTTGCGCTCGGCATGCCCGTAGTTCTTTTCGATGAACACCGGCTTGCCCGGCTTGCTGGCCTCCTCGGTGGCTTCGTAGATCGCGCCGTTCTCGCGCTCGAAGGCTTCCCGGTCTTCCGGCTTGATGCCCGCCGCGGTCAGGCGCGCCTGGAAATCTTCCCAGGCCTTGTCGGTGATCGCCTGGAAGGCAGCGACATCGATTTGCGGCACCGCGTAATTGACCTTGGCCCGAGTCGAACCGTAGTCCCGGCCCGGCAGGTAACTGCCGCGCGTATTGGCGCTGACCTGTCCACCGATGTCGAACAGCACGCGGAATTCGGCGATATAGAAACGCTTCCCCTTCATATCCAACTTGCCTTCGACGAGGCCGTCGACCGGCAGGAGCGTGACCGGCGCGGCGAGCGCCGGCTGGATCGCGGCCACGGTCAGTGGCGAGGGAGCGTGTTGCGCGATCTGCTGGAACTGCTCGGCAGTCAACTGCTTGCCGCCCTGTCCGCCGGGCTGGCATTCCTTTGCAGAACCGAGGCGGACAAGGAAACCCTTGCGCGCCTGGGCCTGGGTGGCCTTTTCCTGCGCATCGGCGTCGGGCGGCGCCTTCTCCCCGGCGGGTTGCTGCGAGGCCTTGCTTACCATCGCACCCAGCGCGCCGAACAATCCGCCGGAACCTGAACCGGCATTCTTCTCCGTCGTCGCCCCCGCCGCAATGAATCCATCCATGGCCTGGGTTTCCTTGGCGATCGCTGCGCAATCCAGTTCAGCGTCGCCAGCCTTGACCCGTTCGATGGCCTGGGCCGCTGCGCAACTGGCACCAATTGCAAGCACTACAGGCAGGACATGCCGGACGAGCCGGCGTGGGGAGTCGGAGCGTTTCATGCTTTTCCTCGCGGGTTGAACGGGTCATGCCATCCACCGGAACGGCATGACCCGATGCCTGCTTATTGCAGGTTCACGGTGAATGCACCGGCGGCGCAGGTGGACGCGTAGGTGTAATTCAAGTTCGCCGCGCCCGCCAATCCACTCTGCCCGGCGAGCGCCTGGCTGACCGATGCGTTGCCCGTACCGCAGGAACCGGCCGCGATGCCGGTGATGCAGTAGTTGATGTTGAGCGGCACCGTGAAGCCTTGCGCTGTGACCGTGCCCTGCACATTGACGCCGCAGGTTCCGGTCCCGCCGCCAGCGCCAGTACCGGTCACATTGAAACCGCTGCTGTCGAAGCTGAAGCTCACCGCGGAACCCGGATTGATCGACGCATAGGCACTGTTGAAGGCGCTGGAGAATGCAGCGAGTTGGTCAGCCGTGAAGGTGGTATTGGTCACGGTGTCCAGCGTCTTGCCCTGCGTCTGCATGTACTTTGAGACGCCGCGCAGCACCTGGCCGTAGGCATCCGTTGTGCCCGTCACGGTCGGCAGCGTGGTCACGATGTTGACGTTGGTGAGCTTGAACTGGGAAGCAATTTTTGCAGCCGATGTATTGAATGCATTCGACGTCACCGCCGCACCGCCGCCGAACGCCGAGCTATACGCCATCGTCGTCAGCGGCGTAACCATGCCGGTCACATTGCTGCCGTTGGCATTGACCACTACCTTCATGGGTGAAGAGAGGTTTGTCGTCGCACCGGTAGCTTCGTCGGTATACGTGCCGCCACTGATCTCCACGATCACGTCGCCGGTGAAGGGTACGTTCAGCGTGTAGGCGCCTACCGCATTGGTCGTGGTCGTCGCGAGTACTGCGCCAGTCGCGGCATTCTTAATGGTGACGGTTGCATTCGCCACCGGCCCCTTCACGGCGGAGCCGGAGATCGTCGTACTGGACGCCTGCGTGCCGGTTCCCGTACTCGTGCCCGAACCGGATGCGGCCGTCGTTGTATCGCTACCGCCGCCCCCGCACGATGCGAGGATGAACGCGGTCGACGCCGCTGCCAATGCTGCCCAGACTGAATTCTTCATTCTTTTTCTCCCTGTTGAAGTTTTACTGTCGCTGTCTCGATGGTCGGCCCCCGGGCACGAAAGTTCAGATTAGACAATTTGTTACAAATAGTAAAGATGCAACTTGGAAATCAAAAAATTGCAAACATTGCATCGAAAATCGTTTTCAGATATTGTCGGCGACACTCAATTTGTTACCACTTTGACAATCAATGTCTCCATTCGACGCGTTAGCCTTCACCCAGTCCGGCCGCCTGTTCACGCTCTCGTTTGCGCCTGGTTCCGGCGTCGAGGACCGCACGCTCTTGCCGCAGGAACTGTCCGGCGATGAAGCGGTTTCCGAAGGCTTCACCTACTCCCTGACCTGCCTGTCGTCCGATGCGCACCTGGAACTGAAGCAGTTCATTGGCTTGCCAGTACGGGTCTCCCTGCTGACCGATGGCGGCGAAGAGCGTGCGTTATGCGGCCTGGTCACCCGTGCCGAATTCGCCGGCTCCGACGGCGGCTTCACCCGCTATGTGCTCACCCTGCAGGATCCCTTCGCCGTCCTGTCCCGCCGCGTCAACAGCCGCGTGTTCCAGGACTTGTCGGTGCTTGAATTTGTCGATGTGCTTCTGCAGGAACACCGCCAGAACAATCCTGTCCTTGCCTCCTGTTTCGACCTCGACGACCGCTGCATGGGCGAACATCCCGCCCAGTCCTGGGTCACCCAATACAACGAGTCCGATACTGCGTTCATTTGCCGCTGGCTCGCGCAGGAGGGGATCAGCTGGTACTTCGAGCATGGCGAGGCCGGCGCGCCGGGAGAGCATCCAAAACTGACGCTGGTGCTGTTCGACGACGTCTCGGTGCTGGAACCGGCCACCGCCGACAAGGTCCGCTTCCACCGCGACGACGGCACCGAGTCCGAAGACAGCATTACCGCTTGGCAGGGCGTACGCACTTTGCAACCCGGCGGCACCGAACGCGCCAGCTACGACTACAAAGCGGTGGTCACCAGTACCCAGCAGGATGGCACCGGCATCGACCAGGGCGAACACGGCGAAAAGCTCGCCAGCACGCTGGAAGACGTGCGTTACGAACCGCACCACAGCGCCAATGATGAGGATGATTACGCGCGCTACGGCAAGCTGCGCATCGGCGCGCATGAATTCGCCAGCAAGACCTTCAACGGCAGCGGCAGCCACCGCGAACTGGCGGTAGGCAGGTATTTCGAACTGGCCGAGCATCCGGTGCACGACCAGGATGCGCCGGAAGACCGGCAATTCACGGTACTGCGTACCCGGCTGTTTGCCCGCAACAACCTGTTGCAGGAAGACAAGGGCAGCGAACCCATATTCCGTACCGACTTCGATGCCACCCGCCGCCATATCCCCATCATCCCTGCATTCAGCACCACCGAACATTCAAAGCCGGTCGCCCCGACACTGCTGACTGCCGTCGTCGTCGGCCCGCCCGGCGAAGAAATCCACGTCAACGAGTATGGCTGCATCAAGGTCAGGATGCCGTTCACCCGCAGCCTTGACCATGCCTTTGCCGAAGGCGCGGGTGCGAGCGGCACGGACAAGGATTCGCTCTGGATCCGAGTTGCGCAACCGTGGACCGGCAACCACTACGGGCAGGTGTGGATTCCGCGCATTGGCGACGAGGTCTTGATCCAGTTCATCAACGGAGACATCGACCGTCCGATTGTCACCGGCTCGGTCTACAACGGCACGCATCGTCCTGCAGCGTTCACCGATGCCGGCACTCTCCCTGGCAACAAGGCGCTCTCTGGCATCAAGAGCAAGATGTATAAGGGACGGGGGCTGAATGAGATCGTGTGGGATGACAGCACGAATGAGCAGCGCATCCGGGTAGCAACGGATCACGGCAAGACGGCGCTTAATCAAGGCTATCTCGTTCATCCACGAAGGGATGGAAAAGGGGAACCGCGAGGCGAGGGTTTCGAGTTGCGCACAGACCAGTACGGCGCGCTTCGTGCAGGTCAGGGCATGCTCATCAGCACCGATGCCAGGAGCAATGAAAGCAGTAGCCACCTGGACAGCAAGGAGCTGGCCAACCAGCTGGCGAGCAACCTGGAGCTGTCCAAAACCTTGTCCGATGCAGCGAAGGATCACAACGCCGATCCGCTGGATGCGAACGAGGAAGCGGAACGGCTGATCAAGGTCGCCGGCAAGACATACACACAGCAAGGCGGAACCGGGCAGAAGGTAGAGGTGCCGGGCTACGAAGAACCGATTCTCGCCTTCTCCAGCCCGGCAGGCATCGTGAATGCAACACCGAAGAGCCATGAAATCGCCGCCGGCGAACACATTCACCTATCGAGCCAACAGGAAACGAACATCGCAGTCGGCAACAAGCTGTCGATGGCGATCAAGGAAGCATGGAGCGTGTTCGTCGCCAAGTCCGGCATCAAGCTCTTCGCTGGCAAGGGCAAGGTGCAGATCCAGGCACAGGATGACGAGATCGAGGCAATTGCAAAGAGGGATATTAGGATCACTTCCGTAATGAACGATATTGACTTCACATCCGCAAAGAGCATTCGCCTGACAGCGGGGGGATGTCAGGTCGAGATCATTAACGGCGCAATCACAATGAAAGCACCGGGCGCAATCAATATCCACGGCAGTGTGAAAAATCTGACGGGTCCGCAGGGCGTTCCTCCGAACCTGCCTATGCTGCCCAGGAGCGTCTGCATCGAATGCCTGAAGAAGAGCGCCGCGAGCGGTGTTCCCTTTACCAAAGTGGCGTAATTCATGAAGAACAGCAAGCCAACCCGAAAATTGATCAACAGCCATGTTCCCGGTTGGATGGATGACTTCGAGAAGACGATCGCTTCACTTCAAGAGAAGTGGCCGCCCGCAAACGTGTTCGCCCTTTTCGATTGCGTCTTTAACGAACCCTGCCTCACGCAGATAAAGAGATCGCAAATTGTCTCGCGTTGCCTCTACGACCTGTCGAAAAATCCCTCGCCTGAATTAGAAGCAGTATCTCCGGTCCTCGTGCCCTTGACAGACGCATTGGACGCCAGATGGCGTGAAGCAGTACAACTCACGGATGGCTACCCAATGCTCTCGTTGATCGTGACACCAGAATCACTCGATCAACTGGCGCAGCGCCTTCATCCGTGGTGCATTGTGAAAGTCGATGGCGAGCCTTACGTATTCCGATTTCCCGACACCCGGCGCCTGCCGGGAGTCATCGAAGTCCTGACACCACAACAGCACGCCGCATTCTTCGGCCCGGCATATGCATGGCTCTATCGCACGCGTTCAGCAGAGTGGAAAGAGCTGCCGATACCCGACGCATCACTTCCTCCGGATGACGACGTGAAGCTGAGCGCGGAACAGTTTGTGCAATTGATCGAAGACAGCGAAGCGGACGAAATTGCGGCGCATTTCCATGTCCATGAGCCGATGTTGATCCTCCCGTATCAACCTTCAGAAGCTTACGACTTGATCGCACAAGCATTGAAGCACGTGGACAACAAAGACGTTGAACGTCTCGACCGGATGGAATGCTGTCGTCTCTTCTTGCAGCAACCTCAACAATAGAGAACGAAACAAGGATACGCAAATCCATGAAATCGAACTGCCTGTTGCCGATATTGATGAGCCTTTTTCTCGCCGGATGCGGAATCCTGCGCGCCGAAAGTTCGAATATCGGCGTCAGTATCAGCGGCGTCAATTACAGCGACCAGCCCATTACTTATTTGCTGTCCGATCCGCACAACCCTGCAAGTGTCGGCGGCGAACCGGTCGATCCTTTCGGGGCAGGAGGCCTCATGTGCTGCTTCAGCCTTCCGAAGACGTGGCAGGCAGGGATCAAGGTGCGCGTGCGGATCTTTGACACAAACCGGAAAGAGGTGAAGGACGACATCCTCGAACTGCCGCCCTATGTCGATGGCAAGCCCGGGCAGTTGTGGGCCGTATATCACCAGGATGGAAGTGCCGAGGTGTTCTCAACCCAGTACGGACCGCCACATGAGAGATGGCCGGCCAAGGTGAAGGGGTGGCCGGTGCCAAGCGTCGAGTATCGGCGCAAGTTGTGGGAACGAGATTTAAATCTAAAAATGATCGACGTCAAGGCGGCCGAAGAGCTGCTTCAGGAATTAAAAGCATCTCCTGAAGAGAGACTGAATAACAGCTGGGAATTCGACAAAAGGTATCGCGAGAAAGAAATTGAGCCGTATTCAGGACCAGATGACCCTGCATATAAAGAATACCTACAGAAACGTTACGAACAGTTCTTGGAAACTTCGCAAAAAGATGTTGACGATTGGTTGAGGAGGAGGCCATGACAGCTGAACTGGCGCAACCGTTAAAGATGCACAATGTTGATTACACAGATCCGTCAAACGTTGATCGATTCTTTTCCAGAGGAGATGTCGAAAAAATCAAGTCAAATTTGATACGCGAATCCGCCCCTATCGGGGAATGCGGCTCCCAATGTAAACCCAACCTCTTTTTCGGTTTCTTCCACGACGGCACACGCAACAACTACGGCAAGTCAATCGAAAAAAAGAACCACACCCATAGCAACATCGCTCGGCTATACAGCTGTTATCCCGGTAAAAGCGTGCCCAACGTTATTCCCAACGAACCAAAGTGGGAACATGAAATCTCGCAGTTCGAGAACTTCTTCCGTGTCTACACCCCTGGCGTGAGCAGCCTGTTCGACGCCGTGGATGACACTGGCGAAGGAAAAGACGCGACGCTCGGCGCGGCAATGGCATACAAGGGAGAACCGCGCATCGTCTGGACCTTGCTTCAGGCGATCAACAACGTGCATCGATTCTTCAAGAAAGACAAGAAGCTGATCGAGGACGATGAAGCAAAAAAATTGTACTCCCGGATACGCCTCAACAAGCTGTCCCTCGACGACATGACGGCATGGACCCCGTCCGCGGAACACGGAGCGGCACGCATGCAATTCGAATCCATCCTGAAGCGGCTGCACGACGCGATCCAGTACAACATGACCGGTCCGGACGGCAGCAAACCGAGGAATACAGATCCCGGATGGGTACAGCAGATTTACGTTTCCGCTTTCGGATTTTCACGGGGAGCTGCGGCGGCTCGGGTCTTTGCCAACTGGCTGGTCGCCCTGTGCAAATTGGATGCGATGTTGCTCAAGAAACCGTACCCCACGCTTGGTGGCTTTGCGGTGAACTTCGAATTCCTTGGTTTGTTCGATACGGTTGCGTCGGTGGGCCTCGCGAACACACTCAATACGGCGGACGGACACTGGGGCTGGGCCGATGCAGAGGTCAGCCTGCGGGTACCGCGTGAGTTTTCCGAATGCTTGCACCTGGTGTCCGCACATGAAGTGCGCCGCAGCTTTCCGCTTGATTCGATCTCGGTCGACGGCGTGCTCGGCAGCAGGCGCTATGAAATTGTGTACCCGGGCGTGCATTCTGATGTCGGCGGCGGGTACTGCCCGAAGGAACAAGGAAAAGGAAAAGACGAGACGGGGATGGATATGTTGTCGCGCCTTCCCTTGGCGCACATGTACCGCGCTGCGCGTCTTGCGGGTGTTCCCCTTAAACTGGAACTGGTCACTCAGCAATCTGTTAAAGAGGACTTCAAGATTGCGCCGGCGACAATCGCGGCATTCAATCACTACCAGGCATTTGCCAGGACGAAGAATGGCAGACTGACGGATATCATGCGCGAGCAGCGCAACTTTTACATTCAGTGGCGTTACAAGCGCAGGCATCAAGGGCCGACTCCGCTCGAGGAAACCGGGAGTTTCAACGCCGCAATACCCGTTGACCAAAACGATCTGCACAGTGCAAACGTGGAGTTCACCCTGGAGATGGCCGCATTTGAGCGCTGGAGAGACAACTATTTGCATCCGATGCCTCAGGAAGATCGTCCATACACATGGGAACATCAGCCACACAAGCCGAAAGGAATCAAACCTCAGCAGCCGGGTTTTGAAAATGACTGGCATCGAGAGTGGGAAGAAATCGCCCGCTTCTGGGAAAGTGAATTTCTTCCTGAAGGCATTGCGGCGTTCTTTGACGACTATGTGCACGACTCGCGTGCGTGGTTCAAACTCAGCGGTCCCGAGGCGGATGAAGTCGAGGGGGTATTGAAGACCTGGCTGCGCCAGATCAAAGAGTTTGAAGAGGCAAAGCATGACTCCAGCAACCGGGTGCATCTGTCGCTGACGACCAGCCAGAAAAATTGGGCGCTGGAGTATGAGCGAACCGGAAGAGTCCCCAGGATGATAAACAGCGGCAGAGAGCCTCTGTGGAGTGGTGCCGGCTATTTGCGCTACCGGAAAGTCTATGCGGGCGGTGATGCGATGCTTATCTCCGAAGGCGGACAAAGCGTTTCCGGGGTCAAGATCGTTTCCAATCGTCGGCATGCCGCAGCGGAGGCTGCTTAGCAATTCAAAAAAAAAGCACCGCTGATGCGGTGCTCCTGATTCTCGTCGTGCGTTGTCCGACGATCCCTGCCTTTATCGAATCGGCAACCGCGTCGTATTCTTCACCTCTTCCATCACCGCATACGTGTGCGTCTCCCGCACACCCTTCAACTGCAGCAGCGACTTGCCGAGAAACTCGCGGTAGGCATTCATGTCCTTCACCCGCGCCTTCACTAGATAGTCGAATCCACCCGCGACCATGTGGCACTCCTGCACTTCCGGAATCACCTGCACGCTGCGCTTGAATGCTTCGAACACTTCCGGCGTCGTGCGGTCGAGCACGACTTCAATGAAGACCAGCAGCGAGACATCCAGCAACTGCGGATTCAGCGTTGCGCTGTAGCCGAGGATGTAGCCGGCTTCCTGCAGCTTGCGCACGCGCTCCAGGCAGGCGGCCGGGGAGAGGTTCACGCGGGACGCGAGTTCCACGTTGCTGATGCGGCCGTCGTTCTGCAGTTCGGAAAGGATTTTCTTGCTGATCTTGTCTAGCATGGCAAGTGCCTTATAAGAATTTTCTTCGGCAGAATTGTCCCACAAAATACAAAATTTCGACAGCTACCTTCATTTCCAGAATTAATCCACGGCGATCCTCACTACAATCGAAAATCATTTTTTTCAGGATTTTCACCCTCGCCATGCTGATTGCCGCACAAGAATTTTCCGCGTCCGCCCCGTTTGCCGCGTTGCACGCCGATATTGACCATATGCCGACAACCCTGCGCGCGGCCATTACTGCCGCCTGGCGCAAGGATGAGCGGGACGCCGTGCAATGGCTGCTCGACCAGGTCAAGCCGAACTATGCCGCGCAGGAAAAGATCCAGGACCTGGCGCGCAACCTCGTCCAGGCCGTCCGTGAAAAGCGCACCCGTTCTTCCGGCGTTGACGCGCTGATGCACGAGTTTTCGCTGTCTTCCGAAGAAGGCGTGGCGCTGATGTGCCTGGCCGAAGCCTTGCTGCGCATTCCCGACCACCAGACCGCGGACCGCCTGATCGCGGACAAGATCAGCAAGGGCGACTGGAAGAAGCACCTCGGCGAATCGCCATCGCTGTTCGTCAACGCGGCGACTTGGGGTCTGTTGATTACCGGCAAGCTGGTTAGTACCAACAGCGAACAAGGACTTGGCTCCGCGATGACCCGCCTGATTGCAAAGGGTGGCGAGCCGTTGATCCGCAAGGGCGTGGACCTGGCGATGCGCATGCTGGGCAATCAGTTCGTGACTGGCCAGACGATCGGCGAGGCGCTGGACAACAGCCGTCCGAATGAGGCACGCGGCTATCGCTATTCCTACGACATGTTGGGCGAAGCGGCGCTGACCGAAGAAGATGCGGCGAAATATTACGACGCCTATGAAAACGCCGTGCACGCTATCGGCCGCGCGTCGAATGGCCGCGGCATCAAGGATGGTCCCGGCATTTCGGTGAAGCTGTCGGCACTGCACCCGCGCTACTCGCGCGCTCAGCACGAGCGCGTGATGAATGAATTGCTGCCGCGCCTGAAGCGCCTGCTGCTGCTGGCCAAGCAGTACAACATCGGCCTGAACATCGATGCGGAAGAAGCGGACCGTCTCGAGCTGTCGCTCGACCTGATGGAAGCGCTGGCGTTCGACAAGGATCTGGATGGTTTCGAAGGGATCGGTTTCGTGGTGCAGGCCTACCAGAAGCGTTGCCCGTTCGCGATCGATTTCCTGGCAGACCTCGCGCGCCGCAGCGGCCGCAAGTTCATGGTGCGCCTGGTGAAGGGCGCGTACTGGGATGCGGAAGTCAAGCGCGCGCAGGTGGACGGCATGCCCGGCTATCCGGTCTACACGCGCAAGGTTTACACCGACGTGTCCTATCTGGTCTGCGCGCAGAAGCTGCTGGCCGCGACCGATGTGATCTATCCGCAATTCGCCACGCACAATGCGCATTCGCTGGCATCGATCTACACCTGGGCCAAGGAACGCGGCATCGAAGACTATGAATTCCAGTGCCTGCACGGCATGGGTGAAACGCTGTACGACCAGGTGGTCGGTAAAGAGAATCTCGGGAAGCCTTGCCGCATTTACGCGCCGGTCGGTTCCCACGAAACGCTGCTCGCCTACCTCGTTCGCCGCCTGCTCGAGAACGGTGCGAACTCGTCCTTCGTCAACCAGATCGTCGATGAAAACGTGCCTGTCGAATCGCTGATCACCGATCCGTTCAAGACGGCGAAGCAGCTTGGCGGCGAACCGCATGCGAATATTCCGCTGCCGGTCAACCTCTACGGCGCTGAACGCCTCAACTCGGCGGGTGTCGATATCGCAAACGAAAACGTGCTGCGCGAGATCGACATTGCCTTCCAGGGTTTCTCGACCCGGCAATGGCAGGCGTTGCCGCTGCTGGCATCCGGTGCGAGCAGCGCAGGCCAGCCGCATGACATCCGCAATCCTGCGGATCATCGTGACGTCGTTGGCCGTGTTGTCGAGGCAGGTGCGGCGGAAGTGGAAAGTGCGCTTTCTGCGGCAGATGCCTATGCGACCGACTGGCAGACCACGCCGCCGGCGGAACGTGCGGCAGCGCTGGTGCGCGCTGCGGACCTGCTCGAACAGAACCAGGCTGAACTGATGGCGCTCGCCATCCGTGAAGCCGGCAAGACCTTGCCCAACGCGATTGCCGAAGTACGCGAAGCGGTCGACTTCCTGCGCTATTACGCTGCGCAGGTACAGGACGGCCCGAACACGCAGGCACTCGGTCCTGTCGTCTGTATCAGTCCTTGGAACTTCCCGCTGGCGATCTTCATCGGTGAAGTCAGTGCCGCACTGGCTGCGGGCAACGTCGTGCTCGCCAAGCCGGCGGAGCAGACGCCGCTGATCGCCTTCCGCGCTGTGCAGATGCTGCATGAAGCGGGCATTCCGCGCGGCGCGCTGCAATTCCTGCCGGGTACGGGCGAGACTGTTGGCGCGACATTGACCGCCGATGCGCGTACGCGTGGTGTGATCTTTACCGGTTCGACGGAAGTCGCGCAGCTGATCAACCGCACGCTGGCCAAGCGCGCCACGGCGGAAAAGCGCGAGATTCCGCTGATTGCGGAAACCGGCGGCCAGAACGCCATGATCGTCGACTCGAGCGCGCTGCCGGAACAGGTGGTGCAGGATGTGCTGAGCTCGGCCTTCGACAGCGCCGGCCAGCGCTGCTCGGCACTGCGCGTGCTGTGCCTGCAGGAAGACATCGCGGACAAGACGGTGAAGATGCTGAAAGGCGCAATGCAGGAACTGCGCATCGGCAATCCCGATCGGCTGGCCATCGACGTTGGTCCGGTCATTGACGCGGAAGCGCAGCAGAACCTGCTCGGCCATATTGAGCGCATGAAGGCACAATCGCCGAACGTGTACCAGCTGCCATTGCCGGAAGCCTGTGCGCAAGGTACCTTCGTTCCGCCGACCGTCATCGAACTGGACTCGATCGCGCAGTTGAAGCGCGAAGTCTTCGGCCCGGTGCTGCACGTGATCCGTTATCGCCGTGACGACCTGCCGAAACTGATTGATACGATCAATGCGACCGGTTACGGTCTGACTCTCGGCATCCATTCGCGTATCGATGAAACCATCGATTTCATCACTGCGCGCGCCCATGTCGGCAACATTTACGTGAACCGTAATATCGTCGGTGCGGTCGTTGGTGTGCAACCCTTCGGTGGCGAAGGCAAGTCGGGCACCGGCCCGAAGGCAGGCGGTCCACTGTACCTGAAGCGCCTGCAGCGCAACGCCGTCGTCGCGCGTGCCGCGCATACGATTCATGAGCAGCAGCATGCGGTATTGCCGGCCTTCGGCAGCCTGATGAAATGGGCCGGTTCGCACGGCCATACCCGTGTGGCGACGCTCGGTGATGGCTATGTACACGCCAGCTTGCTGAATACGGAAATGGTATTGCCCGGCCCGACCGGCGAGCGCAATACCTTGCGCTTCGCACCGCGCGGCGCAGTGCTGTGCTTCGCGTCGAATGTCGATGTGCTGCTCAACCAGCTTGCCGCGTGCTTTGCGACGGGCAACCGGGTTGTGGTCACCTCGCTGACCGCGGCATTGCTGCCTGCCGGCCTGCCGGACACAGTGCGCGCATCGATCGAGGTGACGGAGGAAAAATCCCTGTCGGCGGCGAACCTGGCGATGGCGCTGGTCGAAGCAGATCAGCTTGCGGAGTTGTCGGGTCGCCTGGCATCGCGCGACGGCGCCCTGGTGCCGGTCATCGAAACCAGCGGCAGCGAAGCCATTCCGCTGTGGCGCCTGGTGGCCGAACGGGCCGTCTGCGTCAACACCACGGCAGCGGGCGGCAATGCGAGCCTGATGACCCTGGGTGCCTGACCGGATGCAGGACAACGACATCCTCGGCAATCCGGACCTGCACGAGCGGCTTTGTCTTTCTTCCTGCATCCTGGCGGAGCTGCTCAGGCAGTCGCCCGCCGCGGTTGGTATCGACCAGTTGGTGCAGGTCGCGTGTCACCCGCGGGAAGAGGTGGAGCTGATGTGCAGCCGACTCTCCCAAACCGGTTTGCTGCGGCTCGATCCTGAAAGGGAAGGGCTGTGGCAGCTGGCGGGCGATCCGTCCAGCCTGACGCTGGCCGACCTGTTCTCTGCCTTGCTGGTCCCTTCCTTCGGGCACTAGCCCCTCAATCCTGCCGTCTTATGCCGGCGGCAGGATATCTCCCATTCCACAAAAGCGTTTGACGATGCCGAAAGCGTAGCGCGATGCCACGCTTTCGATGAACTGCATGAAATCATGCGGCGAGGCTTCGTTCGCGCTATCCGAAATCGTCCTGATCACGGAAAACGGCACGCCGAACTCGAAGCAGACCTGGGCGACGGCCGCGCCTTCCATTTCCACGGCAAGCAGGGAAGGGAACGCCTGCTTGAGTTCCAGCTGTCTTGCCTGACTGTCAATGAATTCATCGCCGCTGGCGATCAGGCCGCGGAAGGCCCGCGGCGAACCGAGCCGAAAGGTATCGCGGTCGTGGCCCGGCACCATGTCGTCCAGGTCCTGTTCCAGGAATTCACTTGCCGCTTTGGCAAGACGATCGGTGAGATGCTTGTCCGATCCGAAATGGGATTGGCCAAGCAGCGGGACTTCGTAACGCGGAAACAGCGGGGTGGCGTCCATGTCGTACTGCGCGAGCGAATCGGCCACCACGATATCCCCAACCTGTACATCGCTTTCCACAGCCCCTGCAACGCCCGTAAACACGATATGGGACACCTGGAAGCGTTCGATGAGGGTGGCGACAGTCGCAGCCGCTGCGACCTTTCCTATGCGCGACAGGACGCATACGGCGTCGATTCCCCATAGCTTGCCAGTGGTGTAGTCGCGCATGCCTCTGGAGACGGTTTGGGCGTCCTGCATGGCGTCGATCAGGCCTGCCTGCTCTTGATGAAGGGCGCTGACCAGCCCGAGACGGGTAATTTGTTGGGACATCTGCAATCTTTTTCTGAAAAACCAGCCCATTCATCCTGAAAGCGGGCAATTCAATAGCGTATTGCCATTCGATGTTCTGGTGCAACTCCGGTCGCCGATGTTTTTCGGGGTTTTTTTAAATTGGTTTTGATATATATGAATAGTAGTAGTGTTAACAACAGCCAAAAACTGTGGATAACCCGGTAAACCGGAAAGTAAACAAGTGTTTACGCGCGGTATAAACCGCCGGATAACAGGTGTATGTGTGTAGGACAGGTTTTGAATAAAAAAGCGGCTGTGAACATCTGCTCGTCTTTTCCCCAACTCTTCAAGCCGCTATCCATAGAGTTATCCACAATCGTTTGTTAACAGAGCGGCTTTTTTTTGAAGGCTAGCGGATTGAAGTTATCTTTTTGCCAGCTTTCAGCAATCAAACAATACGGTGTTCAAAATAACAATCTTCGGTTGCGGTTTTTCGAAGAACTGCGGGAAAAAGCTTTCCGGGGTTTTTGAATAAAGGTTTATATATACGAATAGTAGTAGTGTTAACAACGTCCCGTTTACGTGGATAACCCGGTAAACCTGAATGGGATCAAGCGTTTACGCACGGGATAAACGCTTGATAATCGTTGTACGGGCAAAGGATAGATCTTGGATAAAAACGCCCTGTCCACATGCCGTCGTGTTTACTCCCAAACAAATCACGGGTTGTCCAAGGACTTATCCACATTCGTTGTCAAGTTCGCCACAACGCCTGCAGCAAGGAGAACACGGCAGCGATGGTCGGCTCGTTTTTGCGCCTGGCCAGGGCGATGAAGGAGAGTTCGGTCGACAGGCTGACGGCATCCGCGATCACCAGTCCATGCGCATGGGCTTCGCGCAGGGCGATGGATTCACGCACCAGCGACAAACCCACGCCGGATTTCACCAGGTCGAGCATGGACGGCTCCTGGTCGACCAGGGCGACCTTGTTGGGGACAAGCTTCAGCTGGCCGAAGGTTTTCGTCAGCAGGCGGTTGTGCGCCGATTCCGGCGGCGTCCAGATCCAGGGCAGCTTTGCCAGCGCTTCCCAGTCCTTGCCGGCGACCCGGTTCTTCCAGCCCTGGGGCGCGACGACGTTGTAGGTGAACGAGGTCAGTGTCAGCGAATGGAATTCCTTGCCCGGCGTGCCGAGGAAGTAGCCGACGTCGAGGTTGCCGGCTTTCACCTGCTGCAGGACCCAGCCGGACATGCCGTGCTGCAGTTGTGTGGACAACTGGGGGTAGGTTTCCACCAGGCGCTTCAGGAAGGGGCCGAGGCGGATGAATTCGGGGTCGAGGATGGTGCCGATCGACAGCGTGCCTGAAAGCGTCGTATGCAGGCCGGCAACGCCTTCGCGGAATTCGGCCACGCTGGCCATTACCCTTTCCGCATAAGGCAACAGTTTGGCGCCGTCGTCGGTCAGGGACATGCCTGATGGCGTGCGGTTGAACAGGACCAGGTTCAGGCTGGATTGCAACGCCTTGATCTGCAGGCTGACGGCGGGCTGGGTCAGGTGCAGCTTTTCTGCGGCGCGGGTCAGGTTGCCCTCGCGGGCGACGGTGACAAAGGCGCGTAACTGAGTGAGGTCCATGGTTTCATTATAAGAGTTCTTTATATTGGTTTTGACAAGAACTCATTGGATTCGGAGATTCGACAGGAATATGCTGTCGAAATCCGGCAATCTTCCAAAGGAATCCTTATGACGAAGCCCCTCATCCAGCATTTCATCGGCGGCCGCGTGGCCGAATCGACCAGTGGCCGCAAGCAGGGCGTGTTCAATCCCGCCACAGGTGAAGTTGATGCGGAAGTCGTGCTGGCCAGCGTCGAGGAAGTCAATGCCGCCGTCGCTGCCGCGCGTGCTGCCGCACCTGGCTGGGCCGATACCGCGCCGTTGAAGCGTGCCCGTATCCTGTCCAAGTTCAAGGAACTGATCGAAAAGCATCACGACGACCTCGCCGCCGCGATTACGCGCGAGCACGGCAAGGTGTTTTCCGATGCCAAGGGCGAAGTCGTGCGCGGTCTGGAAGTGGTGGAATTCGCGACCGGCATTCCGCAACTGATGAAGACGCAGTTCACCGACAACATTGGCGGCGGCATCGACAACTGGCAGTTGCGCCAGCCGCTGGGCGTCACGGCCGGCATTACGCCGTTCAATTTCCCGTTCATGGTGCCGATGTGGATGGCGCCAATGGCAATCGCCACCGGTAACACCTTCATCCTCAAGCCGTCCGAACGCGATCCGTCGCCGTCGCTGATGGTGGCCGACATGCTGCAGCAAGCCGGGTTGCCTGACGGCGTGTTCAACGTCGTGCAGGGCGACAAGGTAGCGGTCGATGCGCTGCTGCATCATCCGCACGTGAACGCCGTATCCTTCGTCGGCTCGACGCCGATTGCGGAATACATCTACACCGAGGGCGTCAAGCGCAAGGGCGCATTCCCGATGCGGGTGCAGGCGCTGGGCGGTGCAAAGAACCATCTCGTCGTGATGCCCGATGCGAATCTCGACCAGGCAGTCGATGCCCTGATCGGCGCGGCCTATGGTTCCGCCGGCGAGCGCTGCATGGCGATTTCGGTCGCCGTTGCCGTGGGCAGCGTTGCCGACCGGCTGGTCGAGGCCTTGATCCCGCGCGTGAAGGCATTGAAGGTCAAGAACGGCATGGAAGCGGACGCCGAAATGGGGCCGGTCGTGACCGCGCAGCACAAGGACAAGATCGAAGGCTATATCGAGGACGGCGTCCGTTCCGGGGCAAAGCTGCTGGTCGACGGCCGCGGCCTGAAGGTGACGGGGCACGAGAACGGTTTCTTCCTCGGTGGTTCGCTGTTCGACCACGTCACGCCGCAGATGAAGATCTACCAGGAAGAAATCTTCGGCCCGGTGCTGTGCGTGGTGCGCGTGCCTGATTTCGCTTCCGCGGTTGAACTGATCAATGCGCATGAATTCGGCAACGGCGTCGCGCTGTACACCTCGGACGGCAATACGGCGCGTGAATTCTCCCGCCGCATCGAAGTCGGCATGGTCGGCATCAATGTGCCGATTCCGGTGCCGATGGCATGGCATTCCTTTGGCGGCTGGAAGCGTTCGCTGTTCGGCGACATGCATGCGTACGGCGAAGAGGGCATTCGTTTCTATACGCGCTACAAGTCGGTCATGCAGCGCTGGCCAGACTCGATCGCGAAGGGGGCGGAGTTTACGATGCCGGTGGCGAAGTAAATGGAGTTTCCTCCCCTTCAAGGGGAGGGCTAGGGTGGGGATGGGTTTTGTCGCGCCGATATGTTGTCGAAACCCATCCCCATCCCAACCTTCCCCTTGAAGGGGAAGGAGCCGTAAGGCGATCGTAAGCCCTACGGTTGATGATCCCCACACTTGATCCCCTTGGAGCCCCCATGGAATCCGCAGGAACCTACGACTACATCATCATCGGCGCCGGCACCGCCGGCTGCGTCCTTGCCAATCGCCTTGCCCAGGACAAGGACATCTCTGTGCTGTTGATCGAAGCCGGCCGCAAGGACGATTACGTGTGGATCCACATCCCGGTGGGCTATCTCTACTGCATCAACAACCCGCGCACCGACTGGCTGTACCGTACCGAGGCCGATCCCGGCCTCAACGGACGCGCATTGATTTATCCGCGCGGCAAAGTACTCGGTGGCTGCTCATCCATCAACGGCATGATCTACATGCGCGGCCAGGCACGCGACTACGACACGTGGGCCGAACTCACGGGCGACGACAGCTGGCGCTGGGAGAATGTGCTGCCGGTGTTCAAGAAGAGCGAGGATTACCACAAGGGCGCCGATGCCTATCATGGTGCCGGCGGCGAATGGCGCGTGGAAAAGCAGCGCCTGTCCTGGGAAATCCTCGATGCCTTCCGTGAAGCAGCGAAGCAGCGCGGCATTCCGAACGTCGATGACTTCAACCGCGGTGACAACGAGGGCTGCGGCTATTTCGAAGTGAACCAGAAGAAAGGACTGCGCTGGAATACCGCGCGCGCCTTCCTGAAGTCGACCGAAGGCCGCAAGGGCCAGCTCGACATCATGACCGGTTGCCATGTGAAGCGCCTGCGCATCCAGCAGACGGACAATGGGCCGGCATGCATCGGGGTGGAATTCACCGGCGGCGGAAAGGAATGGTTTGCGGAGGCCAAACGTGAAACCATTTCGACGGCGGGTGCGATCGGGTCGCCGCAAATCCTGCAATTGTCGGGCATCGGTCCCGCTGCTTTGTTGCAGAAACATGGTGTGCCGCTCGTCGCGGATCTTCCCGGCGTGGGTGAAAACCTGCAGGACCATTTGCAACTGCGCATGGCCTTCAAGGTGCAGGGCGTGAAGACCTTGAACACGATGGCCAATAGCTTGCTTGGCAAGATGCAGATCGGCATGGAGTATGCGCTGTCGCGCAGCGGTCCGATGTCGATGGCGCCTTCGCAACTCGGTGCGTTCACGCGCTCGGATCCGTCGCAGCCGACGCCGAACATCGAATACCATGTGCAGCCCTTGTCGCTCGAGAAATTCGGCGAGCCGCTGCATCCTTTCCCTGCCTTCACCGCCAGCGTTTGCAATCTGCGTCCGACAGCGCGCGGTCATGTGCGTATTGCTTCGGGCGATCCTTTTGCCGCGCCGAAGATTACGCCGAATTACCTGAGCACGCCGGAAGACCGCAAGGTAGCGGCCGATGCTTTGCAGATTACGCGCGATATCGTAGCGGCGCCCGCATTGAAGAAGTACGCACCGGAGGAATTCAAGCCGGGCCTGCATTACCGCACGGAAGAAGAGCTGGCGAAGGCCGCCGGCGACATCGGTACGACCATCTTCCATCCGATCGGCACCTGCAAGATGGGACGGACAGACGACCCGCTCGCGGTCGTGGACAGCCAGATGCGCGTGCGCGGCGTGAAGGGCTTGCGCGTGGTCGACGCGTCGGTCATGCCGACCATCACTTCCGGCAATACCAACTCGCCGACCATCATGATTGCGGAAAAGGCAGCGCAATGGATACGCGCTGCGCGCAACGAAGCACGAAGCGAGCAAACCATCCTGCGTGTTGCCGAACCGGCTTGACGGTTATGCAATGCGTGCATAGTTTGATGCACACATTGCATTGGATTTGCTGCACTGCGTTCCACTAACCTCGCGCGGTGGTCTTTCACCGTTCCCGGGGCTTGGGGTCAATGACGCAAACGGGCGGGACAGGCCACACCTTTTTCCAGGAAGGGTGTGCGCATGGTTCAACACGAAGAATTCATCCTCGGCAATGCAACGCTGCACCTGCAGCTTTCCACGGCGCTCGCAGTGATGACGCAACTCATCTGCAACGCGTCGCGTCCGCCCACTGCGCAACAACTGTCGGAAACACTGGACGTGTCGCTGCGCTACCTGCGCAAGCTGTTGCGCACCTTGTCCGCCGGCGGCTTGCTCAAGCCGCACGAGAAGAATGCCGACACGTGGACGTGTACACGTGCGCCGCACACCATTTCGCTTGCGGACGTCTACCATTGCCTGATCGCCGATAGGGAAGAGGGCAAGGCACCGTTCATTGCAACAGCACAGGCGGATGCAAGCACGTCGACCTCGGATCTCCTGATGATGCAGGCAACCATGGCCATCAACCAGATCGTGCTGCAGCACCTGCAACGTTTCGACCTCGGTCGCTTGAAGGTGGCCGAGTCAGCGATGATGTTTACCGCATCGTTGCGCGAGAAAGCGCTTCGCCATTCCGAGGGAATGCATCAGCAGTAGCTCCTCGATTTCGTTTCAGTTCAGGCTTGACTTAACCACAAGCAATTATTTTTTCTTCATGCTAACATCGGCCGAGTGCCTGATATCGATACATGTCCGGTGTTGATACAGGCCAAACAATCGGCAGATGATTTGTCTGTTGTATTGCCACCCCCCTAGTCGTACTGTGTACTGTGCATCAGCGTTATGCACGTCCTTTTGGTTAATGACCGCGGCTCAAGCGGCGCGGCGCTGGAGGGCACTTTAGATCGCCCTCCTTACAGACAACAGGGAGAATCCATGGCGGATGTGGTTTTGGAAACGCGGCAGCTGACGAAAGAATTCAAGGGATTCACTGCCGTCAACAATGTGAGCCTGAAGGTGCAGCGTGGACACATCCACGCATTGATCGGCCCGAACGGCGCCGGCAAGACGACCTGCTTCAACCTGCTCACCAAGTTCCTGGTCCCGACATCGGGACATATCCTTTTCAATGGCAAGGACATCACAATGGCCAAGCCGGCGCAGATTGCGCGGCAGGGCATCATCCGTTCCTTCCAGATCTCCGCGGTATTTCCGCACCTGACGGTACTCGAGAACGTCCGTATCGGACTGCAGCGTCCGCTGGGCAATTCCTTCCATTTCTGGAAGAGCGAGGGCAAGCTCAGCGTGCTCAACGATCGCGCGATGCAACTGCTGACGGAAGTCGACCTGGAGAAGTTCGCCGACACGACCACGGTCGATCTTCCCTATGGCCGCAAGCGCGCATTGGAGATCGCCACCACGCTGGCGATGGAGCCGGAACTCATGCTGCTCGACGAACCCACGCAGGGCATGGGCCATGAGGACGTCCATCGCGTCACCGACCTGATCAAGAAAGTTTCCGCAGGGCGGACTATCCTGATGGTGGAGCACAACATGAGCGTGATCGCCGGCATCAGCGACCGCATCTCGGTGCTCCAGCGCGGGGCAGTGCTGGCCGAAGGCACCTATGATGAAGTATCGAAAAACCCGCAGGTGATGGAGGCCTACATGGGCACCACGACCGGCGCACTCGAAGGAGCGCATTGAATGGCTGGATCAGCGGCACTGGAAATCGCCAACCTGCACGCCTGGTACGGCGAGTCGCACATCCTGCATGACGTCAATTTTTCCGTGAACCACGGTGAAGTGGTCACGCTCCTGGGCCGCAACGGCGCGGGACGGACGACGACGCTGCGCGCGATCATGGGGCTGACGGGCACGCGCAAGGGATCGATCAAGATCAACGGCACCGAGGCCATCGACCTGCCCACCTACAAGGTGGCGCACCTAGGCGTAGGCTACTGCCCCGAGGAACGGGGCATTTTTTCGTCGCTGTCGGCGGAAGAAAACCTGATGCTGCCGCCCTTCGTGTCGAAGACCGACAAGGGCATGTCGGTGGAAGAAATCTACGCGATGTTTCCCAACCTGGCCGAGCGCAAATCGAGCCAGGGCACGCGCCTGTCCGGCGGCGAGCAGCAGATGCTGGCCGTCGCACGCATCCTGCGCACCGGTGCGCGCCTGCTGTTGCTCGATGAAATTTCCGAAGGCCTTGCCCCTGTCATCGTGCAGGCACTGGCCCGGATGATCACGACGCTAAAAGCCAAGGGTTACACCATCGTGATGGTGGAACAGAACTTCCGCTTTGCCGCACCACTCGCGGACCGCTTTTACGTCATGGAACACGGTCAGATTGTCGAGACCTTCGCTGCATCCGAACTGGATAACAAGATGCCCGTGCTGAATTCTCTGCTCGGGGTATAACAACCACTAGCCACAAGCTGGAACACCAAGGAGATCGCAATGAAATTGAAAGCAATTGCAGTTGCAGTATCGGCCACCTGTGCATTCGCCGCAGCGGGCACCGCTTCCGCGCAGGTATCCGGTGATGTCGTCAAGATCGGCATCATCACCGACATGTCGGGCCTGTATGCCGACATCGACGGCCCGGGCGGTGTCGAAGCGATCAAGATGGCGATTGCCGACTTCGGCGGTAACGTCGGCGGCAAGAAGATCGAGATCGTGAGCGCCGACCACCAGAACAAGGCCGACATCGCTGCATCCAAGGCGCGCGAATGGTTCGACCAGCAGGGTGTCGACATGCTGCTCGGCGGTACCAACTCCGGCGCCAACCTGGCGATGGCCAAGGTTGCCGCGGAAAAGAAAAAGCCCTTCATCTCGATCGGTGCCGCATCGGCCCGCCTGACCAATGAAGAGTGCTCGCCTTACACCGTGCACTACGCCTACGACACCGTGGCGCTTGCCAAGGGCACTGGCTCGGCAATCGTGAAGCAGGGCGGCAAGACCTGGTACTTCCTGACCGCCGACTATGCGTTCGGTGCGTCACTGGAAAAGGACACCTCCGACGTGGTGAAGGCCGCCGGTGGACAGGTGGTGGGCAGCGTGAAGCACCCGCTGTCGGCTTCCGACTTCTCTTCGTTCCTGCTGCAGGCGCAATCGTCCAAGGCGCAGATCCTCGGCCTGGCGAACGCGGGCGGCGACACCGTGAACTCGATCAAGGCTGCCAACGAGTTCGGCATCACCAAGTCGATGAAGCTGGCTGGCCTGCTGATGTTCATCAACGACGTGCACGCACTCGGCCTGAACCTGACGCAGGGCATGTACCTGACCGACGGCTGGTACTGGGACCTGAACGACGACACCCGCAAGTGGTCGCGCCGCTACTTCGAAAAGATGAAGAAGATGCCGTCCATGCTGCAGGCCGCCGACTACTCGGCCACCATGCACTACCTGAACGCGGTCAAGGCGATCAATTCGGATGATCCGGACAAGGTTATGGCCCAGATGAAGAAGACCAAGATCAACGACTTCTTCGCCAAGGGCGGCGAGATCCGTCCGGACGGCCGCATGGTGCACGACATGTATCTGATGGAAGTGAAGAAGCAGTCCGAGTCGAAGTATCCGTGGGACTACTACAAGGTCGCACAGACGATTCCGGCGGCAACGGCCTGGACGACCAAGGCTGAGACGAAGTGCGCGTTGTGGAAGTAATACTGCACTTCCACGGCACTTCCTTTCGTAGCGATCGGGTTCCTTCCTCCTGCTAGGGGGAAGGCCAGGATGGGGGTAGTGAGGTCGAACTACCGACTGCCGTAGCACAGCCGCAGCACCCCCATCCCAACCTTCCCCCTGAGGGGGAAGGCGTCTTACGGCGCGCCTTGCAATCAGAGGCGCAAATCTCCAGCAGCAACTTTCTTTACTCTGCCTATGGAATTATTCGGCATCCCCCTGCAGGCCTTGCTGAGCCAGCTTCTGCTCGGCCTGGTCAACGGTTCTTTCTACGCGATGCTGTCGCTCGGCCTCGCGGTCATCTTCGGCTTGCTCAACGTCATCAACTTCGCGCACGGCGCGCTGTACATGATGGGCGCGTTCTTCGCCTGGATGGGACTGAACTACTTCGAAATCAATTACTGGGTGATGCTGCTGCTCGCACCAATCCTGGTCGGCATCTTCGGCATCATCATCGAAAAATCCATGCTGCGCTGGCTGTACAAGCTGGATCACCTGTACGGACTGCTGCTGACGTTCGGCATCACGCTGATGCTGGAAGGCCTGTTCCGCTCCTTCTATGGCGTGTCGGGCCAGCCGTATTCGGTGCCTGAGGCGCTCTCCGGCGCATTCAACCTCGGCTTCATGATCCTGCCGAAGTATCGCGCCTGGGTTGTGCTGGCCTCGATCGTCGTCTGCCTTGCCACCTGGTTCGTGATCGAGAAGACCAAGCTCGGCGCGTACCTGCGTGCAGGTACCGAAAACCCGAAGCTGGTGGAAGCTTTCGGCATCAACGTGCCGCTGATGGTGACGCTCACCTACGGTTTCGGTGTTGCGCTCGCGGCGTTCGCCGGCGTGCTGGCGGCTCCGGTGATCCAGGTGTCGCCGCTGATGGGGTCCAACCTGATCATCGTCGTGTTCGCGGTGGTGGTCATCGGCGGCATGGGCTCGATCCTGGGTTCGATCCTGACCGGCCTGGGACTCGGCATCATCGAAGGTTTCACGCGGGTGTTCTATCCGGAACTCTCGGCGACGGTCGTGTTCATCATCATGGCGATCGTGCTGATGATTCGTCCGGCAGGTCTGTTCGGTAAAGAGAAATAGAAGGGGACATAGGATGAACAAGAAAGTGGGATATGCAATCGCCGTGGCAGCTGCACTGGCATTGCCGTTCTTCGTCTACCCGGTGTTCCTGATGAAGGTGTTGTGCTTCGCGCTGTTCGCGTGTGCATTCAACCTCCTGATCGGCTTCACGGGCCTGCTGTCGTTCGGCCACGCGGCGTTCTTCGGCGGGGCAGGCTATGTGGCGGGCCATGCACTGAAGGTATGGGGCATGCCATTCGAACTGGGACTGGTCGCCGGTGTGGTCGTGGCGGCGCTCATCGGCCTGCTCATGGGCAGCCTGGCGATTCGCCGCCAGGGCATCTACTTCACCATGATCACGCTGGCGCTGGCGCAGATGCTGTTCTTCGTCTTCCTGCAAGCACCGTTCACGGGCGGCGAGGACGGCCTGCAAGGGGTGCCGCGCGGCAAACTACTCGGCATCGTTGACCTCGGAAACGACCTGACGCTCTACTACGTCGTGCTGGCCATCTTCATCGCCGGTTTCGCGTTGATCGTGCGCACCGTGCATTCGCCCTTCGGCCAGGTGTTGAAGGCGGTGAAGGAGAACGAGCCGCGTGCCATCTCCCTCGGCTATGACACCGACAAGTACAAGCTGCTGGCTTTCGTGCTGTCGGCGTCCCTCGCCGGGTTGGCGGGTGCTACTAAAACCGTAGTGCTTGGCTTCGAAACGCTGACCGACGTGCACTGGTCCATGTCCGGCCTCGTGGTACTGATGACGCTGGTCGGCGGCCTGGGCACATTGACCGGTCCCATCGTCGGCGCAGTCCTGATCATTGCGCTGGAGAACAAGCTGGGCGAATTGGGCAATCTCATTGCCTCGATCTCCGGCATTGAATGGTTCCGCAGCATCGGTGAATCCGTCACGATCGTGACCGGCTTCATCTTCATCATCTGCGTGCTGGCCTTCCGCCGCGGCATCGTGGGCGAGCTCGGCGCATTGTTCAAGCGGGCACCGGCAGGATCGGGTGCGGCGCACTAGGATTTGCAAGCGTCAATAAAAACGGCAGCCTCGGCTGCCGTTTTTATTTGGTGACGCAGGAGGCTTACAAGGCTGCCGCGTAGATCGCCCGTGCATCGGCGCGCGTCACTTCGCGCGGGTTATTGGTCAGCAGCCGGGTTTGCAGCATGGCGTCGTCGGCAAGGCGGTCCAGGTCGGCTTCCGAAATTCCCACCTGGCGCAGCTGGGTCTCGATCCCGGTGCGGCGGGCAATCTCATCCATCTTGTCGATCAAGGCCTGCGTGCGCGCCTCGGTGCTGCCGGTGACTCCAGGTGCAAGGATCTCGGCGAGTTCGGCATACATGCCGGCGGCGTTCGGTGCATTGAAGCGGAGCACGTGCGGCAATACCAGCGAATTCGACAAGCCATGCGGAACATGGAAGATGCCGCCGATCGGGTAGGCGAGGGCATGGACTGCCGCGCAGGGCGCATTGGCGAACGACTGCCCGGCGAGCATTGCACCGAGCAACATGGCCTGACGGGCGCCCAGGTTTTTGCCATCCTCGCACGCCGTGACGATATTGCTCGACAGCAAGGAGAGCGCTTGGCGGGCCAGCATGTCCGACAAGGGGTTCTTCTTCAGCTTGGTGGTGTAGGCCTCAATCGCATGCACCATGGCATCGATACCGGTCGCTGCTGTAACTTTCGGCGGCAGGCCGATCGTCAATTCCGCATCGAGAATGGCGAGGTCGGCGTACAGCTGGGGCGAGACGACACCCATCTTGGTGGTCGCACCGGTCGTGACGATCGAGATCGGCGTCACTTCAGAGCCGGTGCCCGCGGTGGTGGGTACTTGCACCAGCGGCACGCGGCCGCCTTTGACATTGCCAATGCCGTACATGGATTTGAGATCCTGGTCGCTATCGACCAGCACGGCGATGAGCTTGGCCACGTCCATGGAGCTGCCGCCGCCGAGTCCGATGACGAGGTCGATCTCGTTCTTGCGTGCATCGGCAACGGCTTGCAGCACAACGGGTTCCGGCGGATCGGCAACCACATCGGAGAAGATGCTGACTGTCAGGCCGGCTTCGCGCAGGCTGGCAATGGGGGCGTCGACCAGGCCGGTCTTGAGAAAGCCGCCATCGGTGACGACCAGCGCACGGCGCGCTTTCGGGAAATGTTGTTGAACAAGTGCGCCGATGCGTTTCACGGCGCCGATCTCCGACACGATGTGCGGGACCGTGCTGAAGGTAAATGCGCCGAGGGCTGTTGTTGTGCTCATCTCTTCTCCTTGGTTGATCTTCTATTGTAACAAGCAGGCGTGACGATCGCAGGGGAGAGGGTGGGTAATCCCTGCTTACAATTTACGTCGGGCATGTTGCACGTTTGGTATAGCGATTCCATGGATCGGCGACTAGGATGAATTGATGGCTCCTGGAAACATTCCGGCCGCTTTAGCATCCAAGTGTTTCACGTGAAACATAACCTCTTATCCGACATGACTGACCCTGCCACCATCTTCCAGCGCACCCATTCTGGCCGCGAGGAAATTCACAAGAAAAGCCACGGACTGACGCAAAGCGAGCGACTTGTCCTCATCATGGTGGACGGTGTGTCCTCCTATAAAGAGATTCGCGCCAAACTTCCCGTCCTGACTGACGATCGCTTTGCCCGTGCCTTGCAAAAGCTTCAGGCGAAAGACCTCGTGCTGGAAGTCTTCATGCCCTTGGACGGACAGGCGCCTGACGAGCTTGAGCGAACCGTAATCGACCGATTCCTCCAGCAGGACCCGATGGATCCTGTCACGGTCATCCTCCGTGATCCGGAAGACGAGCTTGGCATGTTGAGCCATGACATGAAGATCCACACGTGGACCGACGTGCCTTCAACGAATGCGGCGGCCTCGGTACTCGAAACAGCACCGGCCGAAGCACGTGCATCCGCTGCCGTCCTCGATGACGCTCCGTTGCTCACGATTCCCACTGCGCAGCCGACCAGACCTCCGCGCCCCGAACCCACACTCGACGCGGAAGATGTTCTGGCTGCCGATGCGCTCATGGAAGAGTTGAGGGCGAGGAGGGCGATGAAGTCGGCGGCGCCATTGACCCAACCCGTGCCGATCGTGATCCCCGAGCAAATCATGCAGCCCTACGAAGAGCTGAATCCCTTCAAGGCGGTCCACTGGGGCTACTGGTTGATCGTGTCCGGACTTTCATTCATCGTTGGCTTCGTACTCGCCCGCATCACCTCCTGACTTTGTTTCACGTGAAACAAACTTGCGCGAACGCGTGACTAACGGAAGGGGCGAGACAAAAACACTTTATAATCTCGCCTCCGGCATCGTATCCGCCGCCCACTTCCTTACCCGTCTCTTCGAGGCGAAATATGCTTTTTCCTACTGAATTCGACGTCATCGTTGTCGGCGGCGGTCACGCCGGCACGGAAGCCGCACTGGCTTCCGCCCGCATGGGCCAGAAAACCCTGCTACTGACCCACAACATCGAGACCCTTGGTCAGATGTCCTGCAACCCGTCCATCGGCGGCATCGGCAAGGGGCACCTGGTCAAGGAAGTGGACGCGATGGGTGGTGCGATGGCGATTGCGACCGACGAGGGCGGCATCCAGTTTCGCATCCTCAACTCCTCGAAAGGGCCGGCCGTTCGCGCCACCCGCGCCCAAGCCGACCGCATCCTGTACAAAGCCGCGATTCGCCGCCGCCTTGAGAATCAGCCCAATCTCTGGCTCTTCCAGCAGGCAGTCGACGACCTGATGGTGGAAGGTGACCGCGTAGTCGGTGCCGTGACCCAGGTTGGCATTCGTTTCCGCAGCCGCGCCGTGGTGCTGACTGCCGGGACTTTCCTCGACGGGAAGATCCACGTCGGCCTCAATAATTACTCCGCCGGCCGCGCCGGCGACCCGCCCGCGATTTCCCTGTCTGCGCGCCTGAAGGAATTGAAGCTGCCGCAAGGCCGCCTGAAGACCGGGACGCCGCCGCGCATCGACGGCCGTACGATCGACTTTTCGGTCATGGAAGAACAGCCGGGCGATCTCGATCCGATCCCGGTTTTCTCCGTGATGGGCTCCGCCGATATGCATCCGAAGCAGTTGCCGTGCTGGATTACGCACACCAACGAGCGCACCCACGACATCATCCGCGGCGGTCTTGATCGCAGCCCCATGTATACAGGCGTGATTGAAGGGGTGGGTCCGCGCTACTGCCCGTCCATCGAGGACAAGATCCACCGATTCGCCGACAAGAACGCGCACCAGATTTTCCTGGAGCCGGAAGGCCTGACGACCAACGAGTTCTACCCGAACGGCATTTCGACCAGCCTGCCGTTCGACGTGCAACTCGAACTCGTGCACTCCATGCGCGGCCTGGAGAATGCCCACATCCTTCGTCCCGGCTATGCCATCGAGTATGACTACTTCGACCCGCGCGGCCTGAAGTCCTCGCTCGAGACCAAGGCGATCCAGGGATTGTTCTTTGCCGGTCAGATCAACGGCACGACCGGTTACGAAGAAGCAGCTGCCCAAGGCATGCTCGCCGGCATCAATGCCGCCCTGCAGACCCAGGGGCGTGAATCCTGGACGCCGCGCCGCGACGAAGCCTACCTTGGCGTGCTGGTCGACGACCTGATTACCAAGGGCGTGCAGGAACCCTACCGCATGTTCACCAGCCGCGCCGAGTACCGCCTCAGCCTGCGCGAGGATAACGCCGACATGCGCCTGACGGAGATCGGCCGCGAACTCGGCTGCGTCGGCGACGCGCAATGGGAAGTCTTCGACCGTAAGCGCGAAGCCGTCGCCTGCGAACTGGAGCGCTTGAAATCCACCTGGGTCAACCCCCGCATCCTTCCACCGGCGGAAGCCGAGCGCGTTCTTGGAAAGGCCATCGAAAGGGAGTACGCGCTCGCTGACCTTCTGCGCCGCCCGAACGTCAACTACGAAACCCTGATGACCCTGAAAGGCGTGGAAGGCCAGGAACTCGCCGGTCCCGGCGTGGTTGACGGCACCGTCGCCGAGCAGGTCGAGATCTCGGTCAAGTACGCCGGCTACATCGATCGCCAGGCGCGCGAAGTCGAACGCCACGACCATTACGAAAACCTCAAGCTGCCCGCCGAAATCGATTACATGGAAGTGCGCGGCCTGTCCGTCGAAGTCCGCCAGAAGCTGAACAAGCACCGCCCCGAAACCCTGGGCCAGGCTTCCCGCATTTCGGGTGTTACGCCGGCAGCGATCTCGCTGCTGCTGGTGCACCTGAAGAAGGGCGGATTCAAGGACTTCGTCAACGCTCCCGCAGCCGTGTAAGGACAGCCGGCCGATGACCTCCTTTTCCCGCGATGAACTGATGCGCACGCTTGCCGAAGGCGTGCGCGCACTGCAACTTGACCTCAGCGACGCCCAGCTCGGCAAGCTGATGGACTATCTTGCGTTGTTGTCAAAATGGAACGCCGTTTATAACCTGACCGCGCTCCGCGACCCGAAGCAGATGGTCACGCACCACCTGCTCGATTCGCTCTCGGTCGTGCCCGCATTCGCCGGCGCGAAGAACATCCTCGACGTCGGCGCCGGAGGGGGCTTGCCCGGTATCGTGCTCGCCATCGCGCGGCCCGACATGCGTGTGTCCATGGTCGACACCGTGCACAAGAAGACCGCCTTCCTCACGCAAGTCAAAGCCGAACTCGGACTGGCCAACGTGACCGTCTACACCAGCCGCGTGGAGCAACTGAAGGTGCCACAGAAATTCGACGTCATCACCTCGCGCGCCTTCGCTGAGCTGAACGACTTCGTCACCTGGTCCGGCCAGTTGCTGGAGGAGGGCGGACACTTTATCGCGCTCAAGGGCGTCATGCCGAACGAAGAAATCGCACGACTTCCTGCCGGATGGAAAGTGGGCAAGGTAGAATCGCTGACCGTGCCCGGCCTCGATGCCGAGCGCCATCTCGTATTCATCGAAGCTGGAGAGCAGGCATGAACGCACTGTTTCATTCCATCGGCATCACCGACGTGTGGCAGCTCATCGCAGCTACCATGGTCTTCCTCATGCTGCCTGGCCCCGGCACCTTCTGCGTCCTTACCTGCACCGGCCAGCGCGGATTGCGCGGCGGCTTCGCTTCGCTCGCCGGCCTCATGCTCGGCGATCTCGTACTGATGTTCCTCGCCGCTATCGGCGTCGCCGCACTGCTGCAGGCGAACCCGGTGCTGTTCCAGGGACTGCAATATCTTGGCGCCGCCTACCTCGCGTATCTTGGCTTGCGACTCGTGTTCGCAAAGAGCGAAGAGGGCGGGGCGGTCGTGCCGTTCTCGAATGCCGCCGACTTCCGCCGCGGCCTCCTCGTCACGCTCATCAATCCGAAAGCCATCGTGTTCTACATGGCCTTCTTCCCGCTCTTCATCGACCCCGCGACGCACCAGGGAGCGGTCACCTTCGCAGCGATGGGTGCGGTCATTTCCTGCTGCACCCTGTTCTACGGCAGCCTGCTGGTACTGGCCGGCAATGCTGCGGCAAAACGACTCGCACGCAATCGGCGCATCGCGGCATTCGCATCGAAAATGGCGGGCATGTTCCTGATCGGCTTCGGCATCAAACTCACGACAAACTAAAACAACATGGCCAAGATATTCTGCGTCGCCAACCAGAAGGGCGGCGTCGGCAAGACAACCACCGCAGTCAACCTCGCAGCCGGCCTCGCCAGGATCAACCAGCGCGTTCTGCTGGTCGACCTCGACCCCCAGGGCAACGCGACGATGGGTGCCGGCATCAACAAGGCTGAGCTCGAGTCGTCCGTGTATGAAGTACTGCTCGGCTTGGCCGACGTCAACACCGCGCGCAAGAAATCCGAGACCGGCGGCTTCGACGTGCTCCCCGCGAATCGTGAACTGGCTGGCGCGGAAGTGGAAATGGTCGAACTCGAGAATCGCGAGAAGCGCCTGAAGGACGCCCTCGCCGCCGTCGGAAGCGACTACGATTTCATGCTCATCGACTGTCCGCCCGCGCTGTCGATGCTCACGCTCAACGGCCTCTGCGCGGCGAACGGCGTGATCATCCCGATGCAGTGCGAGTACTACGCACTCGAAGGCCTGTCGGACCTCGTGAACACGATCAAGAAAGTGCACGGCAAGCTCAATCCCGATCTCAAGATCATCGGCCTGTTGCGCGTGATGTTCGATCCGCGCATGACGCTGTCGCAGCAAGTGTCCGCGCAGCTCGAACAGCACTTCGGCGACAAGGTGTTCAAGACCATCATTCCGCGGAATGTGCGCCTCGCTGAAGCACCGTCCTACGGCATGCCCGGCGTCACCTTCGATCCCGCATCGAAGGGCGCGCAAGCGTATGTCACGTTCGGCGCAGAGATGGTCGAGCGCATCAAGACTATGTAAGGCAAGACTATGGCACTCAAGAAAACCAAGGGACTCGGCCGCGGCCTCGATGCACTGCTGGGCGGTTCGTCCGATTTCGAAGAAGCCGTTCCGACCGTCGCTGGCGCACCGTCCACACTGAGCGTCACGAAGATGCAGGCCGGTAAATACCAGCCGCGCACGCGCATGGACGAAGGTGCGCTGCAAGAGCTCGCCGCATCGATCAAGGCACAAGGTTTGATGCAACCCATCCTCGTGCGTCCGATTAACGGCGATGGCCGCTATGAAATCATCGCCGGCGAACGTCGCTTCCGTGCCGCGCAGATCGCCGGCCTCAGCGAAGTGCCCGTCCTCGTGAAGGATGTCGACGACCAGGCCGCCGCCGCGATGGCACTGATCGAAAACATCCAGCGTGAAGACCTCAATCCGCTGGAAGAAGCGCAGGGCATCCATCGCCTGATCACCGACTTCGACTTCACCCACGAACAGGCCGCCGGCGCGGTCGGACGCTCGCGCAGCGCGGTATCGAATTTGTTGCGCCTGCTGAATCTCGCCAAGCCCGTGCAGACCATGCTGATGGCGGGCGACATCGATATGGGCCATGCGCGCGCATTGCTCGCCGTCGATTCGGCGACACAGATCACGCTCGCCAACCAGATCGTCGCCAAGCGCATGTCGGTGCGCGACGCCGAAAAGCTGGTCGTGAAAACGACGACCGAACAAGCGGGCAACAAGACGCGCGCGGGCAAGGAAAAATCGCGCGACCTCGCGCGCCTCGAAGAAGAGCTGTCCGACACCTTGGCCACGCAAGTCGTCATCAAGGTCGGCGCCAAGAACAAGGGCCAGCTCATCATCGATTTCGCCAACCTCGACGCGCTCGACGGGCTGATCGCGAAACTGCGCGGGACCGAATGACGACGACCATCCTCATCCATCCCGGCCTGTTCAATTCAGGCGAGGGCCATTGGCAAACCGTGTGGGAAGACATGCTGCCGAACGCGCATCGCGTGCAGCAGCGCGACTGGGATGCACCGGGCCGCGACGAATGGATCAACACACTCGACACGGCGATTGCATCCGCGCAGGGGCAGGTGGTGATTGCGGCGCACAGCCTCGGCTGCGCCACGACTGCATGGTGGGCCACCACGCACGCGCACAGGCCGCATTTTGCGAAAGTGAAAGGTGCGCTGCTCGTCGCGCCGCCGGACGTGGAACGCGAAAGCGCCCCTGAGCCTGTCAAAGGATTCGCACCGATGCCGCGCATCCGGCTGCCATTCAAGTCGCTTGTCGTCGCATCGTCCGACGATCCCTGGTGCGAACTCGCTAAGGCAAGGGAATGGGCTGCGGCCTGGGGCGCCGAGTTCCATGACATCGGCGCGCGCGGCCACATCAATTCCGAAAGCGGACTCGGCAACTGGCCGCAAGGGCGGGACTGGCTGTACAGCCTCGTCGGCTGAGCAGGAGGTCAGGGCAGGGCGGCGCCTTCGCCGATCAGTGCCAGTTCATCCTCCTGCGCCTTGCGCATTTCAGCCATGCGCATCGCGTACTTTTGCAGGCGCAGGTCTTCCTCGCTCACGGGTTCCCAGGCCGGCACCTGCACCGAGTCCCCGCCGCCATCCACCGCGACGAACACGATCAGGCAGCGCGTCGTCTTCTTGCGCGTTCCCGTACGCGGATCGGTCGCCGACACGTCGATCGCAATATGGATGCTCGAACTTCCCGTATGCACGACGGTCGCCGTCACCTCGACGACCTGGCCGATGAAGATGGGCTTGTAAAAGCGGATCCCGCCCACGAAGACCGTGACGCAGTAATACCCGCTCCAGCCGACCGCGCAGGCATAGCCGGCCTGGTCGATCCATTTCATGACGGCGCCGCCATGGACTTTACCGCCGAAGTTGACGTCGGTTGGCTCCGCCAGGAAGCGAAGGGTGATGGAGCGAGGGGCGGGCCGGTGGGAATCCATGTTCATGTCCTTTGAAGAAGCCGCATGCGACATGCATGCATGGGCAACATAACAATAAGCATGCCACGCCCCAGCTTTCATTGCGCTTTCAATAACTCATTGATTTATAGGCGAAAAGCAGCTCGCTTTGACGTGGGGCGCACCAAGAGGGTGCGAATAGTCCGACAGCCGCGCCGAGCCGGCGTCCGGATTTCCGCAAGTGGCAATTTTGCGCGCCATACTCCGCATTTCCACGTAGGCCAATACGGTAGTTTTACTATGGTCTTATATAAGACTTTCCTTCCGCCAAAGGTTTGACCATCCCTGTGGAAAACACTTATAATCCCGTGGTTTCACAAGACGCCCACTAAGAAATACCGCGGCCCGTAGCCGGAGCTTTCAGAAGCCGAAAGCCCCACGGATTGCACCAAAGCGGATCATCAATGCTACGCGTCGTCCTCCTGCAGTTTTTGACAACGATCGTTACCGGCCTGATTGCCGGCCTGATCGGAGGATGGCACGCGCTGTTGTCTGCACTTCTTGGCGGCTTGTGCTGTGTTGTGCCGAATGGCTTGTTTGCACTGCGTTTGTTTACCAACGCGCGCAAGCCAGGGGCTGTCAACCCGATGACCTTTTTCATCGGTGAATTTATCAAGATTGCATTGACTGTCGCGCTGCTTGGCGCGGTGGTATGGCTGTACCGCGATTTGAACTGGCTGGCGCTACTCGCTGCTTTCATCGTGGCGCTGAAAAGTTACATCATCTTAATATTTAGGCACTGACATGGCATCCACTGGACACGCTCCAACTGCATCAGAATACATAGTCCACCACCTCGGACACTTCTCCACCCATCATCAAGACAAGATCGTCGATTTCTCGATCATCAACATGGACACGCTGTTCTGGTCCGTGACGATGGGCGTGCTCGGCTGCTTCGTGATGTGGCTGGCCGCGCGCAAGGCGACCTCCGGCGTGCCGGGCCGCTTCCAGGCGTTCGTTGAAATGGTCGTCGAGATGGTCGAAGACCAGTCCAAGTCCATCGTCCACGGCGACCGTCGCTTCATCGCTCCGCTGGCGCTGACCGTGTTCGTCTGGGTCGCGCTGATGAACTCGCTGGACTTCCTGCCGGTCGACATGTTCTCTTCGCTGTTCGCCCTGCTCGGCCTCGAAAACGTCATTCCTTACCATCGCGTCGTTCCGACCGCCGACCTCAACGGCACCCTCGGCATGGCCCTCGGCGTGCTCGCCGTCGTGATCTATTACAACCTCAAGATCAAGGGCGTGGGCGGCTGGCTGCACGAGTGGCTCGCAGCACCGTTCGGCATCTACATGGCGCCGTTCAACGTCCTGCTGAACGCGATCGAATATGTTGCCCGTACCGTTTCCCTCGGCATGCGACTCTTCGGCAACATGTACGCAGGCGAACTGCTGTTCCTGCTGATCGCACTGCTCGGCTCGATGGCCACCGCATTCGGCTTCATCGGCCATGTGATCGCAGGCTCGATGTGGGCAATCTTCCACATCCTGATCGTGTTCCTGCAAGCGTTCATCTTCATGATGCTGACGCTCGTGTACATTGGCCAGGCCCACGAAGCGCATTAAAGAATCCTCAGGATAGTTGTACGTAACGAAGTTTGTTTTTTAGTTTTGTCTTTAACCTTAACCTTTTGAAGGAACTCTCATGACTGACATCTCTTTTGTTGCTTTGGCTTGCGGCTTGATCATTGGCCTGGGTGCTATCGGTGCATGTATCGGTATCGCTATCATGGGCGGCAAGTACCTCGAAGCATCGGCACGTCAGCCTGAACTCATGAACACCCTCCAGACCAAGATGTTCCTGCTGGCTGGTCTGATCGACGCTGCATTCCTGATCGGTGTTGGTATCGCAATGCTGTTTGCTTTCGCAAACCCGTTCATCGCGAAGTAATTAGCGTATAGCTGATTTCCAACAGCCGAACCGGTCCCTGGTTCGGCTCTCGTTATTCTGAGAAGGAAAACACCGTGAACTTAAATGCAACCTTGTTTGCGCAGTTCGTGGTCTTCTTCATCCTCGCGTGGTTCACGATGAAGTTCGTGTGGCCCCCGCTGATGAAGGCGCTCGACGAGCGCGCCGAGAAGATCGCGAGCGGCTTGGCCGCCGCCGACCGGGGCAAAGCAGAGATGGCTGCCGCTGAAAAGCGCGCGCAGGCTGAACTGGCTACCGCCCGAGACGAAGGCCAGAAGCGCATCGGCGACGCTGAAAAGCGTGCCCAGGCAATCATCGAAGACGCCAAGAAATCTGCATCCGACGAAGCTGCGCGCATTATCGCCGCCGCCAAGGCCGACGCAGAACAGCAAGTCACTCGTGCACGCGACGAACTGCGTGCCCAGGTCGCGACTCTCGCGGTCAAGGGCGCTGAGCAGATCCTCAAGCGTGAGGTGAACGCAGCGGCCCACGCCGACCTGCTGAACCAACTCAAGACCGAGCTGTAATCATGGCCGAACTCGCAACGATTGCTCGTCCTTACGCAGAAGCACTGTTCCGTGTAGCCAAGTCCGGCAATCTCGCTGCCTGGTCCGACCTCGTGTCGGAAATGGCAGCCGTTGCCGCTCTCCCCGACGTCAAGTCTTTCGCCAGCAATCCGAAGCTCTCGGACAAGCAGGTTTCCGAAACGTTCTTGTCGCTGTTGAAGTCCAATGTCTCCCCCGAAGCGAAAAACTTCGTTGGCATGTTGGTCGAAAACGGCCGCCTCTCGCTGCTGCCGGAAATCGGCGCGCAGTTCCATGTATTGAAGAATGCATCGGAAGGCGCCGCAGATGCGGAGATCACGAGCGCGTTCGCGTTGACCGACGCTCAAGTGAAAGACCTGGTGGCGACGCTGGAAAAGAAATTCGGCCGCAAGCTGAACCCGACCGTGACCGTGGACACCTCGCTGATCGGCGGCGTTCGCGTCACCGTCGGCGACGAAGTGCTCGACACTTCCGTCCGCGCCAAGCTGCAGAAGATGCACGCAGCCCTCGCGTCGTGATCGCGGCATGCTGACGCTAGCGTAAGCAGAGATTAAAAAATTTAGGAGTTAACATGCAACTCAACCCGTCTGAAATCAGCGAACTGATCAAGAGCCGGATTCAAGGCCTTGGCGACACCGCTGAGATTCGCAATCAGGGCACGGTCATTTCCGTGACCGACGGTATCTGCCGCATCCACGGTCTTTCCGACGCGATGCAAGGCGAGATGCTGGAATTCCCGGGCAACACCTTCGGTCTGGCGCTGAACCTCGAGCGCGATTCCGTCGGCGCCGTTATCCTGGGTGAATACGAGCACATTTCCGAAGGCGATACCGTCAAGTGCACGGGCCGCATCCTGGAAGTGCCGATCGGTCCGGAACTGAAGGGCCGCGTCGTCAATGCACTGGGCCAGCCGATCGACGGCAAGGGTCCGGTCAACACCAAGCTGACCGCCCCGATCGAAAAGATCGCCCCGGGCGTTATCGCACGTCAGTCCGTCTCCCAGCCGATGCAAACCGGCCTGAAGGCAATTGACTCCATGGTGCCGATCGGCCGTGGCCAGCGCGAGCTGATCATCGGCGACCGTCAAACCGGCAAGTCCGCCGTTGCGGTTGATACCATCATCAACCAAAAGGGCCAGGACATGACGTGTATCTACGTCGCGATCGGCCAGAAGGCTTCCACGGTCAAGAACATCGTGCGCGCTCTCGAGCAGCACGGCGCGATGGAGTACACCATCGTCGTTGCCGCCAACGCTTCCGAATCCGCCGCGATGCAGTACGTCGCTGCCTACTCCGGCTGCGCCATGGGCGAATACTTCCGCGACCGCGGTCAAGACGCACTGATCATTTATGACGACCTGTCCAAGCAGGCTGTCGCTTACCGTCAGGTTTCCCTGCTGCTGCGCCGTCCGCCGGGCCGCGAAGCATACCCGGGCGACGTGTTCTATCTCCACTCCCGTCTGCTCGAGCGCGCAGCACGCGTGAACCCCGACTACGTCGAAGCGTTCACCAATGGCGAAGTGAAGGGCAAGACCGGTTCGCTGACCGCACTGCCGATCATTGAAACCCAGGCAGGTGACGTGTCCGCGTTCGTTCCGACCAACGTGATTTCCATTACCGACGGCCAGATCTTCCTCGAGACCTCGCTGTTCAACGCAGGTATCCGTCCCGCGATCAACGCAGGTATCTCGGTGTCCCGCGTCGGTGGTGCAGCTCAGACCAAGGTCATCAAGGGCCTGTCCGGCGGTATCCGTACCGACCTGGCGCAGTACCGTGAACTGGCCGCGTTCGCGCAGTTCGCTTCCGACCTCGACGAAGCCACCCGCCGCCAGCTGGACCGCGGTGCACGCGTGACCGAACTGCTGAAGCAGCCGCAATACTCGCCGCTGCCGATCTCGCTGATGGCCGTGTCGCTGTTCGCAGTGAACAAGGGCTACTTCGACGACATCGACGTGAAGAAAGTGTTGGCATTCGAATCCGGCCTGCATAACTTCATGAAGACCAGCCACGGCGCCCTGCTGCAGAAGATTGAAGACTCCAAAGCACTCGACAAGGACGGCGAAGCTGAACTTGCCGCCGCGATTGCCGCCTTCAAGAAAACTTTCTGATCACTGGAGCTGAAGGAGTAATTACTCATGGCTGCAGGCAAAGAGATACGCGGCAAGATCAAGAGCGTAGAGAACACGAAGAAGATCACCAAGGCGATGGAAATGGTCGCCGCATCCAAAATGCGCAAGGCGCAGGACCGGATGCGTTCGGCCCGTCCCTACAGTGACAAAATTCGTAATATCGCCGCTCACTTGGCGCAGGCCAACCCGGAGTACACGCATCCTTTCCTGGTCAAGCAGGACACGGCAAAGAAGGTGGGCATCATCGTCGTCACGACCGACAAGGGTCTGTGCGGCGGCATGAACACCAACGTGCTGCGTCAGGTGACCAACAAGGTGCGCGAGCTCGAAGGTCAGGGCAAGAAGGTTGAAGCAGTCGCAATCGGCAACAAGGGTCTCGGTTTCCTGAACCGTATCGGCGGCAAGGTCGTGGCGCAAGCCGTCGGCCTCGGCGACACGCCGCACCTGGACAAGTTGATCGGCCCCGTCAAGGTGCTGCTCGACGACTACCAGGAAGGCAAGCTCGATGCGGTTTACCTGTTCTACACGAAGTTCATCAACACGATGAAACAGGAACCGATGATGGACCAGTTGCTGCCGTTGTCGGCAGAGCGTATGGAAACGGACAAGAATTCGCACTCGTGGGATTACATCTACGAGCCGGATGCCCAGTCCGTGATCGACGAACTGCTGGTGCGATATGTCGAAGCGCTGATTTACCAGGCCGTCGCCGAGAACATGGCGTCGGAACAATCGGCGCGCATGGTGGCGATGAAGGCTGCTTCCGACAATGCAGGTAACGTGATCGGCGAACTGAAGCTTGTGTACAACAAGACTCGCCAGGCTGCGATTACCAAGGAACTGTCCGAGATCGTCGCCGGTGCGGCTGCGGTTTAACTAAAGAATCTACTTATATTGAAGGAACGAAAATGGCTGAAGGCAAAATCGTTCAGTGTATCGGCGCCGTGGTTGACGTGGAGTTTCCGCGCGACGCGATGCCCAAGGTTTACGATGCTCTGAAGATGGCAGGCTCCGCCCTGACCCTCGAAGTGCAGCAGCAGCTTGGCGACGGCATCGTCCGTACCATTGCGCTGGGCTCCTCCGACGGTCTGCGTCGCGGCATGGTGATCCAGAACACCGGCGCACCGATCTCCGTGCCGGTTGGTCCGGCAACGCTGGGCCGCATCATGGACGTGCTCGGCAACCCGATCGACGAGCGTGGTCCGGTCAACGCAACGCAAACCGCATCGATCCACCGCAAGGCACCGGCATACGACGAGCTGTCCCCGTCGCAGGAACTGCTGGAAACCGGCATCAAGGTTATTGACCTCGTCTGCCCGTTCGCCAAGGGCGGTAAGGTCGGTCTGTTCGGCGGTGCAGGTGTGGGCAAGACCGTGAACATGATGGAACTCATCAACAACATCGCGAAGGCACACTCGGGTCTGTCCGTGTTCGCCGGCGTGGGTGAGCGTACTCGTGAAGGTAACGACTTCTACCACGAAATGGCTGACTCCAAGGTCGTTGACCTGGACAACCTGGCCAACTCGAAGGTGTCGATGGTCTACGGCCAGATGAACGAGCCGCCGGGCAACCGTCTGCGCGTGGCGCTGACCGGTCTGACCATTGCGGAATCCTTCCGTGACGAAGGCCGTGACGTTCTGTTCTTCGTGGACAACATTTACCGTTACACCCTGGCCGGTACCGAAGTGTCCGCGCTGCTGGGCCGTATGCCGTCCGCGGTGGGTTACCAGCCGACGCTGGCCGAAGAAATGGGCCGCCTGCAAGAGCGTATTACCTCGACCAAGACCGGTTCGATCACCTCCATCCAGGCCGTGTACGTCCCGGCGGATGACTTGACCGACCCGTCGCCGGCAACCACGTTTGCTCACTTGGACTCCACCGTCGTTCTGTCGCGTGACATCGCTGCACTGGGTATCTACCCGGCAGTGGATCCGCTCGACTCGACCTCGCGTCAGCTGGACCCGAATGTCGTCGGTGCAGAGCACTACGAGACCGCACGCGCCGTTCAGGGCACGCTGCAGCGCTACAAGGAACTGCGCGACATTATCGCGATTCTGGGCATGGACGAACTGGCACCGGAAGACAAGCTGGTCGTGGCACGTGCTCGTAAGATGCAGCGTTTCCTGTCGCAGCCGTTCCACGTCGCTGAAGTGTTCACCGGCTCCCCGGGCAAGTACGTTTCGCTGAAGGACACGATCAAGGGCTTCAAGATGATCGCTTCGGGCGAACTCGATCACCTGCCGGAACAGGCGTTCTACATGGTCGGCACGATCGAGGAAGCAATCGAAAAGGCCAAGAAGATCTAATCGCGCGCGGCGCAGCGCGTCGCAGCCGGGCAGGGCACAAGGTACCGTGCCTCGCCTGATCGCGGCGGACTGCGTGCACTCGGTCTGATCTTCAGACGAAAGGTTCTAACATGGCACACACTATTCACGTAGACGTCGTCTCCGCCGAAGAAGAAATCTTCGCCGGCGAGGCCGAATTCGTCGCGTTGCCGGGTGAGGCAGGTGAACTGGGTATTTATCCCCAGCACACCCCGCTGATCACGCGCATCAGGCCGGGTGCGGTGCGCATCAAGGTACCGGGCCAGGCGGATGAGGAATTCGTATTCGTCGCGGGCGGTATCCTCGAAGTGCAACCGAACGGCGTCACCGTGCTGGCCGATACCGCGATCCGCGGTCACGACCTGGACGAGGCGAAGGCGGCTGAAGCGAAGAAACTGGCTGAAGAAGCGCTGGCCAACCGCGAGTCGGAAATCGACTACGCCAAGGCACAGGCTGAACTGGCCGCCGCCGTGGCGCAACTGGCAGCGATCGAAAAGCTGCGCAAGAAGCGCTAAGCGATGTTGGCAGTACAATGAAAAGGCAGCTTCGGCTGCCTTTTTTATTGGCAATTCGACGTTGAGACGATGGCGACGAAATAACTACTTTGCGCAGGAATCTGAATGGATCAGGAACAGCAGGTCATCAATCGCATCCTCATGGAAAGCCGCACGATTGCCGTCGTCGGCATGTCCTCCAAGCACGACAGGCCGAGCCATGAAGTTGCGCAATACATGCAGGCGCATGGCTATCGTATCCTTCCCGTGAACCCTTCGTATGCGGGCACGCGCATTCTTGGTGAGCAATGCTACGCGACACTCGCCGAGGCGGAGGCGGCAATGAAGAAAGCGGGCGGCCGGATCGATGTCGTCGATTGCTTCCGCAAGCCGGAGGAAGTGGGTACTGCTGTCGACGAGGCGATTGCAGTCGGCGCGCGTGCCGTCTGGATGCAGCTCGGTGTCGTCGACGAGGAGGCTTCGGCGAGGGCAGCGAAGGCGGGACTCGACGTTGTGATGGACAAGTGCATCAAGATCGAACACATGCAGTTGCGCTGAAACAGAGGAGCCGGAATGCACCGCTACCTGCCGGAACTGGTTGCCTTGCCGATGCTGCCTTTCCTGATTGCGCAGGGAAGGCATACGCGCAAGGTCACGCCGCGACTGCCTGAGGCTGGCGGGCCAGTGGAGGGCATCGCCGGTGGTACGCAGGGTGGCCTGCCCTTGCGCTTGCTGACTGTCGGGGAGTCACCGGTGGCCGGTGTCGGGGTGAGCACCCACGAGCAAGCTATTTCCGGCCAGCTGGCACTGGCGCTGGCAAATCGACTTCAACGGCCTGTCGCGTGGCGTGCCTGCGGCAGGAATGGCGCGACTGCGCGCGAGGCACTTGAGTCTTTCATCCGGGAGATTCCCGCGGAGCCGGTCGACATCGTCCTGATTGCCTTTGGCGTCAACGATACGACGGCCTTCAATCCGGCCGCACGCTGGACGCGCGACCTCGACGAGGTCTTGCAAACCCTTGCGCGGCGCTGCCAGCCGAAGCTGGTCCTCCTTTCCGGCCTGCCGCCCGTCGCGCATTTCCCCGCCTTGCCCCAGCCTCTGCGCTTTGTAATGGGCCTCAAGGCCTCCGTCCTCGACCACGCCGCAAAGGAGCTTGCGGCGACGCGCGAAGCGGTCTGCTACGTGCCACTCGCGCTTGATACCCACGATATGGCGATGATGGCATCCGACGGCTACCATCCCTCGGAAAAGGGCTGCACGGCTTGGGCAGAACTGCTCGCCGAGGCGGCGCTCGCGCACTCCACGACGATTTGTCCGGGCGCAAAGCGAGTGTGACTGCTTGCTTCAAAAGATGATTCCGGTCGTAAATGGCGGTAGGATAGGTGACCACCAGAGAGGTTGTCATGGAATTCCTGCTCGATCCCGACGTCTGGGAAACCGCCAGCTTCATCGTCACCGTGTTCGGCTTGCCGTTCGCGATCTTCCTGTTCCTCTTTGAACAGCGCAAGGAGCGCGACGCCGAGGACGAGGAAGCGTACCAGCTGCTGCAGGATGCCTATAACGACTTCCTGAAGATCGTCCTCGACAATCCCGACCTCAAGCTGCGCACCAACGCGCCCACGCCCAACCTGAGCGACGAACAGCGCGAACGCATGCTGATCATTTTCGAAATGCTCATCGCGCTCTTCGAGCGCGCCTACATCGTGGCCTACGAGCCCGACCTGAAAGGCGTTGCGTTGCGTCGCTGGAATTCTTGGGACGACTACATGCGCGAATGGTGCCAGCGCGAAGACTTCTACTTCCAGCTGCCGCAGCTGCTGCGCGGCGAGGATCCGCATTTCGCCGCGTATATCCGCCGCATCGCCGACGAAGAGCAGCAGAGCAAGCTAGCGTCCTGACGCCCTCTGGCGCACCTCGATGCTGTTCGAGAGGTGCGGACGGATGATGTTGGCGAGGCGGTCGAAGGTCGGGGCGACGATTTCATTCGGCACGCAGGCGTAGCCGAGGATGAGCCCCTTGCGGGCAGTGCGTGCATCCATGTAGTAGCGAGACAGCGGCCGCGCGATGATCCCCGCTGATTGCGCATGCCGGCTGACGACCGCGTCGTCGCAGTGGTCCGGCAAGCCCAGCGTCAGGTGCAGTCCCGCATCGCCTCCGCTCATTGGCAGCGTGTCGCCGAAGTTGCGCTCAATAGCCCCTTGCAGCAACCGCAGCCGCTCCTCGTACAGCACGCGCATGCGGCGGATATGCGACGCGAAATGCCCCTCCGTCATGAAGTCGGCCAGCACCGCTTGCGTGAACACCTGCCCGCCCCGGTAAAGCTCCGACAAGCCGGTCGCGAACGGCGCCGCCAGCCCCTGCGGGACGACGAGGAAACCGATGCGCAGGCCGGGGAAAAGCGTCTTGCTGAACGAGCCGAGATAAAGCACGCGGTCATGCCTGTCCATGCCCTGCAGCGACGCCAGCGGCCGGCTGTTGTAGCGGAACTCGCTGTCGTAATCGTCTTCCATGACCCAGGCGTTATGCACTGCCGCGTATTCCAGCAGCATGCGCCGGCGCGACAGGCTCATCACCGGGCCGAGCGGATACTGGTGCGAAGGCGTGACGAAAATGAAGCGCGGCGGATTGCGCCAGTCGCCGTTGCGCAGGTCGATGCCTTCGCTGTCGACGGGAACGGGGACGGGCTTCAGGTTCAGCGAATGCAGCACGCTGCGCGTTCCCCAGTAGCACGGGTCCTCGACCCAGGCCCGGTCGCCCGTCTCCGCCAGCAGCTTGGTCGCCAGGTCGATCGATTGATGGATGCCGGTGGTGACGATGACTTGCTCCGCCGTGCAATTCACGGAGCGCACCACGCGCAGGTATTCCGCGATGGCCTCGCGCAGCGGCGGGTAGCCACCACCCTGGCCGTAGGTCAGCAGGTCGGGTTGCGCGCGCCGCCAGTACTTGTTCTGCAGCCGGCTCCAGGTCTTGGTCGGGAAGTGGGTCACATCGGGCACGCCGGGCATGAAGGCACCCCACTGCAGACGGTACGCCCCCGCGTGCTCCACCAGTTGCGCGCCGCGTGCCGAAAGGCCGAGGCGGCTCGACGGATTGACGGGAGCGGCTTCGCCAGCGGCGACCTCCGGCATCTCGTGGGGCATGGTGTCCGCGACGAAGGTGCCCGCGCCGACGCGCGTCTCGAGAAAGCCTTCCGCCACCAGCTGCTCATAAGCGTAGGTCACGGTATTGCGCGACATCTTCAGCTCACGGGCGAGGTCGCGCGATGACGGCAGCTGCAACCCGGCGGGCAGTACGTGGGCGAGGATCGCTTCACGGACGACCTGATAGAGCTGGCGGTTGACCGGCGTACCCGCCTGGCGGTCGATGCGTTGCAGGAGGAAGTCGGAGAGGGCGGCGATACGCAAAGTGGCACCTTGTGGATTGCAGGGGAAAGCACGTCTATGGAGCCACGCCCCTGCCTTCCTTGTCAATGCTCAAATCCCCCTTCTGAAGTGGCACCATCAAATAATCAGAAGTGGATCTATTTATAGGGCCAAAGCAAAAGTACGATTCGTCCATCGCATTTACACAAGGCAAACGGGACGAAGATGAAGAATTCCGATCTACAGCGCCGCAAAGACGCGGCCACCCCACGCGGCGTCGGCGTGATGTGCCAGTTCTACGCCGATCGCGCGTCCAACTCCGAAATCTGGGATGTCGAAAACCGCCGTTACATCGATTTCGCCAGCGGCATCGCCGTGCTCAATACCGGCCACCGCCATCCGAAGCTGATCGAGGCCATGCAGAAGCAGCTCGACAAGTTCACGCACACTGCCTACCAGATCGTCCCGTACGCGAGCTATGTCGAACTGGCCGAGCGCGTCAATGCCATTACCCCGGGCAGCCATGCCAAGAAGACCGCGTTCTTCTCCACCGGCGCCGAAGCCGTGGAAAACGCCATCAAGATCGCCCGCGCCGCTACCGGCCGCGCAGGCGTCATCGCTTTCTCCGGCGGCTTCCACGGCCGCACGATGATGGGCATGGCGCTCACCGGCAAGGTCGTGCCGTACAAGGTCGGCTTCGGCCCCTTCCCGGGCGAGGTGTACCACGCGCCGTTCCCGATTCCGGTCCATGGCATCTCTACGCAGGATTCGCTCGATGCGCTGCAGTCGCTGTTCAAGTCCGACATCGACCCTAAACGCATTGCGGCGATCATCCTCGAGCCCGTGCAGGGCGAGGGCGGTTTCTACCCGGCGCCGGTCGATTTCATGCGTGTCCTGCGCGCGCTGTGCGACCAGCACGGCATCCTGCTGATCGCCGATGAAGTGCAGACCGGCTTTGCCCGTACCGGCAAGCTGTTTGCGATGGAGCACTACGACGTGCTTCCCGACCTGATGACGATGGCCAAGAGCCTCGCCGGCGGCATGCCGCTATCCGCGGTGTGCGGCCGCGCCGAGATCATGGACGCACCCGCGCCCGGTGGTCTCGGTGGCACCTATGCGGGTAATCCGCTGGCGGTTGCCTCCGCGCATGCCGTGCTCGATGTGATCAAGGATGAAGGACTGGTGGAGCGCGCCAACGTGCTCGGCCAGCGCCTGAAGGACAAGCTCAACGAGCTGCGCGAGACGGTGAAGGAAATCGCCGACGTGCGCGGCCTCGGCGCCATGGTCGCGGTCGAATTCATGAAGCCCGGCACGCGCGAACCCGATGCCGATTTCACGAAGCGCATCCAGGCACGTGCAATGGAAAACGGACTGCTGCTGCTGACCTGCGGCGTGCACGGCAACGTCATCCGCTTCCTGTTCCCGCTGACGATCAGCGACAAGCTGATGGATGAGGCACTCGGCATCCTTGCCGACGCCTTGCGAGAGCGCTGACCACCCCGCGGCAACGTACCGCACTGAACGAGTTGGGAGACAAGACGTGCTGAATGAAGAACACATCCAACGTGACACCCTCGTCGCTTTTCGCGGCGTGAAGAAAACCTATGACGGCGAACACCTCGTCGTCAAACAACTCGACCTCGACATCGAGCGCGGCGAATTCCTGACGCTGCTCGGCCCGTCGGGGTCGGGGAAGACGACCTGCCTGATGATGCTGGCCGGCTTCGAGTTTCCCACCGGCGGCGAGATCCGCCTCGAAGGGCAACTGCTTAATAAAGTGCCGCCGCACAAGCGCAACATCGGCATGGTGTTCCAGAACTACGCGCTGTTCCCACACATGACGGTCGCGCAGAACGTCGCCTATCCGCTGTCGGTGCGCAAGCTCGATTCCGTGACCCGTGCCGCGAAGGTGAAACAGGCGCTGGACATGGTGCAGATGGGGAAGTTCGCCGACCGCTATCCGGCGCAGCTTTCCGGCGGCCAGCAGCAGCGCATCGCCCTGGCGCGTGCGCTGGTGTTCGAACCCAAGCTGGTGCTGATGGACGAACCCCTCGGTGCACTCGACAAGCAGTTGCGCGAGCACATGCAGCTGGAACTCAAGGCACTGCACCAGCGCCTCGGACTGACCTTCGTCTACGTGACGCACGACCAAAGCGAAGCGCTCACCATGTCGGACCGCGTCGCGGTATTCGACCAGGGCGTGATCCAGCAGCTGGCTGAAGTCGATGACCTGTACGAGCATCCGCAGAACCAGTTCGTGGCCGGCTTCATCGGTGACAACAACCGCTTCAGCGGCACCGTTGCCGCCATCGATGGCAAGCAGTGCGGCATGCGCCTGCCGGATGGCAGCATCCTCACCGGTCTCAACATCGGCGGCGCCGCCGCAGGCCAGCGCGTGACCGCCTGCGTGCGTCCCGAGCGCATCCGGCTGGTGCCGTCCAGCGAACAGGCGTCGAATGCGCTGCGCGCCACGGTTTCCGACCTGATCTATTTCGGCGACCACGTGCGCGTGCGCTGCAGCTTGCCGCAGCAGGATGACTGCTTCGTCAAGATCGCGCTCAGTGACAGCGCACTGCCGCAACTGCGCACCGGATCGCCGGTGGTGCTCGGCATCGAGCCGGACCGCCTGCGCGTCTTTCAATAAGTCCAACAGGTTTTCTTACCACCGTCCGAGAAGAGAAAAGGAGAGTCCATGAAACTGCACGCCCCCGCCATCCTGTTTGCCGCGCTCGCATCCGCCGGCCTTGCACACGCCGCCGAGCTCACCGTCGTCAATTTCGGCGGCGCCAACAGCAATGCGCAAAAAGTCGCCTACGTCGAGCCGTTCCAGAAAAGCGGCGACAAGGTCACCGTCGTCGAATACAACGGCGAAATGGCCAAGGTGAAAGCCATGGTCGAAGCCAAGAAAGTGAGCTGGGACCTGGTGGAAGTGGAATCGGGCGAAGTCGGCCGCGCCTGCGAGGAAGGCCTGCTCGAAAAGATCGACCACAGCAAGTTCGGCAAGAAGGATGATTTCATCCCGGCGGCATTCCACGAATGCGGCTTCGGCGCCTTTGTGTGGTCCACCGTGCTCGGCTACAACGCCGACAAGCTCAAGACCGCCCCCAAGGGCTGGTCCGACTTCTGGGACGTGAAGAAATTCCCCGGCAAGCGCGGCATGCGCAAGGGCGCGCGCTACAACCTCGAATTCGCGCTGATGGCCGATGGCGTGCCGACCAAGGATGTGTATAACGTTCTGTCGACCAAGGCCGGCGTCGACCGCGCGTTCAAGAAGCTCGACGAAATCAAGCCGCACATCCAGTGGTGGGAAGCCGGCGCGCAGCCGCCGCAATTCCTGGTGGCCGGCGATGTCGCCATGTCCACCGTGTTCAACGGCCGCATCGATGCCGCGCAGCGCGAAGGCAAGAACCTGGCCGTCACCTGGGCCGGCGCGATCTATGACCTCGACTACTGGGTGATCCCGAAGGGCGCGAAGAACAAGGATGTGGCGGAAAAGTTCATCGCCTACTCCAGCACGCCTGAAGCGCAGCACACCTACGCGACCAAGATCGCCTACGGCCCGGTCAACAACCAGGCACTCAAGCGCCTGGACGCCAAGACGCTGGCGAACCTGCCGACGTCGACCGCGAACGTGAAGGATTCCGTGCAGCAGAACCTGAAGTTCTGGACCGACCATGGTGAAGAGCTGGAGCAGCGTTTCACCGCTTGGGCGGCCAAGTAAAAGTGTCTCCTCGCCCTCCGGCGTTTTGATGCCGCCCGCAAGGGCGGGCGGCATCGTTTTTCAATACAAGAACGAGAGACAGAGACATGACTTCTCCCGCCATCGGAGTAGCCTTCGACACCCTCCCGGCCGAACCCTCCACGGCCCAGCTCAAGCGTGAATTGCGCGCCGCGCAGCTGCGCAAGCGCATGGGCGCCATCGCGCTGATCGCGCCGCTGATGATCTTCCTGCTGGTCACTTTCGTCGCACCCATCGTCATCCTGCTCAAGCGGGCGGTGGAGAATCCGGAAGTGATGAGCGTGCTGCCGAAGACGGTGCAGGTGCTTGCAGGTTGGGATCGTCACGGTACGCCTTCTGATGAGGCCTTTGCCGCGCTGGCGGACGACCTTGCTGTCGCGAAAGAGCAGAATGTCGCCGGTGTGCTCGCCCGCCGCGTCAATGCCGAAATCCCCGGCTCGCGTTCGATCATCATGAAGACCGCGCGTGCCATGCCGCTGCAGGATGCGGAGGGCAAGCGTCTGAAAGGCACCGACGCACGCGAGGCACTGGTCGCGATCGACGAACATTGGGGCCAGCCGGAATACTGGCAGGTCATCGCGCGCAACGGTTCACGCTACTCGCCCTATTACCTGTTGGCCTCGCTCGACCTGAAGCAGGACGCCTTCGGCGGCATCGAGCAGGTCGATGAAGAACAATCCGCCTACCGTACGATTTTCGCTCGCACCTTCATGATCAGCCTCGGCGTCACGCTGTGCTGCCTGCTGCTCGGCTATCCGCTCGCCTACTGGCTGTCGACGATGTCCGAGCGCCGCGCCAACCTGTTCATGATCCTGGTACTGATTCCGTTCTGGACCTCGATCCTGGTGCGCGTCGCCGCATGGATGGTGCTGCTGCAGGCCGAAGGCCTGGTCAACAAATCGCTGATGCTGACCGGCCTCATCGACGCGCCGCTGGAGCTGCTGTTCAACCGTACCGGCACCTACATTTCGATGACGCACATCCTGCTGCCCTTCATGATCCTGCCGCTGTATAGCGTGATGAAATCGATCCCACCGAGCTACATGCGGGCGGCGGTGTCGCTGGGCAGCCATCCGTTCGCCGCCTTCTGGCGCGTGTATGTGCCGCAGACCTATCCGGGGGTGGGGGCGGGCGCGCTGCTGGTGTTCATCCTTGCGCTTGGCTACTACATCACACCGGCGCTGCTGGGCGGAACCAATGAGCAGATGGTCAGTTATTACGTGGCGTACTTCATCAATGTGACGATCAACTGGGGTATGGCGTGCGCGCTGGGGGCCTTGCTGTTTATTGCGACCTTGCTGCTGTATGGGGTGTATCGCAAGTTTGCGAAGATTGATGTGAGCATGGGGTAAGCGAGCCTCCATCTTCTGCATCATGCAACCTTGTCATTCCCGCCTTCGCGGGAATGACGGGGGAGAAATGCGGTAGTTCATGCGCAAGCGCCCCCCTGCTGAAGAAGGCGAGCAAACAAATAGAGAGACAACACGATGAAACACATACTGCCAACATTCGCCCCCTACCAGTCCCTCACCGAGCGCGCATGGTTCTTCATCCTGCGCGGCATGAACGCACTGACGCTGCTGTTCCTGGTGCTGCCCATCCTGGTCATCATCCCGCTCTCGTTCTCCGAGAGTTCCTTCCTGTCCTATCCGATGCCGGGCGTGTCGCTGAAGTGGTACCAGAACCTGTTCGATTCGGAGGAGTGGATGCGTGCCGCGAAAAACAGCTTCATCGTCGCGCCCGCTGCCACGCTGATCGCCACCGTGCTCGGCACGCTCGCGGCCGTCGGGCTGAACAAGGCGGAGTTCCGCGGCAAGGGCCTGGTGATGGCCGTGCTGATTTCGCCGATGGTGGTGCCGGTCGTGGTGGTCGGCGTGGGGGTGTATCTGTTCTTCGCCGACATCGGACTGTCCGAAAGCTATGCAGGACTGATCATCGCCCACGCTGCGCTGGGCGCTCCGTTCGTCGTGACCACCGTGTCGGCAACCTTGCAAGGATTCAACCACAACCTCGTACGTGCCAGCCTCAGCCTCGGCGCCAGCCCGCTGTCGACGTTTTTCCGCATCACCTTGCCGGTAATCGCGCCGGGATTGGTGTCGGGCGCGCTGTTTGCCTTCGCGACCTCGTTCGATGAAGTGGTGATCACGCTCTTCGTCGCCGGACCGGGACAGTCCACGCTGCCGCGCCAGATGTTCGCCGGCATTCGTGAAAACATCACCCCGACAATCGCCGCGCTGGCGACTATCCTGATTGTGTTTTCCACCTGCCTGCTGCTCGCGCTCGAATGGCTGCGCGGACGCAACAAGGCAGCCGCCAAATTCTAAGGAGCAAACATGCTGAACCTCAAAGATCCTTCCCTGTTCCGCCAGCAAGCCTTCGTCGGCGGAAAGTGGTGTGATGCCGATAAGGGCGAAAGCTTTCCGGTCACCAATCCTGCGACCGGCGAAACCATCGGCAATGTGCCGCGCATGGGCGCCGCCGAAACACGCCGCGCGATTGCCGCCGCCAGCGAAGCCTGGGCCGGCTGGCGCGCGAAAACCGCGAAGGAACGCAGCGCCATCCTGCGCAAGTGGAACGACCTCATGCTGGCCAACGCGGACGACCTTGCGCTGATCATGACGGTGGAGCAGGGCAAGCCGCTGGCGGAATCGAAAGGCGAGATCGGGTACGCCGCATCCTTCATCGAATGGTTCGCCGAAGAGGCCAAGCGCGTGTCGGGCGATACGCTGCAATCGCCCTGGACGGATCGCCGCATCGTCGTCACCAAGGAACCGATCGGCGTTTGCGCCGCCATTACGCCGTGGAATTTTCCCGCCGCCATGATTACGCGCAAGGTCGGCCCGGCGCTTGCCGCAGGCTGTCCGATGGTGGTCAAGCCGGCGGAAGGCACGCCGTTCTCCGCCCTGGCCATGGCCGTGCTGGCGGAGCGCGCGGGTGTTCCTGCCGGCGTGTTCTCCGTCGTCACCGGCGACGCGCGCGCCATTGGCGGCGAAATGACCTCGAACCCGACGGTGCGCAAGCTGAGCTTCACCGGTTCCACCGAAGTCGGCCGCCTGCTGATGCAGCAATCCGCCGCCACCGTGAAGAAGCTGTCGCTCGAACTGGGCGGCAATGCGCCCTTCATCGTGTTCGACGATGCCGACCTCGACGCGGCGGTGGAGGGCGCGATGGCGTCGAAGTACCGCAACGCCGGCCAGACCTGCGTGTGTGCCAACCGCATCTACGTGCAGGATGGTGTGTACGACGCCTTCGCCGACAAGCTGGTGTCCGCCGTGCGCAAGCTGAAGGTCGGCAACGGCCTCGAAGCCGGTGTCACGCAGGGGCCGCTGATCGACGAAGATGCGGTGAAGAAGGTCGAGCTGCACGTCGCCGATGCAACGGAAAAGGGCGGCCGTGTCCTCACCGGCGGCAAGCGCCATGCGCTCGGCCATACCTTCTTTGAGCCGACGGTGATTGCCGGCGTGACCACCGAGATGCGCGTGGCGAAGGAGGAAACCTTTGGGCCGGTTGCACCGCTGTTCCGTTTCAAGACGGATGCCGATGCGATTGCGATGGCCAACGATACCGAGTTCGGGCTCGCCGCTTATTTCTATTCGCGCGACATTGGGCGCATCTGGCGCGTGGCGGAAGCACTGGAGAGCGGCATGGTCGGCATCAACACCGGCCTGATCTCGAATGAAGTGGCGCCCTTCGGCGGCGTCAAGCAGTCCGGCCTCGGGCGCGAGGGATCGAAGTACGGGATGGACGATTATCTCGTCATCAAGTACCTCTGCATGGGCGGTATTTGATTACTCCGCAAGCACCGAACGGTTGCGTCCGTTCTTGGCGCGATACAGCGCCAGGTCGGCATCCTGCAGCAGGGAATCGAAGTCCTGGTGCAGGCCGTGTTTCAGGGAGGCGATGCCGACGCTGACGGTCACCCGGTCGGCGACGTGGGAGGATTCGTGGGGAATAGCCGCCTCCCATACGGCTTCGCGCATCCGTTCGGCCAGCACGTGCGCCTGCTCCGGCGTGGTGTTGGGCAGCAGCACCACGAACTCCTCGCCGCCGAGGCGCGCGAGCAGTTCGCCGGCACGGTTGAAGAGCAGGGCCAGCTTGTCCGCAATCGCCTGCAGGCAGCGGTCTCCCTGCGCATGCCCGTAGGTGTCGTTGTAGCGCTTGAACTCGTCGATGTCGCACATCAGGACCGAGAGCGGCGTTTCGGCACGCATGGCGCGGCGGAATTCGACATCCTTCATTTCATCGAAATGGCGGCGGTTTGCCAGTCCGGTCAGCGCGTCGTGCCGGCTTAGCGAGTGCAGTTCGCGGTTGGCCTTCTGCAGCGCTTGCTGGGTATCGAGCAGCGTCATCTGCGCCGCCTTGTGATCGAGCATGTTGGCCGAGACGCGCGCGGCCAGTTCGACCAGTGTGGCGCTCTCGCTCTCTTGCGTGATGGCGCGGCCGACGAGGCAAAGCAGGCCGATCGTATTGCCTTTCACTTCCACCCCGACCGCCGTATAGGCATCGCAGCCGAACAGCGCCAGCAGGGGATCGTCCGCATTCGCTGCTTTCTCTCCGTACAGCCAGACCCGCGAGCGGCGGTCCGCCAGCATGCGGCGCGGCAGGACGTCGTCGGCGATGAACATTTCCCTCAGGCTGCCATCCACGGCCAGCGGCGGCCAGGCATTGGCGACGCCGAAGCCGCGTGCTTCCATGTCATAGGTGTAGAGCAGGCAGCGGCGCGCGCCGAAATAATCGCCGAAGGCCGACAATCCGTGATCGACGGCTTCGTTGGCATGGCCGGGCGGAAGATTGATGAAGCGCGTCAGCACGCGGATGATCAGGCCATGGAATCCGCGCAGGCGTTCCAGCGAACGCGTGCGTTCGCCGACCATGTCGGACAGTCGGTCGCGATGGTTGCGCAATTCCTCTTCCAGCACGCGCTGGTTATCGATGTACTCCACCAGCTGGCCGTTGAGCGCATTGAAGGCGCCGCACAGCTGGTCGAGTTCGTCCACATGGCGTCGCGCGTGACGCTGCAAGGTCAGGGCCTGCCCGAGCGCGGTGGGGCGGAGGGACGCGACCTGCCTGGCCATGTGCGACAGATGGCGCGTCACGAGCCGGGCGATCAGCCAGGCGATCAGCAGGCCGAGCACCAGTCCCTTGAATGCCTCGCCTGCCAGGATGCGCAAGGCGCTGGTCTCGATGCGGCTCAGGAAGGCAGGACGATCGACGTACAGGTGCAGATGGCCGACCACAAGGTCGGGGTTGTACGGGCTGATGAGCGTTTCCCTCCATGACAGCGGATCGACCGGGTCATGTTCGGCGGCATGGTTGCGGAACATGGCGGCATTGCGCTTATGGGTGTGGACGTTTGTCCCTATCGTGGTCGTCAGCACCGCATGGCCGACCATCGGGAAACTGGCGAGGCCGTCCATCTGCAAACGTACCGCCGCCATGTCCAGGTCCCACAGGCTGTTGGCGAGGCTCTTGCGATAGCTTGCGGCGGCGAAGCGCAACTGGTCGATGGCGTCCCTGCGTTCTTCCTGGTAGTCGATCGCGATCAGGATGGCGGTCATGGCGACCGTGACGAGCGTGCTGTAGAACAGCGCCCACGCAACGACGCGGCGGCTCAGCGGACGGAAGGGTTTGGCGGTGGACGAAACGGGTTGCGTCATTTTAATGCAGGCAGGAGGCCGAACTGGTAGCTGCGGAGTTGCGGGTTCAGGCGCTTGGAAAATTGCCGGAAGTCGATGCTGCTGAAATCCTCGTCGCCAAAGCGGGTCAGGAAGCGCTGCGCGCGTTCCTCGTCCAGCAGCATGAACGAGGGCAGGACGACGTCCGCGCCGTCGCGCCCGAAATCCTTGCCGTGGTGGTAGTCGTACAGCATGACGAGTCCCCACGCCGCCAGCGTGAAGTGGCCGCCGGCGAGTGCGGAGACGCGGCCCTGCACGCGCGCTTGCAGCACCGGCGGCGAGTTGTTGATCGCCGACACCAGCAGGTCGGTACCGGGCGTGCGTCCGGCCGCCTCCGCCGCATCGATGGCGCCGAAGGCCATCAGGTCGCTGGCCACCCAGAAGGCATTGATTTTCGGGTAGCGCAGCAGCAATGCCGCCGCCTGCTCCCCGGCCCGGGCGCGATCCCAATTGCCGTAGACCACCTGTTCCAGCACCACCGCGGGATGGGCGGCGAAAACGTCGATCGCGCCCTGCAGCCGCTGCGTACCGGTCGGCGTCGCCTTGTCGCCGGCAATCGCGGCGACATGCACCTTGCCGTCGTCCGCCACGGCGTGCCGCAGCAGCGCCTGCCGTACCAGCTCCTCGGCGGTCAGCCTGCCGGCCTCGGCCGCGTTGGGGGTGAGCGAGCCCAGCCAGTGGCGGAACTTTTTGCGTGGCTTGCCGTATTCCGACTGCTGCGACTCGACCAGCCCGCTGTAGACGATCAGCGACTTGATGCCGGCATGCTCGGCGAGCTTGAGCATTTCGCCGGCGGAGAGCTTTTCGTTCACCAGCATCAGGTAATCGGGTTTCTTCGCACGCGAGGTGACTTTGCGCACAAGCTCGATCATTTTCAGGTGGTCGCGTTCGGCGTACAGCACCTCGAGCTCGATGCCGAGCTGCTGGGCGGCCGGTTCCGCGAAACGGGCGGCACTGCGCCAGAACGGCTCGTCCGAGCGTCCTGGATTGATGAAGACGACATTGATAGCGGCAGCCCACACGGCAGGACCTGCCAGGCTCAGCACGACCCCCAAGCCCGCGGCAATCCATCGGCGCATGGCCCCTCCTTATCAGACACGACCGCAAGTCTTGTCCCGCCGCCTGGACGAGGCGCCGGCATTCTTTTTATGGATTGCGGAATGGAAACATCACTATAGCGCCGGGCCGCCGGGAGCTGAAGCATTTTTCCGGCCGCGCGGCGTCGTGCAACGATTTTCTTGATGTGGATGCGGGAATTTCGTTGCGCGCGGGTGGCGTCGGCATGGGCGATAATGGCGGATTCGTGAAAGGTTTTGCCATGTCATCCAAGTTTGCCCCCCTCCAGAACGACACCTTCCTGCGCGCGCTGCTGCGCCAGCCGACCGAGTACACGCCGATGTGGCTGATGCGCCAGGCCGGCCGCTACCTGCCGGAATACTGCGCCACCCGCAAGCGCGCCGGCTCCTTCCTCGGCCTGG
>NZ_JBLWFR010000093.1:0-686 GCF_048799745.1 Noviherbaspirillum sp. ST9 | reverse complement strand
GGTCCTTTAAAACCTGGGTATAGGTATCATTCACGCTGCTTTTGGGGACGTTCAGATTTTCACTCGCCTCACGCGTAGGCGACAATATGATCGGAACTCCTCCCCATCCCCGTGCTAAATCAAAATACGATAAAGCCCGGACGAAATATGCTTCTCCTAATATCTGATTCCTTTGTGCTTCGGTGAAAAGCGCGTCATTTACTGCGGGAACAGCTTGTATAATGTAGTTTGCGGAAAGAATGGTTTGAGATATGGCAGCCCAGGCAGAACCGACATAACTATTATCGGCTGTAAGCTTATGGAGCACTACTTCCTGAGGTGCCGACTGAGAACCCATCCATTGAATATCTCCCCCCGACAAATAGGATAAGGCCGGAAAATTAGAGCCGTAGTAATTGTTACTCCCCAGCCTGTTATATAATCCATTCAAAGCGGTGGCCGCAGAAGCCGCATTGGTAATTGCTTTAGATTCATCAACCTGTAATTGAGGGTCAACCTCAAGAAATTCGGAGCATGAAGAGAAAAGCACAAGGGTTAAGAACATATAGATTAATCTTTTCATCACTTGCTCAAAATTTAAAGTGTAACATTAAAACCAAACTGAACCGTACGTGGAACCGGCGGTGTTCCAAGGTCGTAGCCCTGCACCAAAGGACTCGAAGTGACATTCACTTCCGGGTCCGGAC
>NZ_JBLWFR010000092.1:0-688 GCF_048799745.1 Noviherbaspirillum sp. ST9 | reverse complement strand
GTCTGCCATTGACTGTACGTGCTCTTGCTCTTGCTGCTGGAACTCTTCGTCAGTCAGACCAGACTCAGCAGCTTTCTTAGCTCGTGCGATGCTATCCGTGCGCCATTTGGCTAGAGAGTCGTATGCGGCGGCGGATACGTAACCATCCTGGTAGGCTTCGCGTACGAAGATGTTCTGCTTCTGTACAGCCTCATCTTTGGAAGCCATTGCATCTACTGCGCCCTGAGCATCCATAGCGCCGCGCACGGTGGCGGCTGCGGCGTTTTCTTTTACTGCTTCGTCAAACCCTACGCCGAAGTCCTGCACGAACCCGGACAGGGCAGCTAGGCGTTTTGCTTTGGAGGTATCAACAGACACCTCACTTACCGTTGACGGTAAGCTAACATCGTTGGACTGCAGTTGCACTCCCCCGATATTTAACCCCTGTCTACTGGGTTGAATCACAGGCATTTGACATTCCTCTTAAGTTACCAGGTATGAACTGAGCTGTTACCTTTACTCCCCCATAAATCATAGGAGGACGCCATGTTCTGAGTAGCCGCTGCACCACTTCCGGGTGTTGAGCTACCAGAATCAGTAGACGACGCAGCGTTACCGGCGTACTGCCCAACAGCGGATGCCCCGACACTCAACAGTGAGTTAAACATGTTATCGTACGGGTCCTCCATATCCATGTTAGCCAGGCCGC
>NZ_JBLWFR010000091.1:0-691 GCF_048799745.1 Noviherbaspirillum sp. ST9 | reverse complement strand
ACGTTCCTGAAGCGCTCGGTCTCCTTGACGACGCGGCGGTGCTGCGTCCCCGCGAGGGCTGCGAGCAGGTGCTCAGCGTCGACGCCATCGTGGCCGGCGTGCATGTCTTCGCCGACGACGCGCCTGCGCTCATGGCGGAGCGCCTGGTGCGCAGCGCGGTTTCCGATCTGGCGGCCAAGGCGGCCGAACCCGACGGCGCGCTGCTCACCATCGCCTGGCCGGAGATGTTCAGCGAGGCTGCGCGCGCCGATTTCGCCGCCGGATTCGGCCGAGCCTTGAATGTCTGCGGACTTCGCCTGTTCGGCGGGGATACGGTGGCGACCTCCGGTCCGCTGACCGCCAGTCTCACCGTGATCGGCTGGGCGCCGACGGGACGGACCGTGAAACGCAGCGGGGGCAGGGCCGGGGACCGACTTTATGTCAGCGGAACCGTGGGCGATGCGGCTCTGGGCCTCGGTTTGAAGCAGGGCGAATTGTGGAGCGCCGCCGCCGGCGATGAACCCTACCTGCTGGAGCGCTTCTATCGGCCGACGCCGCGGCTTGAACTTCGCGAGACCTTGCTCGGGTACGCCACCGCCGCAGCGGACGTTTCCGATGGACTGCTCGCCGACGGCCTGCACATCGCAGAGGCTAGCGGAACAGGGCTCGCCATAGCGCTGGAGCGTCTGCCACTGTCGTTCGCTGCATCTGC
>NZ_JBLWFR010000090.1:0-692 GCF_048799745.1 Noviherbaspirillum sp. ST9 | reverse complement strand
ATCACCTTCCTGATCGGCTGCATCATCGCCCAGCAGGGCATTTTCCATTTCCGCCGCTTCGGCGCCGACATCTTCGTCGTCGACATGCTCGGCGTGCTGGTCCTGCGCGAGATCGGCGTGCTGCTGGTGGCGATCATGGTGGCGGGCCGCTCGGGCAGTGCCTACACCGCCGAGCTCGGCTCCATGAAGATGCGCGAAGAGATCGACGCGCTGCGCACCATGGGCTTTGATCCGATCGAGGTGCTGGTGCTGCCGCGCATGCTGGCGCTGGTGCTGGCGCTGCCGATCCTCGCCTTCAACTTCACCAAATATCCGAACGCGGCGAAGGCCTTCATTGCCTTCATGCTGGAGAAGGAGAACTACGAGAAGTGGCTGGATGGCGCGCAGGGTTACCTGACCCAGACCCTGAACGCCTATGAGTCGGCGCCGGTTTGGACGGCGGATCCCAAGAACGCGGTGTTCTCGCAGGCGTCCAAACGTACGCTGCCGGCATCCGGCATCGGCACCGTCGGAGAGAAGGCGGCGACCGCGATCGCCGACTTCATCGTCGTCGACATGTTCGCCAACTACTGCACCGGTTCGAAGGACTTAAAGGGCGCGATGGCGGAAGCCGAACGGCAGTTGAAGCGCATCTATCGCTGACGTCACGGAGCGGGCGGTTTCGGCCGCCCGCTCGTCAACACACTGATCAG
>NZ_JBLWFR010000089.1:0-694 GCF_048799745.1 Noviherbaspirillum sp. ST9 | reverse complement strand
CAACGTACAGCGCGAGGAGTTCAAGCGGCTCGGCGTCATCGGCGATTGGGCGCATCCCTACGCCACCATGAACTATCCGGCCGAAGCCCAGATCGCGCGCGAGCTGATGAAGTTCGCCGCCAACGGCACGCTCTATCGCGGCTCCAAGCCGGTGATGTGGAGCGTGGTCGAGAAGACCGCGCTCGCCGAGGCCGAGGTCGAGTACGAGGACTACACCTCCGACATGGTCTGGGTGAAATTCCCGGTCACCTCGCCGGCGCATGGCGCGCTGGCCAATGCCTCGGTCGTGATCTGGACCACCACGCCGTGGACGCTGCCCGGCAACCGCGCGATCTCGTTCTCGCCGAAGATCGCCTACGGCCTCTACAAGGTAACCGACGCGCCGGAAGCCAAATGGGCGAAGACGGGCGACCTGCTGATCCTGGCCGACGCGCTCGCGGCGGAAGTGTTCAAGAAGGCGCGCGTCGCCGCCTATGAGAGGGTGCGCGACATCCCCGGCGATACGCTCGATGTCGTGGAATGTGCGCATCCGCTGCGCGGTTTCAGCGGCGGCTACGAATTCACCGTGCCCCTGCTCGCCGGAGAACACGTCACCGACGACACCGGAACCGGCTTCGTGCACACTGCGCCAAGCCACGGCCGCGAGGACTTCGACGTCTGGATGGCGAACAAGCGCGAGCTGGATGCACGCGGC
>NZ_JBLWFR010000088.1:0-696 GCF_048799745.1 Noviherbaspirillum sp. ST9 | reverse complement strand
GCGAAATTCTCGAACTCAAAGACACCATCAACGTGATGGTGGACCAGCTGTCTTCGTTCGCATCCGAGGTAACCCGTGTGGCGCGGGAAGTGGGTACCGAAGGCAAACTGGGCGGCCAGGCGAACGTACCGGGTGTCGCAGGCACGTGGAAGGATTTGACCGACTCGGTGAACTCGATGGCGGGCAACCTGACCGGCCAGGTGCGCAACATTGCCGACGTGACCACCGCGGTGGCGAACGGCGACTTGTCCAAGAAGATTACCGCCGATGCCAAGGGCGAAATCCTTGAACTGAAGAACACCATCAACGTGATGGTGGACCAGCTGAATGCGTTCGCGTCGGAAGTGACGCGCGTGGCGCGCGAAGTGGGTACCGAAGGGAAACTCGGCGGCCAGGCAAACGTGCCGGGAGTGGCGGGCACGTGGAAGGATTTGACCGACAGCGTGAACTCGATGGCGGGCAACCTGACTGCGCAGGTTCGAAACATTGCGGACGTGACCACCGCCGTGGCGAACGGCGACTTGTCCAAGAAGATTACCGTGGACGTGCGCGGCGAAATCTTCGAGTTGAAGAACACCATCAACGTGATGGTGGACCAGCTGAACTCGTTTGCGTCGGAAGTGACGCGCGTGGCGCGCGAAGTGGGTACCGAAGGCAAGCTGGGCGGACAGGCGCATGTGAAGGGCGTGGGCGGCA
>NZ_JBLWFR010000087.1:0-696 GCF_048799745.1 Noviherbaspirillum sp. ST9 | reverse complement strand
GCGAAATTCTCGAACTCAAAGACACCATCAACGTGATGGTGGACCAGCTGTCTTCGTTCGCATCCGAGGTAACCCGTGTGGCGCGGGAAGTGGGTACCGAAGGCAAACTGGGCGGCCAGGCGAACGTGCCAGGTGTCGCAGGCACGTGGAAGGACTTGACCGACTCGGTGAACTCGATGGCCGGCAACCTGACCGGCCAGGTGCGCAACATTGCGGACGTGACCACCGCAGTGGCGAACGGCGACTTGTCCAAGAAGATTACCGCCGATGCCAAGGGCGAAATCCTTGAACTGAAGAACACCATCAACGTGATGGTGGACCAACTGAATGCGTTCGCGTCGGAAGTGACGCGCGTGGCGCGCGAAGTGGGTACCGAAGGGAAACTCGGCGGCCAGGCAAACGTGCCGGGCGTGGCGGGCACGTGGAAGGATTTGACCGACAGCGTGAACTCGATGGCGGGCAACCTGACCGCGCAGGTGCGAAACATTGCGGACGTGACGACCGCGGTCGCAAACGGCGACTTGTCCAAGAAGATCACCGTGGACGTGCGCGGCGAGATCTTTGAACTCAAGAACACCATCAACGTGATGGTGGACCAGCTGAACTCGTTTGCGTCGGAAGTGACGCGCGTGGCGCGCGAAGTGGGTACCGAAGGCAAGCTGGGCGGACAGGCGCATGTGAAGGGCGTGGGCGGCA
>NZ_JBLWFR010000086.1:0-697 GCF_048799745.1 Noviherbaspirillum sp. ST9 | reverse complement strand
GGTTGGATACAATCTGGTAATGCCGCTGTTTTTATACCTTATCTGGCTGGCTGTGAGGCGCAAACCCCGTCTGCAGGAAACACCGGCGTCAGATGCTGCCGATTATGCAATTATTGTGACAGCATATGAGCAAGCCGATTCTTTGCCGGCAGTGGCAACTTCTATTCTGCAACTGCGCTACACGAATTTTCTTGTATATATAGTGGCGGATAAATGCGATGTGTCGTCTCTTAATTTCAACGATGATCGCATTATCCTCCTGCGCCCGAATGAAATTCTTGGTAGTAATACGCGTTCGCATTTTTACGCAATAGAACGATTTCGAAGGGCGCATAATCGTATTACGATTATTGATAGCGACAATCTCGTCGACGGGAATTATTTAACCCGCTTAAACGAATGTTTTGACAGGGGCTTTGAAGCCGTGCAGGGAATAAGGGAAGCGAAAAACATGGATACCACCATAGCATGCCTTGACGCTGCGAGGGATATTTACTACCATTTTTATGATGGCAAGATCCTTTTTGAAACAGGCTCGTCGGCTACTCTCTCCGGCTCGGGAATGGCCTTTTCAACTGCGTTATATAGAGATTGTCTGGAGAAACTCGATATCACAGGAGCAGGATTTGATAAAGTACTCCAAAACGAGATAGTGAAACGTGGAAAAAGAATTGCTTTCGCTGAAAAAGCTGTTGTT
>NZ_JBLWFR010000085.1:0-697 GCF_048799745.1 Noviherbaspirillum sp. ST9 | reverse complement strand
CACATAAGCACACCGTCGTTAGATAAGTAGATTTCTATACTTTTGAACTTGCTATCGCCTATGAGCATCTGGTAACCAAAATGCTCATAAAGTCCTATCTTCTTGCGCAATAATGCGGTATCTAGAGGATCCATACGGTATCCCCGGTTATATTCCCGTTTCCCAATCCGCTGAATGAGTACATGATAACCTTTTATATCTTTAAAAAAGTACCGGGAGTTGTCTTTAGCTTCTACCGTATCTTTACCGTGTATCCGGTATGGAGCAAATTCATTTGCTGTCAATGGCTTTAACAAGTATTGATTGTCGCCATTTCTTAGCTCCAGGTAATGGTCCTTTAATCGTATGGCTGAATAAGATCCCGATTCACCGTAGTTGCCAGCGTGTTTTTCCAATACGCTGCTGGGAAGGCTAACGATATGTTGTAATTGATGAATCGTCCCCGTTATTGGCGCCGGAAAAAGGTCGGTTATACTCAAACCAAAGCGGGGCAGGAGATTAAAACAAAATTCCTCGGCCGCATGCCCGCCTTCAGCAGTATTGGTCATAACAACTACAGCTGCATTTTTCGATGGCAGTAGCAGCAGTTTGGAATGTGCAAATCCGGCGCTGCCGGCATGATACATAGCAAACGTCGAATCATTTTTAAACATGAACCAGCCCAGGCCTTTCTTATTCGTTTCCAGTGGAATGCCAG
>NZ_JBLWFR010000084.1:0-703 GCF_048799745.1 Noviherbaspirillum sp. ST9 | reverse complement strand
GCTGATATCGTTACCAGGGTTTTGGGTACTTCCTTTAAGATAGAAGCCCATGAAGGCGGTCCGGTGAATGTAAGCGTAGCAACGGGCAAGGTAAGCGTAGGACATATTGACAATACAACGTCCCCGATTAGAACATTAGCCGTGTTAACCACCGGACAAAGTATAAGCTGGGATAAATCCTCACAAAAAGCAATAGCTGGTTCTTTCCCTGTTGATGACCTGGAGCAATGGCGGCAGGGAAAGCTCGTCTTCAGTCACAGTTCTCTTGCAAATATGGCACGCGACCTCGAAAGATGGTACAAGGTGGAGATCAGGATCAAAGATCCCGGCAAAGCAAAGGAGAAGGTTTCGGGGGTTATACCATCGACCATTTCGGTAAAAGATGCGATGAATGTGCTTAGTATAACCGGCCATTTCAAATACACCATCCAGGACTCTATTATTAATATTTATTAACCCTAAAAATGATTCGAATGGAATAAGTCAGTACTAATAAGGAAAAACCGTTCCCTTTTCAGGAGAACGGTCTGTAGCACAAGAAGCCTCGGTTTGGTCGCCAGTGGACTTCATGTAAACACACCGGAAGTAACAACGCCCGGCAATTAACAAATTAGATTTCAACAAGAAATCAACCCGTAATTAATACAAAGATGCAAAAACAAAAAGGATTAAAGCGATATCCTTATTTCAGATTTATTATGAA
>NZ_JBLWFR010000083.1:0-704 GCF_048799745.1 Noviherbaspirillum sp. ST9 | reverse complement strand
TTGACTGGGCTGTTACGGGCGGCGTAACCCTGGTGAAAACCGATTCTGACCCTGGTAAAAATTATGAAATTGCTGTTGCACAACCAAATAATTCAGAAATCATTCTGGCCAACCAATCTACAGGAAGGGTGAGTGGTGAGTTTTCAAACTTTATGATGCCGCGTGGTATTGATAACGGCTGGTATGGACACGGGGTAACGTTGCAGCAGGCAAATAAATATTACACTAAGGATGGAAATGATCAGGTTTGGCCAGACCAGGGAACCAGAGCTGAATTTCTAAGTAAAATGCAGGAGATGGAACCGCGGTTTCAGCAATCTGTGTTTTATTCGGGGTCTAAGTGGAATGATAGTCGTGGCATTCTGAATTTTTATAAGAAAAGTGATGGGTCATGGACTTCTTATGCGCCGGTAAATGGTATTGGGTATATGAAAAAATTCTTAACCAGGATGAATTGGGGTGGGCAGGTCAACTGGATTGTTTTCAGACTCGCGGAATATTACCTGAATTATGCTGAAGCTTTAAACGAGGTTTCTCCAATGAATCCTGCATGTTATGTTGCTATCAATGAGATAAGAAGTCGTGGAGGTCTCCCTGCTATCACTAACACAGATCCACGGTTTAATACACAGGAAAAGTTAAGGCAGGCAATAAGAAGAGAACGGGCTGTTGAACTGGCTTTCGAAGAACATCGCTTTTTCGAC
>NZ_JBLWFR010000082.1:0-708 GCF_048799745.1 Noviherbaspirillum sp. ST9 | reverse complement strand
AGCTTGCCTTTACTTCTTCCAATGTTTTTATTTCGTTAAAAAGGTTTCCCAGATCAAAAAGCTGTTTGATAATTTCAAGTTCCTTGCCCTTACCATATAGAATACCCGTAGTTGTCGGTGCAAAAGCTGTTAATTTATCTCCGGTAATTGCTTCTACCGTGGGGAGGTCTATTTCTATAATCTGCTCAGCCTCGATCCAGTTACTTTGTATAGCACGCTTCTGAATACTGGGATAATGGGCCTTTTCAAAAAGTATGTCAAGCAAAATATAATTGGAACCTTTATTCACATTCGAATCATATTCAAGTTCGTAATGTGCTTTAGGAATACCTTCTCCATAGCTTCTTTTCTCATCCAGCTTCCATCCTTTAAAGTGGGATGCTTCTATTACCTGATCTAATTTACTTTCAATGGTTTCTCTAGTGTCCTCAGTAATGATATCTATATCAACTGAAAAACGATTTGAGTCTTTCAGCAGAAGAATCAGGCTTGTTCCGCCTTTAAAAACAAAGTTCAATCCATGTTTTTGTAGATACTGAAGCAGTGAAAGTGCATGGATCATTTTTTCCAGTAATGGTGGATTGATTCGCTTGTACGCTTCCTGTTCGCGGAAACCATCTATCCATTCCTTTTGGAAACAGTGTAATTTGATCATGGATTAAATATTTTTTAGTTTATCCGGAAAATGCGCAGATATGAAATTCCTGA
>NZ_JBLWFR010000025.1:0-1356 GCF_048799745.1 Noviherbaspirillum sp. ST9 | reverse complement strand
ATACTGGTAAGTCTCCATTTAAAGAAATTTCCTGCTCAGCAGCTATCGAAGCTTTCGAAACAAAAGGGTTAGGCTTTGAAAATGTGAGATTTTTGTCTCGCACTCCTGCGACGCAGTCATATATAAGGGTTAATAAACGAAATACGGAAGATCTACCCAAGCTTGTATCGATTGAGGCTATGACCATCGATTATTCTTTTATAAAAATTTTTCTAGATTCCTACGTTAAACCGACTTTCGTTGATGAACAAGACTACAATGTTTTTTTTTCAAAATACCTCCAGTTTTATACGAAATTCAACTGGGACTCTTGGACCCCCTCAAAGGATCCGGCTCCTGCTCATTCTTTAATCACCTGTTTAAAAAAGTGCCACTCTCTCAATAAGGAAGATTATCACTTGTTGAAATGGGGGAACATAATGGCGGTGCTTAACGGTGGTAAGTTTAATAAGTCGTTAACTAACCTAAACGAATCGGATAAAAGGGTCAACGACATTTTCCAACTCGGAGTAAATAAAGGTAACAACACAATTTTTTATTCCATTGACACTGAAAATGGACTACTCGAGATGTATGATCATAGGGGTATTCATTGTAACAAAGTATATGGTTTATCGAGTGGTGTGGTATCACAAAAACGGGAATATTCTATCAAGGTTCCCTCATGTAAATGGCTATAAGTTAAAAAGATTTAGCATTTGATAAACTGCATTTAGAAGTACCATTGCATCACCTAAGGCCAAGGTCTTATACGGCTATAGCTATACAGTTTTGTGAAAAATCACTTAAAAAAATGAAAGCACTACTCACAGAACCAAAAGTCTATTCAAAAGCATTTAAGGAAAAACTAATTGTTAAGGTTGTATATCAGAACCTTTCCATAAAAGAAGTCGCTTATGATCACGGCTTGCCTAACACTCATATATTAAGTAACTGGGTAAGTATTTACAAAAGAGGGTTAGAAAAAGGAGCTGTATCTTTACCACTTATGAACCCCAACGAAAAGGACTCTAAGGCACTTAAAGCTCATATAAAACAACTAGAGAAAGCCCTGGAAAAAGCCAATGTAATGATCTATGGACTTAATTCAATGATCGATTATGCAGAAAAGGAACTCAAAGTGCCTCTGCGAAAAAAGCATGGCACCAAACAGTCACGCTGATTAAGGAAAGGCGAATTACAAGGATGGGTATCGGGCCTCTTTGTAGACTGTTTGGTAAGTCCCGACATGCTTACTATGACAGGAAATATCATTTCAAATCGATTCATCAGGATGAGGTTGTGGTACTGGATATGGTAGCCCAGATCAGGCGTGAGTTGCCAGGGCTTGGCTTACATAAGCTGTACAGGTGCTTA
>NZ_JBLWFR010000081.1:0-713 GCF_048799745.1 Noviherbaspirillum sp. ST9 | reverse complement strand
CTATGTTCATAAACGTCACCAGATTATTATAGGCTCCCAACTCTGGGTCATATCCCGAATAATTGGTAAACGTATAGACGTTCTGAACAGAGGCATACACCCTAAGACTACTTACTTTAATTTTGTTTAACAGCGACTTAGGCACACTATAACCTATGGCTATATTCTGAATCCTCAAATACGACCCATCTTCAATAAATCGGTCTGAAATCCTGATATTGTTATTATGCCACTGGTTGTAGCGGGGCAAAGATCCATCCGGGTTACCCGGAGTATATCTGTCTAATACAGTCGTCAACTGATTGTTATACTGACTACTCATGCCTTCAGTACGTCGTTTGCTGTAGTTAAAGATGTCAGCCCCGTAACTCCCCTGCAGGAAAATTGAAAAATCGATGTTTTTCCAGTTTAAAGTATTAGTAATTCCGTAAGTGAACTTCGGATTAGGGTTACCAATAACTGTTACATCCTTGTCGTCAACCTTCTTATCACCGTTAAGGTCCTTAAACCGGATATCCCCCAACCACAGCTTACCTGGTTCCACTGCCAGGCCATAATCGATGCCATCGTTTAGTTCAGCCTCGGTCCTAAATAATCCATCCGTCACAAATCCATAAAAAGAACCCACAGGCTGACCCTGCTGGGACAGTGTCACCAACGACTTAGTGCCATACTCATCAAACTCGCCCTTAATGGTTGCATCGGGGGTGTTC
>NZ_JBLWFR010000080.1:0-716 GCF_048799745.1 Noviherbaspirillum sp. ST9 | reverse complement strand
ACCGGCCCCGAGAGTGAAGAAACCACGCATTTTTCTATTACCGACAGAGAGGGAAATGCCGTTGCTGTTACCACGACATTAAACGGCTCCTATGGTTCGCTGGTTGTGGTACAGGGCGCAGGGTTCCTTTTAAACAATGAAATGGACGATTTTTCGGTGAAGCCTGGCTCTCCCAATATGTACGGCTTGATTGGAGGTGAAGCCAACGCAATCGCTCCCGGGAAACGGATGTTAAGTTCCATGACCCCTACGATCATTGAGAAAAATGGCAAGCTCTTCATGGTAGTAGGCACTCCCGGCGGGTCGACCATCATTACATCTGTTTTCCAAACCATATTGAATGTAATTGAATTCGGCATGCCTGTGCAGCAGTCTGTCACGGTTCCACGCTTTCATCATCAGTGGCTGCCCGATGAAGTGTATCTCGAAGATGGCACGCTGACAGAGAGAACGGAAAAAATACTGCGTGAGAAAGGATATAAATTCAACTCCAGGGGGCCTATCGGCAGAGTAGATGCGATCATTAACACTTCTTCAGGCTACCAGGGAGGTGCTGACCCGCGCGGCGACGACACCTGTTCAGGCTATTAGCATCCATATTCAGGGAATAGAGAAAGAAACTATAAAACAAGCAAAAGGGGTCGCACTCTACTTTTGAAGGCCTCCTTTTGCTTGTTCAGGATACACTTAGTCTAAAAACCGAAATTCAGCCTCGT
>NZ_JBLWFR010000079.1:0-716 GCF_048799745.1 Noviherbaspirillum sp. ST9 | reverse complement strand
TGATATACTGATCCGGATAACCGTAGTCAATTGTTTGCGCTACGGGTTTCTGAAAATAAAATTCGTCAATCAGTGATGTGTGCTCCCAAGTCACTTTTTTTCCTTTAGTAATCGAAAAAACCGATTGTCTAACTCTTTTAAAAAGGGATTCTGCCTGGATATTTGAGCTGTTTTTTAAATGATGGACCAAAGTACCAGTGTAGGCGCTATTGTTTGGGAATCCATAGTCGGCGGCCTTCTCACCGCTGGTTGTGGAAAAGGCGATCAAGGTTCCTCTTGGTGTAGCGATCGGAGCAAATTCTTCGGCTTGAACGCCCCTTACACCTTTTGGATTATCCCGACATGCATCGACTATGATGATCTTAGATATTGATAAGTTATTTTTTTCCAGTTCAAGAACTTCGGACAATTTGATTGCAAACCTGTCATAATAGCTTTTGCTTTCCTGGTCCTGTACTGTTTCATGAAGTGTGAGGTAATTCTCTCCGGCCACCTCAATGCCATGCCCGGCATAAAAAAATATAAAGCTATCGTAGTTTTTAAGTTCTTTTTGCAGGTGAGCCGAAAGAGCTATCCAGTCATCTACGTTAATATCTTTTTGCAAGATAGTATCATATCCAAAGGATTTGAAAACCTTTTCCATAGCATCGGCATCCTTTATGGCGTTATCAAGTTTTGTAAAATTTCCGGCATTATCAACTCCAATGCAGACTGCT